>JAZRLQ010000182.1:0-6063 GCA_045646925.1 Eubacteriales bacterium
AGAGGCGAATTTCATTTCACATCGACCGAAGGGAGATATTTCACAATTCACAAAGTGAATTATTTCACATTCGGCGCAAGCCGAATATTTCACTTGAAAATCCCTCCCCTCAAATTCCCGATTTGCAGTTGATTTTGGGGCGGAAATGTTCTATACTAAATATAGATATCCGACTTCGACGGGATAACAAAGAAAGGACCGCTCATCATGGCAAACGTATTCCCGCAAAAACCGCAATCCCAACGCCAGATCCTTGAACAGAGATACAAATCGTCAAGGAGCTTCCTCTCGATCATCTTTATCAGCACAGCGATCAATCTGGCGCTGCTCACTGCAAACTACGACGCCTATTTTCTCTTGTCCGCATTCATTCCCTACTTTATCACAAGCCTCGGAATGTATGTGTGCGGACGATTCCCCGACGACTATTATACGGAAGGCTGGGAGGATATGCCTTTCCTCGATAATTCCTTCTTCATAACACTTTTGATCGTTTCCGTCGTACTGACACTTCTTTATTTTCTCGCATGGATCATGTCGAGAAAGAACCGCGGCGGTTGGCTGATCTTCGCGCTCGTGCTCTTCGGCTTTGATACTGCAGGCTTGTTTCTGCTCAGCGATTCCCCCATCGACCTTCTAATCAGCCTCGCGTTTCACGCTTGGGTGATCTACGATCTGATCGTCGGGATCCGCGCGTACCGCAAGCTCAAGGCACTACCCGCCGAAGAGGAATCGGCAAATCCGTCTCTTGAAGTAAACGAAGCATACGACTCATGCGAAATACCGAATTCTCCCATTCTGAGAATCGCTGACAAGGAGATCAAGCACCGCGTTTTTCTGCAGGCGCGCGTATTCGATCTCGATATATGCTACAGAAGAGTCAAGCACACGAACGAGCTTGTGATCAACGGCAACGTATACGACGAGTTCGAAGGCGTATTTGAACCTCCCCACGCATTGCGTGCGCAGATCAACGGTCATTACGTCGAAGCAGCCTATAACGGTACGAGCAGTCTTCTTTTCGTTGACGGAAACATGATCGAGAAAAAAATGAGATGGATCTGAATCCCAAACAGAAGCAAAACCGGACAGAGAGATTTTCCAAGAGAAAGTCTCTCTTTTTTCATATAGTAACTGACATACGTATTTCAGCGGTCGAAATTCCGATATTCCGCGACAAGTCTTGATTTTTTTACACAATTATGGTATAATACATTTGTTAACCGTTAAAAAGAAAGCAAGAAAGGAAAAAACATATGCCTTTTTCCATAAAATTCGCAAGAAAACAGCTCGAACTGTTCCGTCCTCTGCTTACGGAATCTCGTTTGGAGACCGCGCGGCGCGGACAGGAAAAGCTCGGCGAGATCATGGCGATGGCGCGCAAAAAAACGCTGGATTTCTCCGTGTACAATCTGGAGAATTTCGATTGCGTAAGAGTCGCGCCGAAGGACGATACGAGAAACGCCATTATGCTGTATCTGCACGGCGGCGGCTATTGCTGCGGTGATATCGGCTACGCAAAGGGTGTCGGCGCCATGCTCGCCTCCCGATTCGGCATCCGTGTGTTCGCGCCCGCTTATCGACTCGCGCCAAAGCACCCGTTCCCCGCTCCGCTCGAGGACGCGTTGTGCGCGTATCAGTATCTGCTGACACACGGCTACGACGGAAGCCGCATCGTTTTGTGCGGTGAAAGTGCAGGAGGAGGACTTCTCTACTCTCTCTGCGTAAAGCTCCGCGAGCAAAACCTCCCGCTCCCTTGTGGGATCATCGCGATCTCTCCGTGGACGGATCTGACCGCTTCGGGCGAATCCTATCAGAAAAATAAGAACAAAGACCTCTCCATCACAAAAAAGAGATTGGATTTCTTCGCGTCGCTCTACACGAATGACCGAAAGAACCCTCTCGTCTCTCCTCTGTTTGCCGATCTTTCGCAAATGCCGCCCTCTCTGATCCTCGTCGGCGGTGACGAGATCATGCGCGACGATGCCGTTTTGCTCCACGAAAAGCTTCTCGCAAGCGGATGTCAAAGCGAGCTGATCGTTGGCGAAGATCTGTGGCACGCCTACATTCTCTATAATTTGAAGGAACGAAGCGACGATTACGCGGCGATCAACCGTTTCCTCAAGGATAGACTCCCCCGTCCGCGCAAATTGCGTTGGATGCGCCTCGACAACGCCGCGAAGATCTACCCTGCCGCGCAAAGCCGAAACTGGTCCAATTCCTTCCGACTTTCCGCAACGCTGACCGAGCCGATCGACAAGGACGTCATGCAATCCGCATTGGACGTCACGGTTCGGAGATTTCCCTCCATGGCGGTACGACTTTGCAAGGGCGTTTTCTGGTACTATCTGGAGGAGCTTTCCGAAGCGCCCTCGCTTTCCGCGGAAAAGGGCCACCCGCTCGAGCAAATGACGGCAAAGGACGTCAGCCGTTGCGCGCTCAAGGTGCTCGTTTATGAAAATCGCGTTGCCGTCGAGCTTTTCCATTCTCTGACGGACGGAAACGGCGGACTCGTTTTTCTGAAAACGTTGATTGCGGAATATCTGGAGCAGCTTCACGGCATTTCCGTTCCCTCCGAAAAGGGCGTACTTGACCGCCGCGAAGAGCCTCACGAGGAGGAGATGGAGGATAGCTTCATCAAATACAAGGGCGATGCCGCGCTCAGCAGAAAAGACACGGATGCCTTCCGTATCAAAGGAACAAAGGATCCCGACGGCTTCGTAACGAACACCGCGTTCCTCCTTCCCGTCAGCGAGGTCCACGCAGCCGCTAAAAAATACGGCGTCAGCATTACCGCTTTTCTGACCGCGGTGCTGATACAGGCATCCATCGAAATACAGGAAAAGCACGTGCCCGATATCCGCAAGCGCAAACCCGTCAAGATCCTCCTTCCCGTCAATCTCAGAAAAATGTTCCCGAGCGAGAGCCTCCGCAATTTCGTTCTGTATATGACCCCGGAGGTCTGCCCCAACCGCGGCGAATACAGCTTCGAAGAGATCTGCAAGATCGTCGCTTTCCAGATGGGCATCGAGATCACGGCAAAGCATATGCGTGCGAAATTCACGACCAATGTCAACAGTGAGATCCTGCCCATCATCAAGATCATGCCCCTTTTCGTGAAAAACATCGTCATGAAATCCGTTTTCCTCGCCGTCGGAGAAAGAAAGTCCACCGTGACCTTCTCCAATCTCGGCATGGCAACCGTACCCGAGATCATGAAGGAGCATATCACCCGCTTCGATTTCGTTCTGACACCGCAGGCGACCTCACCGTACAATTGCTCCGCGATCTCTTACGGCGACACGCTCTATTTCCATTTCATCAGAAATACTGTCGAGCCGGAGCTTGAAATGCAATTTTATAAGGTTCTGCGCGGACTCGGCATTCATTCCAAGGTTGAAAGCAACCGCGCCAGCATAGAATCTCTGCCCAAAAAGAAATCCGACCGTTGAAAAACGGGAAAAACAGAAAGGAATCTGCTATGTTTTGTATCAAATGCGGCGTCGAGCTTGCCGACACCGAAAAAAGCTGTCCCCTCTGCGGAACGACGGTGTTCCACCCCGAGCTCACGCAAAAGGAAGTCGCGCCCAATTATCCTCCGTACAGAAGACCTCATTCGCGTGTCAACCGACGCGGGATCCTCTTCCTCATCACGATGTTTTTCGTCATGCTCGCGATCCAGCTCGTCGTTTGCGAGGTATCCATTTTCGATCAACTGCGCTGGTCTCTGTACGCGATCGGCGGACTTACGTTATCCTATATCATCATTCTCCTGCCGATGTGGTTCTCGAGACCGAATCCCGTCATCTTCGTGCCGTGTGATTTCGCGGCGATAACCCTCTATCTCTGGTTCATCAACGAATTTTCTCATGGAAAATGGTTTCTCACGTTCGCGCTCCCCGTCGCCGTCGTCGCTACACTCATTGTGACCGCGGTCATCACACTCTCCCGCTACATCGGAAGAGGCTATTTCTTCATCTCCGGCGGCGCTTCCATCCTCACTGGCGCTTTCATCGTCATGATCGAAATGCTGCTCCACGTCACCTTCACACCCCCGAAATTCTATTTCTGGTCAATCTATCCCCTCATCGCATTCGCGCTCCTCGGTCTCGCGCTCATCATCGTCGGCATATGCCGACCCCTGCGCGAATCCATCGCGAAGAAGATCTTTATCTGAATACTTGATAACGCAAAAATGGCGCGACCACGGTCGCGCCATTTTTCTGTATATGGGATCAATTATCAAAAACCTTCGCAACTTCCTTGAGATGCGTACGGATACGGAGCTTCTGCGGACATACCTTTTCGCATTTTCCGCAACCAATACAATCGGATGCTTTGCCTCTGTTTTCGGTAAAAGCGGCGTACGCCTTTTCGGGCTCGCCCGAGCCCGTATGAACGTCGTTGAGGCAGGTGAAGAAATCGGGGATGGCGATCTTCTTCGGACAACCGTCCTCACAATAACGGCAAGAGGTGCAAGCGATCATATCCTGTCTGCGCAGGATCTTGCAAACCTCTGCGGTGACCGCGTATTCCGCCTCGTTCATGGGGCGGAAATCCTTCATATAGGAGAGATTATCGTTCATCTGCGCCATATCGCTCATGCCGGAGAGAACCATAACGACGCCCTCGAAGCTGGCCGCGTAGCGAATCGCGTAGCTTGCGTAGCTGCCGCCGCCAAGCGCGTCGTAAAGAGCGCCGGCTTCTGCGGGAAGCTTGACGAGTCTGCCGCCCTTGACGGGTTCCATGATGAGAACGGGCTTGCCGTGCTTACGGCAGACCTCGTAGCAGAGACGGCTCTGCACGCCCGCGTCTTCCATATCAAGATAATTGAGCTGGATCTGAACGAATTCGATAAAGGGCTTTTCGGTCAGGATCTGATCGAGAACCGCCGCGGTATCGTGGAAGGACATACCGAGGTGGCGGATCTTGCCTTCCTTTTTCAGCTCGTAAGCGATCTCGTAGGCGTTGCAAGCCTTGTACTGCTCGAAATAGCGGGAATTCTGCGCGTGCATGAGATAGAAGTCGAAATAATCCACGCCGCAAATTGCGAGCTGGCTTTCAAAGAAGGGACGAATATCCTCTTCCGTCTGGAAAAAGTTATGGGAAAGCTTATTTGCAAGCAAATATTCCGATCTGTCGTGACGGCTCGTCAGACATTCGCGAAGCGCGATCTCGCTCTTGCCGGAAAGGTAGCCGTGAGCGGTATCAAAATAATTGAAGCCCGCGTCGATAAAGGTATCGACCATCTTCGTAAACTCGGCGTAGTCAACATCTCCGCTTTCGAGAAGCGGCAGTCTCATACAGCCGAAGCCAAAATTCTTTTTGATTTCGGGAAACATCGTTTTCATTTTCCTTTCCGCTTATTGATCAAAGCTCGTTCAGCCAAGCCGTGGACATGGCGTCGCTGGGCATACGCCAGTCTCCGCGAGGAGAAAGAGCAACGGAACCAACCTTGGGACCGTCGGGCACGCAGGAGCGCTTGAACTGCTGAGTGAAGAAGCGGCTGTAGAATTTCTTCATCCACTTCATGACGGTCTCGCCATCGAATTCATCGTCAAACGCGCGCGTTGCCACACGGTAGAGCTTGTCGGGGGTATAACCCTTGCGGATGGTATAATAAAGGAAGAAGTCGTGGAGATCGTAAGGACCAACGATATCCTCGGTCTTCTGCGTGATCTCGCCGTCCTTTGCGGGAAGAAGCTCGGGGCTGACGGGAGTATCGAGAATGTCGAGCAAGCAAGCCTTCGCTTCGCCCTCCATCGTGCTTGCGAAATAAGCAACGAGATAGCGAACGAGCGTCTTCGGAACGTCCGCGTTCACGCCGTACATGGACATATGGTCGCCGTTGTAGGTGGACCAGCCGAGCGCAACCTCGGAAAGATCGCCCGTACCGACGACGAAGCCGCCGGTCTGGTTTGCGATATCCATGATGACCTGCGTACGCTCACGCGCCTGCGCGTTTTCAAAGGTAACGTCGTGATGATTTTCGTCGTGACCGATATCCTCAAAGTGAACGGAGACAAGTCGGATCGTAGCCATGTCGTTCTGTGAGCCAAGGAG
>JAZRLQ010000183.1:0-8453 GCA_045646925.1 Eubacteriales bacterium
GTACGGGACGGTATTTCTCGCGCCGATGGCAGGCATGGGCGATGCCGCATTCCGCCGTATCTGCAAGGAGCACGGCGCGGACTATATGACGACGGAAATGGTCTCCGCGAAGGCGCTCTGCTACGGCGACAAGAAAACGCCGATCCTCGCCGCGATCCGCGAATACGAAACGCCCATCGCCATCCAGATCTTCGGAAGCGAGCCGGAAACGATGGCGAGAGCCTCCGAGATCCTGCTTGAATTTGCCGCGAAAAGCGGGATCGCCCCCGCCGCCATCGACGTCAACATGGGTTGCCCGATGACGAAGGTCGTCAAATGCGGTGACGGAAGCGCGCTGATGAGAACGCCCGAAACGGCGGAAGCAATCGTGCGCGCCATGGTCCGCGTGTGCGGAGATATGCCCGTCACAGTCAAGCTCCGTCTCGGTTGGGACGACGCCTCCCGCAACGTTGTGGATATGGCAAAAAGAATGGAAAATAGCGGTGCGGCGGCGCTTTGTATTCACGCGAGAACGAGAAACGAAATGTATACGCCCGGCATCCATCCCGAATTCATCCGCGCGGTCAAGGAAGCCGTGAGCATTCCCGTCATCGGAAACGGCGACATCTTCTGCGCCGCCGATGCCGAAAAGATGGTTCGCGAAACGGGCTGCGACGGCGTCGCCGTGGCAAGAGGCGCGCTCGGAAACCCGTGGCTTTTCGAAGAGATCCATCTCGGCGATCAATTCGTTGCGCCGACCAAGCAGGAACGTATCCGCGAGGCGCTCCGTCACTTCCGCTTCATGATCGAGGAAAAGGGCGAACGCGTCGCCGTTGCGGAAAGCCGCGCCGCCATCGCTTACTATACGAAGGGACTCTCGGGCTCCTCCCGCATAAGAGGAACGATGAATACCGCGACCACCGCGCCCGAGATCATCGAGATCCTCTCCGCATACGCCGAGGAGGAGTGAACCGACGCGCCGACGAGGACGCGCAAAAGAAAGGACTCCTATGGAAAACAATGAATTGTACACCGTTACGCGCGGCAAGGCACGTTTCACGGTCATAACGGAAAATCTGATCCGTTGCGAATGGTCGGAAAGCGGCGTTTTCTGCGACAGAGAAACCCTTTTCGCCGTCAACCGCCGCCACAACGGGTGCGCGGTGAAGCTCGCGCAGACGGAAAACTCCGTCGAAATACGAACGGAAGCCATCACGCTCCGCTATCTCGATCAGGGCGAAAACGGCTTTTCCGAAAACAATCTCCGCGCCGATATCTACGGCGAGCCGTGGCATTTCGGCATGAAGAGTGAAAAAAATCTCGGAGGCGCGCTCGCCACGCTGGACGGCGTGACGGGATACCGCAAAACCGACGACGGTCTGCTTTCCCGCTCGGGTTGGTTTGCCATCGACGACGGCGCAGGTGCGGAGATCGAAGACGGTTGGCTTCGCAAAACGCTCCGCAAACGCGGAACGGATCTCTATCTCTTCGGATACGGCTCGGATTACAAAAAAGCGCTCCGCACGCTTTTCTACCTTTCCGGTCCCGCCGCTCTGCCTCGAAAATATATGCTCGGCTCATGGTATTCGCGCTGGTGGGCGTATACGGACGATGAGATCCTGCAGATTGCGGACGAATACGAACAGAACGGATTTCCGCTCGACGTCATGGTGCTGGACATGGATTGGCATCATCACGATTGGACGTACAGAGGCACGGAGGCCTGCAAAAAGCACCGCGCGAAATCGGGATACGGCCACGCAACGAACCTCGGTTGGACGGGTTATACGTGGAACACCCGTCTGATCAAGGATCCGAAGGCGCTTCTGAGTGAGCTTCACGAAAGAGGCATTGCCGTCACGCTCAACGATCATCCGCACGACGGCGTGCGCTCGCACGAGGAGGTCTACGCGGACTTCATGAACGAAATGGGCGTTCCGCCCGAAAGCGGGATCGACCTCGAATTCGATGCGGGCGACCGTCGCTATATGAACGCGCTTTTCAAAACCGCGCACGACAAGCGCGAAGCGGAGGGTGTCGACTTCTGGTGGGTCGATTGGCAACAGGACCATCTGAAGCCCGTCATCAAGGGAACGGCGCTGAAGCACCTTCCCTGGCTGAATTACTGTTATTATCATCACTCCATGAAAAACGGAAAGCGCGGCGCTTCCTTCAGCCGTTTCGGCGGGTTCGGAGATCACAAGCACCCGATCTGCTTTTCGGGCGACACGAAAGCGACGTGGGAATGTCTCGCGTTCGAGGTCGAATTCACGGCAAGCTCCTCGAATGCAGGTCTTTTCTATTGGGGACACGATACGGGCGGCTTTTTCGGAGAGGCGTGCGCCGAGCTTTACGTTCGTTGGACGCAGTTTTCTGGTTTTTCCGCTTGTCTGCGCGCCCATTCCGAACGCAATGCCAAGCTCGACCGCCGTCCATGGAAATGGGGCGAGGAGGCTTGCTCGGCTATGCGCAAGATCTACCGTCTGCGTTCGCGCCTCATGCCCTATATCTATTCCCTCGCCTATATAGGCTACGCCGACGGCGATCCGATGATCGCCTCCATGTATATCGATCATCCGCACAACGAAAACGCATATCGCAACCCGCAACAATACCGATTCGGAAAAGCCTTCCTCTGCGCGCCCGTCACAACGCCGATGGGCGAAAACGGTGCGGCGGAGCAAAAGGTCTGGATCCCCGACGGAACGTATTACCACTTCTTTACGGGTGAGCGCTTCGGCGCGGGTGATCACGTGATCGAATCGCCTCTCCACGAATTCCCTCTCCTCGTCAGAGCGGGCGTGCCGATTCCCATGCAGGATTACACGAACCGAATGACGAGCCGTTCTCCCGAAACGCTCACCGTTCGATGCTACGCGGGCGATAGCGGAGAATTCACCTTATACGAGGACGACGGCATTTCAAGAGAATATGAAAACGGCTCTTATCTGAAAACGCATTTGCGTTACGAAGAAGAAAACGGCGCTTTCACGCTGACGGTCACGCCGAGCGGCAACGGCTATCGGGATATGCCCGAGGAACGCGCTTACGTCTTCGAGCTGATCGGTGCGCCGAAGGGGCTCCGTGTGATCGGAGAATCCTCCGCAGAGCTTGTTACCGAAAAAGAAAGCTATACCGTCCGACTTCCGAAACGAAAATGGAACGAAAGCTTCACGATCTCACTCGGATAAATCATCAAAAAGAAACGAAAGGCACGGAAATCACAATGAATTACTGGAAGCAGAGCAAAAACTATATTTACGTTGCGGCACACAGAGGACTCAGCGCGCGCTATCCCGAAAACACCATGGAAGCCTTCCGCGCGGCAATCGAAGCGGGCGTTGACCAGATCGAGCTTGACGTCCGTCTCACAAAGGACGGCGAAGCGGTCATCATTCACGACGACAGAGTGGACAGAACCGCAAACGCCGTCGGCAAGGTCATCGACATGACGCTCGACGAGCTTCGCGAGCTGGATTTCGGCGTAAAAAAAGGTCCCGAATTCGCAGGCGCAAGAATCCCCACCTTCCGTGAATTCATGGAATTCATCAAGGACCACCCGACGATGACCGTCGACGTGGAGCTGAAGGAATACCCCACCGATGGCAGAGAGCAGCTTGCGTTCGACTTCTGCGACAAGATCCTCGGGATCATCGACGAATACGGCTTCACCGATCGCGTGGTCATCAATAGCTTCAGCGGCAAGCTCAACGAATACGTTCACGCAAAATACGGCAACAAGTACCGTCAGCACGTATTTTTCCCACAGAGCTGCCTCGGCGAATGCGCGGTCGACCCCTATTCCTACGCGTATTGCTGCTGTATGTTCGGCTCTCCCTATATGGCGAGCAAGGAAGCGTTCGACGCCATGATCGAGCGCGGCGTACAACCTTGGGCAGGTGCCGCCGTCAAGGACGCGAACGGCGTTGACGATGCCATCGCGCACGGCGTATATCTCATCACGTGCAACAATCCCGACGAGATCCTCGCGCTTCTCCGCGAAAGAGGATATCACGACTGATAAAGGAGAGACCGTATGGATTGGCAATCATTTTTCAACTCCGTCGCAACCGCGCTCATGAACTGGGCAACGAACGTAGGCGTCAAGCTCATCATCGCGCTCGCGCTCATGGTCATTACCTTCAAGCTCATCGATCTCATCGCTAAGCAGATCGAAAGATCGGGCGAAAAGCACCGCGCGGACAAAACCATCATGCGCACGGTCGCTTATATCCTCAAAATCGTGTTGAAGCTCGTCGTGACCGTCTGTCTCGTCAGCTACGTCGGCATCAACACGAGCGCCTTCACCGCTCTCATTGCCTCCTTCGGCGTTTGTATCGGACTCGCGGTCAACGGCGCGCTTTCCAATATGGCGGGCGGCGTTCTCATTATTCTGACGCGCCCCTTCCGTATCGACGATCTCATCGAGGCGCAAGGCTTTCTCGGAACCGTCGAGGATATCCATATCGTCAATACCAAGCTCCGTACCCCCGACAACAAGACCGTATATATTCCGAACGGCGCTCTTTCCTCCGGCTCCATCGTGAACTACTCGCGCAAGGATACGCGCCGCGTGGACGAGATCTTTTCCATCGCGCATGCGGAGGATTTCAAGAAGGTGAAGGATATCCTTTCCGAGATCATCGAGAGCCATCCGCTGATTTTGAAGGATTCTCCTCCCTTCGTTCGTATCAGTGAGCATACCCCCTCCGCAACCAAGATCACAACGCGCGTCTGGGTCAAAACCGAGGATTACTGGACGGTGAAATTCGGTATGCTCGAAGCCGTCAAGGAACGCTTCGACCGCGAGGGCATCGAGATCCCCTTTGAGCAAATGGACGTTCATATCAAGCAGTCGTAAAAAAGAATAAACGGGAGATATTGCGAAACTTCCTTATGAGAAGTCAGGCAGTATCTCCCGTTTTATTTTATAAAAATGAGCTCCGTCACGGCATTATAACACGATCCCGATCAGATCGAAAAGAATTCCCGTTATCGCTCCCGCGAAAAATACGGTCAGCACGATCAGAAGATTTGCGCGGATACGCTTATTGACACGGAACAAAATGAGAAGTCCCACGCCCGAATTGGCGATGAGCCCCGCGATCATCGCGCCCGTGGTGATCACGCCGCCGAGAAAAAGCTCTGTAATGACGATGGAGGACGCGCAATTGGGGATCAATCCGACCAGCGCGGCAACAATAGGAGCAAAAACGCCCGCGCTCGCCGCAAAAGCGGAAAGCTGATCTTCCCCAATCAGATGGATCGCAAGTCCGATCAGAAACGAAAGCAGGAAGATGAAGAACGCGATCTGAAGCGTATGGAACACAGAGGAAAGGAAAAGCCCCTCGTGACAACGGCAATTTTCATCCTCGCAGATCGCGGCGATCCGCTCTTTTCTGTCAGGTCTTTTGACGAAACGGAGAGCGAAATCCACGACAAAGCCGACGAGAACGCCAATCAGCACCTTGACACCGAGAATGAGAAGGATACGAACGGGCGCGATCTGCTCCGAGATCATGATGGGGAGCATCTCGTCCGAGGTGGAAATGAAGATCGCAATGAGCGTGCCGACGGAAATAACACCGCCCGCATACAGATTCGAGGCGGAAGCGGAAAAGCCGCATTGCGGAACGGCGCCGAGAAGACCGCCCGCGAGAGGTCCGAGTTTTCCTGCCTTCACGGCAAGATCGGCGGTCTTTTTCGCCGCCTTATGCTCGATCCATTCCAAAAGCAAATAGGTTAAAAACAAAAACGGAATCAAGGTCAACGTGTCCTTGATCGCGTGAATCAATGCGTGAGTCATGTTTGACAATCCTTTTTCTTACAAATAAATAAAGTATAATAAAATAGTATACATGAAATCGCTCGGATTGTCAATAGATTTCTTCAAATTGAAAGTTCAAGAAAACACGCCCGCTCTCCTTACGAGAGTCGGGCGTATCGTGTGTTTTGATCACGGCTTCCAATATTTCGCGATCGATTCCTTCGCAAGCTCCACGTAGCGTTTGCCTCGGTTATAGTCACCGAAGATCGTGCCAACCTCGCGTTGAGCGACCTCGAGCAGACATCCGCTCGATGCCTCGGCAACGCCCTTGAAGTAACGGCGGATCGCTTCTTCGTCCAAGGGACCCGGATTCGTTACGAACTCGGCGCGGGGCTTACTGTAATAGACCACGCGCGTACCGCGAAGATATTCGCCTATACGCGCTTCGTCGTTGAACGGCGAAACGGAAAGCTTGCGCAGATTTTTCCATTTGGAGAGATAATCCTCCCAAAGCGCGTCCACCCGCTCACAGCAGCCGTAAGAAAGAAGGCCGTATCTCTTCACCAGACGATCGAGATAGGGGTAGACGAATTCACCGTACGTCTCGGGAGCGACCGCCGTCGTTTCCTGCGATTCGAGGAAGCCCCACGTCTCACCGACCGAAGTGATAGGTCCCTCTGCGGGAAGCTCATCCGTGAACGCGAAGGACTCCTGCGCCACGCCGGAGAATTCGTTCGTCGGAAGCAAAAGCTTCTTTTCCTCCAGAAAATCGTAGTAGCGCTCGTATACGGACGTCGCCATATCCATAATGCGATGCAGCGTTTCGGGCGCATCGTACATCGACAGATAGTAATTTTCCAGACCGATCAGCATGACGAGCGGATTCGTGATCGCGCCCGTCAACGAATGCATGACGATCTTCGTCGGCAGAATATCCCCGATCAGCTCGTCGACCCAAGCGCAATACGCCTGCGTGGATTCGAGATTGACGGAAAACGTACCGCCCTCGAAGATATCAAAATCCGCCTCGATATCGTCCGTCAACGGCTCAATGTGAAAGCCCATCGTACCTTCCGCGCGCTTGATCGAGGGGCGCTTGCCGAAGGGATACGCGCCGCCGAAGAGACCGACCTCCAATCGATCGGAGATGGGAGTATCGTCGTCAAAAAGCTCTCTTCCCACCATGGAAGCGAGCAAACGAGCCTCCAATTTTCGCGCGTCCTCCCCCTCGCAACGCAAACGGGGTGTCACGACCTCTCTCGGAAAATTCGAAAAAAGCAAGCGGACCGTCGGCGTATCGCGAACGCCCTTCGCCTGCGCGTGCCACATAGCGAGGATCTCGTCGTTACGGGCGCAATGCGCAAGCGCGGCCTTTTTCATAGCCAGCTCGCGCAGAATTTCTCTGTCCTTCAAAGAAACGGCTTCCATCGTCATTCTTTCCTTTCTTATTATAAATATTTATATGAAGATCAGTTTTTCTCTTCTACGTCACTTGGACGGCATTTCCTTGATTTCGGGCGTGGTCAGAATGCCTTCCTCGCAGATCATGTAATCGTAACACCATGCTTCGCCCGTGGAGCGCCATGCGGTCGGCCCGATCCAAGTCTCCTTGAGATTCGCGAGATGAACGGGGCCGAAGCCGTTACGGCGGTGACCGTAGAGCGTGACGTCAAGGGTATGCTTGCCCGCCGCCACGTTTTCGAGCTTCACGGTATAGGGCGGATAGATCGCGGGCATTTCCTCGCCGCCGTCAAGCGTGAAGGACTGCATAATGCCCTTATAATTGGAGGATCGCACGGAAAGATCGCCGCCCTTCGTTTCGATCGGAACGTGATACGTGATATTACCGCCGTAGAAAGGAAGTCCCTGCGCGGTGATGTTACCGAACGCCAGCTTTTCTCTCGCGGCGACGACACGGACGAATCGTCCGCAGACCTCCACGCCAAAGTCGCCGAGCAGATACGCCCATTCCGTATTCGTGTTCTTGCCGAAGGGGACCGCGACCTCGAGAATGTTTTCACCCTTTTTCAGCGCGGGGAGCGCGACAGTCTTGATCGATTTGTCAACGTACCAACCGACGACCTTGCTCGGAACGTCCTCGCCGTTCCACTTCAGCTTCACAGATTCCGCGTCCTCGATCGCGAGCTTTGCGCCCTCGTATCCGATCTCGGAGTCAATACGGAAGCGGAGATTGAGTATATGCGTGGGCGGCTCCTGCTCCATTGCCCATGGCTGAATGACGTTGCTTCTTCGATCCTGCCAACCGAGCTTCGCGCGGCAGATATCGTCGAGACGGAGGATCTCGTCCGCAGGCTCGTATTCACCGCCGTCGAGCGCGTATTCCGCCTGATCGAGAAGAAGCGCGTTCGGCTCGTCGAGCGTATAAGGAACGATGATCGGCACGGGAATCGTCTTCGCGTTTACGTCCGCTTCCACCGAGGGAGCAGACACCTGTGCTTGTTCGTCCGCGCCGACGGGATCCATGCGGAGAAGAAGGCTATCGTATTCGTACATACGGCAGAAAACGACGGTCGTGTCACCGCAGACCGCATGGCGAATCGTTTCTACCTTTCCGTTTGCGGTATTGTAAAGAGAAGCCTTCCATGCGCCTGCGAGGCGGATCTTCAGATCCTGATAGCGCGACATATCTCTGTTATGCGGAATGGTCCCGCGCGCGACGAAGAGCCATCTGCCGTCTCCGTCCTCG
>JAZRLQ010000184.1:0-2540 GCA_045646925.1 Eubacteriales bacterium
TATCGCCGTATACGTAAGCTGCGGCGGCACGGAGCTTTGCGCTTTGGACGATATTCTCGCAAAGAAGGTCATTCGTAAGCTGGAAACGCAGAATCCCATTTATCTGCGCAACGCTTCCGAGGGTCTTATGCAGTTTATCGACGAGCTTTTCGGCGCGGATAAAATGCCTCTTTGCAAGGAATATATCCGCAGATTGCAGAGAAACGCTTAAAAATTTTCAAGAAAAAAGGAAATGTTATGAACCGTTTGGATGTTTATTATCGGGCGTTGCGCGCGTATCGCGGCGTGACGGAGGATCGCCAATGTGAGCCCTTCCGCAAAGCCTTTGCGCAGGCAGATACGGAAAACGACGGATTGACCGTATCGAGAAATATCTGTGTTGTCGAAGAGGATTGGATGGACGCCATTGAGGCGGGGCTGGTCTTCGTTGAAAAGGCGATCAGAGAGGAGCGGCAGTTTATTCACTCCAACGGTGAAGTTCTGCCGATCGAGAAGGTCAAGCATGTATCCAAGGAATCCGTTCAGCATTTGGCGCGCCACAGTAATCTGATCACAAAAGAAAGACGCGGGGAGGATATGATCCCCGATCATCTGTACAGTGTGGAGAAGCTCAACGATTACGCCGTTTATGAAAATCGATTTCTCTATATGTTGCTTTGTTATCTGCGCGATTTTATTACGATCAGATACGAAAAGGTGCTGGAGCTTTCCAATCGGTATGACGGTGCGCTGAAGATGAAAAAGGCGGTCGTGCTTCCGAATCAGAAGCTCGACTGCTTCATAGAGCTTCACGATGAGCGAAAGAACGATAGCATTTTGCGTGAGATCAATCCCGCGAAGGCGGCAATTGACAGAATGGACCTTATGTTGAAGGCCGTTCTTGCATTGCTGTCAACGCCGTTGATGGAGATCGCGGGAAAGGCGCCGAAGCTCAAGCCCCCGATCACAAAGACGAACGTGTTGAAGATGGACAATAATTTTAAGGGGGCGATGGCTCTCTACGAATATATCGTTTCATACGAGGGCGCAGGCTACACCGTCGAAGAGAGAAGAGAGAATCTGGAGCCGTTCTCCGATGCGCTTGCGCAGGAGGTTGCTGAGGCGGGAGGAATGCTTGCTTTTCTGACCTATGAATACGGATTGGGCTTGAACGAGACTTTGAAAAATCGGTGCGCGGACAGAGAAGACCGTGAGCGTGAGGAAGCGCTTCAGAACAGAGCGCGCAAGCTTGCTCTTTTGAAAAAGAAGATGGAATCCGGAGAACAAACGCCGGAGGAATATATTCTCGGATTGGAAAAACAATTGCATCTGCTTGAAAGCGATAACCGCAAGCTCGGTTCGCTGAGAAGGCGTTTGTCGGATATGACCGAAAAGGAAGAGCGTTCCCGCATGGAGATTCTCTCTTTGAACGAAGAAAACAGAGGTCTGCGTGATAAGATTGCCGAGGCTGAAATTTCGAACGAAAAGGAAAAGGAAGCGTTGAGAACGGAATACGAGGATCGTATCTATCGGAATATTGTCCGTCACGAAGAGGAAATGTCGGAGCTTCGAGGAGAATTGGAACGTCAGCTCCGTGAAATCGATGAAAAATATGAGCAGGAAAAACGTCAATTGGAAAATGATTTCAACGCGAAAAGAGAGACTCTCGAAAAAAGATTGCTGGAATCCACCGAAACATTCGAAAGAGATATGAAATTTGTGCGCGAACAGCTCGTCGAGCGCGAGGAAGCGCTTTCTCTTGCCAGAAAAGAGAGCGACGATCTTTCCAAACAAAATCTCGTATGCGAGGCGCGCATCAAAGCGCTTCGATCGGCAAACGGAGAGGCTTTCGATGAAACCGCCTTTACGGACGCGGAAGATTTCAACGAGCTGGAACGTGAATTGGAGGCTTTCGTTCAGTTTTACGACGAGCGTTGGGGGATTGCAAAAAAGGCGATCCGAAAGAAACTGCTGAATTATCAATCTCTCAAAGGGAGAAACGGACGAAAATAATACGCCCGTAATCATTTATGAAAAAAATAACGAAAAAAAGAAAAATATATCCGATCCTCTTGCTTTTTGTTGTTGTGATAGGCGCGCTTCTTCTGGTTGCCGTTTCACGCAACCTCGGCAGTGAGGGCGGCGCATTCGGTAGTATGGTTCAAAGCGAGGCGTTCAGAGCGGTCGTCATTTTTCTGCTTGTGATTCCCGTTTTGCTTGTTATGCTGGTGATGGCGCTCCTTTTCTCCGGACGTAGTGCAGAAACGGACACTGACGAATGTGAATTGCCCGCGCAAACGGAAAAAGCCGATGAAAAAGAATCGGAACATGAAGCGCAGACGGAACGGTTCTGTATGCTGAGCGCGATCGACAGAAATAAGGAAAAATACGGTCACGTATCCTACGACAGAAGCGTGACGCTGGAAAGCTTTTGCGAGGATTTCCGTAATTACGCGGCAAGCAAGCTGAAATTGTATTACGATATCGAGGATATCCGCCGCTTTGTTTCGGGACTTGCGGTGTCGAAGCTTGTGATCCTTCAGGGTATGTCGGGTACGGGT
>JAZRLQ010000185.1:0-2644 GCA_045646925.1 Eubacteriales bacterium
GCACTCCTCTTGTTTACCAGTCCAAGAACTGGGAAAACGGTGTATTCGTAGGCTCCGCTATGGCTTCTGAAACCACAGCAGCTGCTGCTGGTGCAGTCGGCGTTGTTCGTCGTGACCCGATGGCTATGCTTCCTTTCTGCGGTTACCACATGGGTGACTACTTCGCGCATTGGCTCGCAATGGGCGAAAAGCTCGGCGACAAAGCTCCTAAGATCTTCAACGTTAACTGGTTCCGTACCGACGATGAAGGCAACTTCATTTGGCCCGGCTTCGGCGATAACATGAGAGTTCTTAACTGGATCGTTGACCGTTGCAACGGCACTGCTTCTGCAGTTGAAACTGCTATCGGTTTCGTTCCCAATGCAGAAGACATCGACCTTACCGACCTCGACTTCGACATCGAAACGCTCAAGAGCATTCTCGCTGTTGATAACGACGTTTGGGCTAAGGAAGCTGCTGAAATCGAAGAACACTACAAGAAGTTCGGCGATAAGCTTCCCGCAGAACTCAGAAAACAGCTCGAAACCCTCAAGGCTGCTGTTACTGAATAATTTTTGATTCACTTTGATAAAATCCCAACCTCCGCTTCGGCAGAGGCTGGGATTTTTTCGATATACAGGGTGATTTTCTTCAGATAAAATAATCTTTACAAACGAACCGTCATATGCTATAATATATATAAAAATGAAATCGAAAGCGACGATCCGCCAAAAGAAAAGGAGAGCATAGATATGAAGATCATGATTCAAAAAGACTATCTGATCTTTCCCGTCAACACGCGTATGACCGAGAAAACGATCAGTGTCTCGCACGAAAAGGAGATTGCTTTTCAGCTGAAGATCCGATTGGATAACACGAATCCAGATTTTTACGCATATATAGACGTTTCACTCTTCAAGGGAGAATTTCTGGATATTTCCGTTGAGCCCGAAATGCCCGTTTGCTTTTCCGAATCGGATGAAATTCCGAAACCCGACCGTCACCGCGAATCCGTTCGTCCGCAGGTGCATTACACGGTGAGAAACGGTTGGATGGGAGCGCCGGCGGCTTTGTTCCGTTCAAACGGCACATACGTTATGCTTTATCCCTGCGATCCTGCAGATACGCAAGCGGAAAATTCGCTTTGGGGCAGGGCAGTAAGTCCTGATCTGATCCATTGGGAAGAGGTAAAAGCTCCCATCGTGCCGGAAAATGGAGGGGGTCATTTGCGAAAGGCGGCGCGCGCTTGCGCAGAAGAAACGGAAAATCTTTATTCGTTGGCTCGTGTGGGGAAAAAGGATCTTGTTGCGTTGACCGACCCCAACGGTGATTGTAAATGTGTGTCGTTTACGGAAACGGGAGGTTATCTTGTCGGCGATCGCAAAGACGGTGCGTTTTTGCCGACGCAACCCGAGAAAAAGCTTCGTTATGGCGTTTCCGAAGCGAAGGGTGTTACGTTTGCCGACACAGAGACGGGCAGAGTGATTCGCATGGAGTGGGATTCTTGTCGTACGGCGCGTTTCTGCGGACAAATGAGTATACCGATGGAGCTTTATCTTGAAAAGCGTGAAGAGGAGTATACGCTTCTTGCGACTCCTGTAAGGGAACTGGAAGCGCTTTATAAAAGCACGAATACCTATCGAAACCTGCAGCTTTCTCCGAAAAAGGAGAAGGAGATTCCTCTTGCAGACACAGCGCAGGTGATTCGTATCTGTAGTGAATCGGCAAAAACGGGGATGCTTTCGGCGGTTCTCTTCGGAAGAGAGATTCGATTGGATTTTGAAAATCATTCGATTTGGCTCGGCGATATGGCGGTGCCATGTTCGATTTCCGATCAAAAGACGGATCTTACGTTGATCGTCGATCGATGTGGAATGGAGCTTTTTGCGGATGGCGGCAGAGTATACGCGTCCCGTTTGGCAGAGGATATTTTTATGGATAGAAATCTGTTGAAGTTGATTTTGTCTGCCGATATGGAATATTGTATCGATATGCTTGAGATACATTCTCTGGAGTCGATTTTGTAAAAGTTAATTTGAAAAAGGAGATTTTGACTATGGCTTTTTGCACGAAATGCGGAAGACAGTTGGAGGAGAACGAGAGATTCTGTTCGAATTGCGGAGAATCCGCAGACAAGACGGAGTCCGCAAGTGAACCCGTATATACGGCGGAGGAGCTTGAGCGAAAGGACGCGGAGGAAAACAAGGTTATGTCGATCCTCGCTTATCTTGGAATTTTGGTACTGATCCCCATCTTATGCGCGCCAAAATCCGCATTTGCGCGTTATCACGCGAATCAGGGCTTGATCCTCTGGATATGCAGCGCGGTTTTCTCCACGGCTACGGGAGTTATTGGCACGATTTTGCAGCTGGTGGGTTTGTTGGCGGTCATTACGATGCTCAATATTTTTTACCTGGTATTTGTCGTATTTGCGATTATGGGTATCGTGAACGTCTGCAACGGCGCAAAAAAGGAACTTCCTCTCATCGGCAAATACAAAATTTTGAAATAAAAAAGCGGACAAAGAGGACTTCTCATAAGGAAGTTTGCCCAATGCACGGTAGGGGCGAACTGTGTGTCAAGAGTAACATGGTTTACAATTTGTGAAGGCACATGGTTTACAACTATTCGACCAATAATTTTTGAATGAAGGCGTAGCCGAAAT
>JAZRLQ010000186.1:0-9839 GCA_045646925.1 Eubacteriales bacterium
CACGCTGGAGCTGGTGCTGCGCGACTCCTACTATAACATGAGAGAGATCATTGAGGCAAACGCCTACACCGTGGATCGCGCGGTGCAGGCTATGAAGGATACCGGCATTGAGCCGAAGATCGTTCCCATTCGCGGCGGAACGGACGGCGCTCGCCTTTCCTTTATGGGACTCCCCTGCCCCAATCTCTGCACGGGCGGCGAAAATTTCCACTCCCGATTTGAATTCGTTTCCGTTGAAGCCATGGAGCAGATCTCCGACATGCTCGTAAAGCTGATTGAAAACAGCGTCCGCCAAGGCAAGATGTAAAGAAAGGAATTTGAGATCATGAAAGTTTCAAGAGAAATGGGAACCGTTCTTGCAGACACGACCATGCGTTCCCCCGTTTACCTTGACGTTCGTACAACACCGATGTTCAAGCTATACGGCTTCCACGAGCCATTCCGCCGTATTCCCGAAAAGGTCGCCCTGGCAACGAGCGCAACCGTTACCCGTCTGCACACAATGGGACCGAGCGCGCGCGTACGTTTCCGCACGAATTCCGATATTATCGTTATTCACGCCGATCTTTCGAGCGAGGAACGCACAGGCAGCATGCCCGTACTTGCCACATCAAGCTTTGAAATGTATTTTTTTGAAAACGGCAAGCATATTTATAAGGGCTCCTTCATCCCTTCTCAGGGCGAGGTCAAAAATTACGTGGAATGCCGCCTGAAGGATAAGCCCGTGATGAAGGACGTCATTCTCTATTTTCCGATCAACGCCTCCGTGGAGAATTTTTACGTCGGTCTCCGCGAAAACGCTGAATTGGAGGAAGGCGGCTCTTACACCTATGAAACCCCCGTTTTGTTCTACGGATCCTCCATCGTGCACGGCATCGGTGCCGCAAGACCCGGCATGAACTATCCCTCCCAAATATCCCGTATGCTTGATACGAACGTCTATAATCTTGGATTTGGCGGCGGCGCGCTCGGTGAGCCTGCAATCCTTGACTTTATCGCAGATCAGAAAATGAGCGTTTTCGTATACGATTACGACCATAACGCACCGAATGCAGAGCATTTGGAAAAAACGCATTATGCCGGCTATAAACGCTTCCGCGCTAAACAGCCGACCACTCCCATCATCATGGCATCCAAGCCGGACTGGGATCTTGTCAATGACAACTCTAATCCCGAGATCAATGAAAAGCGCATGCGTATCATTGAAAACACCTATCTGCGCGCAAAAGCGGAAGGCGATGAAAACGTGTATTTCATCAACGGCTTCACCGACTTTTACCCCTCCGATATCCGCGGCGATTGCACCTCCGACGGCTGTCATCCCAACGATCTCGGCTATCACTATATGGCAGAAGCCTTCGCGAAAATCATCAAAAACCTTTTGAAAAGATAAGCCATCACCTTAGGTGATGAAAAAAGCCTCCTTGAAAAATTCAAGGAGGCTCTCTTTATTTTCGGTCTGCAATGGAATTGCAAATACTCATAACGACGGGAAACAGAACGCCTCCGACAACAAATACGATCCAGGAGATCTGCCAACTATCCGCAAGATACGTCCACGCAACAAAGACCGCCGTCAAAATTCCCCAATAAGCAAAGCCTACCGTTTCTTTTATACCGTTCCGCTTCTTTTCGCGCATCGAAAATTCTCCCTCCTGCAAAAGCTTCTGCATACTCGCGTTCCGAACGCCCACGACGATAAACATACTCACACCGATCCCCACGAGAAGCATCATGACCGAAAGCATTGCGACGCACAAAAAGTCCATATCCGTAAATCCCGCAAGAATGAGTGGAATCGGAGAAAATATGCAAATGCAGGTTGCCGAGACGTTATATTTCACATAAGTGTCCCTGAATTTCTTTTTTCGCTCCGTTACCATTCCCTTCACACCGTACGCAAGCTCAAACGGCTCACTCCGTTCCAAAAAGTCGTACGGCTCATTCCGAAAACCGCAGAGGATAAAAATCGAAACGGCGCACGTCACACAGCCAAATAAAGCGATCAATCCGATGATCGACGCCGTCGTTTCTGAAATCCACGCGCCCTCAAGCTCCGAAGCCGCCACCAAAACAATCAGCGCAATCGGAGAAACGATGCACAGAAACGTCGCCAGCGCGATGCGCAGAGACGCGCTTCGTCTTTGCTCCAGATACGCATTCGCCTCCTCCATCGTTATGCATCTGATAACCGAATCGGGAGCGTCGTCTGCGAATTCCTCCTTCTCGATCTCGTCCTTCAGAAGATAATCGGTTGTCACGCCGAAAAGCTCGCTCATTTGCAGAATCTTCTCAAGATTGGGAACCGTCTGCGCGCTTTCCCATTTGGAAACCGCCTGTCGGGATACGTCCAGCTTCTCCGCAAGCTCCTCCTGGGACCAACCGCTCCTTTTTCGCAGTCGGATAATTTTGTCAGCTAAAATCATAGTATCACCCCGTTTGTTTTTTCGGAAAGCACTCGGCTTTCTTGACTATATTATATCACAAATTTCGTTTGCATTCCAGCATCCGGCGGCTTTCAATGTGTCAACCGCAGGTTGCAATTGCTCCAAGCATGCAAAAATCCTTGAAAACATTGCGTTTTCAAGGATTTTTGCATATAATAAACCAATCCGGTGTTTCGGGATAGCGGCAATCCAGCTCCGGTAAAAGCGTTCCTTCGAATTCCGTAAGGATCTCCATCAGATCCGAAAGACAAGCGTCCGTCTCGCCTTGATCTCTCGGCATACGGCAATTTCCACCCAGATCATGCTGATATCCGATCCCACAAAATGAGATCACGGAATTCAAGCTGTAGCGCGACGGACCCGATTCCACCTCGACGCAAATCACATTTCCTCTTTTCGTTCGCTTTTGCAAGGAAAACACACAGCCTCGGTAAAGGTTCCGATATTTATAACCGTACTGCTTCGCCAAACGCTTCAACGAGTTTGCAAGAGCATACTGCGCGCAAAAGCCGTACTCTACATTCTCTGACTCTAACCTCTCTTCAAAATAATCTCTGCAGCGCTGCAAAATCTCCTCAGCCCCTGCATCGATGCTCTCGATATTCCGTTTTTCTGCCTCCGTCAAATATATCCGCAGGCTCTCTTCGCATTTGATATTCGGCAATAAATTCCGCAGCGCGTCCGCATACGGCGTCGGGTCCAATACCTCACCGCCGTGTAAAATATCCACAGAGAGCACGAGCTCGTTTTCACAGAGGACATCTCTGTGTAAACGAATACCCGAGCCGTAAGGCTGCAGATCCAAGCATTCCAATAGATCGTTCTCCTCGCAAAGAGAAAGGTCTCGCTCAAAAGAGGTATTCTTTCCGAAAAAGTCGATATCAAAATAGTAGAGATTGCTTTCCGCAAAGCCATATCTCCGATGGATCTTATTCATCAGCGGAAGCATCACGGCATCCGAATCCATTACGGTCCCGTCAATATTGCTGATAAAAAAATAATCCCCTCTTCCGTACCGTTTTCCGTTATAAAAGCGAATCTCATCCAGAGAAGGCGCGTCCTTTCGGAGCTTCGCGCAAGCGCACGTTTTCATTTGTTCTTCGATAGGCTCACCGACTCTCGGATAACCATCAAAATAATAAAGAAAGCTTCGGCTCGTCAACCCCTGCGCCTCCAAGAATTGATGGACGAGCGCGGGCCACTTCGCATAGGGAATCTTCGTGCCGATGCGAAACGAATATTTTTTGATCAAACGCATAAAAGCACCTCCGCCAGAAAGTTTTATGTTTACTGCTTTCTCATTTTACGAATAAGAAAAGCAAGAATGCAATCAAATCCGCCAGTAGTTAATCTTGCGTAGCAAGATTTCATCGCGAAGCGATTTCATCCACGAAAGTGGATTGATTCCGACGCAGGCGGATCTAATCAAAAAGACTCAGGACGTATCCAATCCTGAGTCTTTTCTTGGTGCGGATAACAGGACTTGAACCTGCATGGTCGCCCACTGGAACCTGAAACCAGCGCGTCTACCAGTTCCGCCATATCCGCATATATGAACAGCCACTGAAATCAGTGGCTGTTGGTGCGAGAAACGGGACTTGAACCCGTACGGTGAATCCACACGCCCCTCAAACGTGCGCGTCTACCAGTTCCGCCACTCTCGCATTCCATGTCAGTGGGAGGCATTCAAGCTCTTCCCCTGCAACGGATTTTATTATATACTATCTCTTTTGAAATGTCAATAGTTTTTTTGAAAAAAGT
This sequence comes from Eubacteriales bacterium, assembly GCA_045646925.1. Taxonomy (GTDB): domain Bacteria; phylum Bacillota; class Clostridia; order Oscillospirales; family CAG-272; genus QALR01. The sequence goes on from JAZRLQ010000186.1 coordinate 4,209, forward strand.
TGAAATTTTTTTCGATGAGTTTTTTGAACGAAATCCGCCCAAAAAGCGAAATCGCTTTGTGCCCCGAAGGACACAAAGCGACTCAGTTTTCTTTCTTGGTTTGCGCTTTTCCTTCGGATTCACGCAATTCCTTCTGTTCCTTTTTCGTATTGGCAATGATCTTGATGGAGTCCTTGGCGTACGTTTTGATCGTCGGATGATCTCCGCCGAAACGAACCTTGACAAGACCGCAAAGCGGGCTCAATTCACAAACGATGCCTCTGCCGTCCGGTGTTTCCACGAGAGCGTCGAGCTTGGGCAATTTCGCAAGCTCTTCCTCATAAAGCTCGTGCTCGTAGCGCAGACAACACATCAGTCGTCCGCAAGCGCCCGAGATCTTCTGCGAGTTCAGAGAGAGATTCTGTTCCTTCGCCATTTTGATGGACACCTGGCAAAAATCGTCCAGAAACTTTTTGCAGCAAAACGGTCTGCCGCAAACGCCGAGACCGCCGATCAGCTTCGTTTCGTCACGGATACCGATCTGACGAAGCTCAATTCTCGTTCTGAAAATGGAAGCCAGACTCTTGACGAGCTCACGGAAATCCACTCTGCCCTCCGCAGTAAAGTAGAAGAGCAATTTGTTGTTGTCGAAGGTATATTCCACGTCGACAAGCTTCATTTCCAATTTATGTTCCGCAATCTTTTCGAGGCAGATCTTCGCCGCTTCTTTCTCCTTGCGTTTGTTTTCCTCATAAATTACGATATCTTCCTTCGTTGCGCGGCGGATCACGGGACGCAAGGGAAGAACGACCTTATCCTCTCCCACGATGCGATTCGGGATCACGACCTTGCCGAACTCGAGTCCTCTTGCAGTTTCAACGATCACGTTGTCGCTGCTTTCCAGCTTCAAGCCCTGCGGATCGAAATAGTAGATCTTTCCCGTCGTTTTGAAACGAACGCCAACGATCTCGTATGTCGGCGCGGGAGCGATCTCTTCCGCCACTGTTTTGTTTTCGTCTTTTTCGTTCATATATCTTTATCCTCGCTATTTATCTGTTATACCGCTGCCCAAAGGTCCATGGCAAGAACCGCCGCGGAAACGGCAACGCCCGTGTTCCATTTCATATCCGAGCGCACGGCATCCACAGCCGCAAACGATCTTGAGAGAGATTCCATGGCAAACTGCATGGAAAGCGCTTCCGCCTCGCTCTGCTCAAAAAATAAGGACGCAGATCCCTCTGCATTCTTTGCGCGGGCAAGATCGCCGTAAGCTAGTAGCAGATTCTCGGTCAGCGCATCCAGAGCTTCTCTCGTCGTCACAAAATCGGTCACCTGCTTCAAAAAAGCAAAATAGGACACGCTCCGATTCTTCGCGGCCTGTCCCTCTATGATCTTCTTCGCCATCGAATATACGGAAAAGGCAAACGCCTCCTCATCCAGAAGCATTTTCAGTTTTCCGATGGATCCGCCCGCCACGTGAACGGCAAACGAAAGCTTTTCTTCGTCACCGGAATCGGCAAGTCCGAATTTCTCCGCGTAAGCGCGAAGCTCGGGTTCACCGAATCTCTCGAGCGAGATCTTCTGTGCGCGGGAACGCACCGTTGAAAGCAACGCCAGACTGTTTTCACAAAGCAAAAGCATATACACGCCCGCCGGCGGCTCCTCAATGATCTTGAGAAGCGCGTTCTGCGCTTGCGGCGTAATGCAATCCGCTTCGTCGAAAATATACATTTTAAAATTCAGCTCCGAGGGAGTCAGAAAGACGCTTCCGCAAAAGTCGCGAACGCTTTCCACGCCGATCGTCTTTTTCCCCTCTTCGCGAGTGAGCAACATAACGTCGGGAGAGGTTCCCTCCAGAATGCGACGGCATTTCTTCGCCGTTTCTTCCTCACTTCCCTTTTCGGAATGCGCCGCCAAGGTCGCCGCGAGCGCTCTCGCGAACGTCTTTTTCCCCGCGCCGAGCGGTGCCTCCAAAATATATGCGTGCGCGTACTTCCCTTCCTTGATCAAGGAAGAGAAATACGCCTTTTGTTTATGATTTCCGTATACGTCAGAGAAAAAGTCCATCAGAAGTGCATGAATTTTTCTACGTCAAGAATGAATACGGTCGCGCCGCCGATGCAGATGTCCGCATTCATGGGAGGCATGGTACCTGCCGCGCCCATGGGCATAGCGCCGGAGGGAATGCTCTTTACGCGCTTTTTGCTATGAGCCTTGATGATCTCGAGAGCGCGTTCCACTCTGGAATCGTCAACGCCAACGAAGAAGGTGGAGTTGCCGTTCAGAAGGAAACCGCCGGTGGAGGAGACCTTCGTGATCTGGAAGCCTTCGGAGGTAAGACCGGTATTGACAAAATGAGCGTCGTCGTTATTAACAATCGCAATAATAAGTTTCATAAAAAATTCCCACCCTTGTAAAAGTACAAAGGTTTTCCTTTCTTTTGTTATTTGAGTCAATTTCAAAGTTGCTATTCAGCAAAGGTTTATTGTTATTTACTATTATAGCAAAAAATGAAAGCTTTGTCAACGAAAAGAAAGGCAAGAGCAAAAAAATTTATGAAATTATTTTTTCGGACGTCCTTTGAATATCAAAGCGAAAATATAAGCGAAAAAAGTAGCCGCGGCAATGCCTCCCGAAGTGCCGGTGAGCCCTCCCGTAAGCGCGCCGACGAGTCCGCGCTCGTCAACCGCCTTTTTCACCCCCTCCGCCAGCGAATAGCCGAATCCGAGAAGCGGCGTGGTCGCGCCGCAACCCGCAAAAGAGACGATCGGCCCGTATATCCCGACCGCCGTCAGCGCCACGCCGAGAGAAACGTACAAGACGAGAATCCTCGCGGGAGTCATCGCCGTTCTGTCGATCAATATCTGCGCGATCACGCAGATCAGTCCGCCGACCGCGAACGCCTTCACCAATGAAACGATAAGATCCATGCTATCCCTCCCACTCCGCTTTGTCCGATGAAAAATGCACGAGGTGCGCGATGCCCGGGATCGTCGCGCCCTGCTTGAGTCTGCCGGGGCTCATCAGCGCCCCCGTCGCGAGATAAAGAACGTTCCTAAGCTTCCCTTCGGCGAGCTGCTTCAGAATATATCCGCAGATCACGGATGCGCTGCATCCGCAGCCCGAGCCGCCGCAATGCACGTCCTGCGAATCTCCCCCGTAAAGAAGAAGTCCGCAATCGTTATAGACACCCGTCATATCGTAGCCGCCGTTTTTCATCAGCGAGAGTGTGATGGCGTGTCCCTCCGCGCCAAGATCGCCCGTCAGTATCATATCGAAATCCTCCGGCTTTTTCCCCGTTTCCGTAAAATACGCAGTCAGCGTATCGATGGCGGCGGGCGCCATTGCGGCGCCCATATTATTGACGTCACAAATGCCCTTGTCCACAATCCTTCCGGGAAGCACCTCCGTCACGTAAGGGCCGAAGCCCTCGGACGAAAGGATCGCGGCGCCTGCGGCGGTCGCCGTCCATTGCGCCGTCGGCGCTCTTTGTCCGCCGTATTCCAACGGAAAGCGGAACTGTCTTTCCGCGGAGCAGAAATGGGACGAGCTGATTGCCGCCGCCGTTTCAAAATATCCCGCGCTGATCAACATGGAGGATAGCACCGTCGCCTCCGCAAACGTCGAGCAAGCGCCGTACAGACCGAAATACGGCTTCCCAAAGCCGAGCAGTCCGTACGCCGATCCCGTACACTGGTTCATGAGATCCCCCGCAAAGATAACCTGCGGCACGCCTGCGCCGCATTTCCCTTTCGCCAACGCGAGGTTGAGCGCAAGCCTCTGCATTTCGCTTTCGGACTTCTCCCAGGTATCCATACCGAATCGCCCCGTCTCGTCATGCAGGTCAAAATCCGCGCCGAGCGGACCTTCGTATTCCTTGCCGCCGACGACTGCCGCACATCCGATGACCGAGGGCGGATTTTTCAGCCGTATCACTCTCATACGCAGATCCCCCACAGCCAATAGATCGCGCCGTAGATCACCGAGGTCAGAACGCCGTAAACGATCACGGGACCCGCTACGGTGAACATCTGCGCGCCGACGCCCATGACAAGCCCCTCGCTTTTATCGTCGATCGCAGGCGAGGCGACGGCGTTGGCAAAGCCCGTGATCGGCACGAGCGTCCCCGCTCCCGCGAATTTCGCGATATCGTCGAAAACTCCCAAGCCCGTCAGAAGCGCCGACAAAAAGATCAGCGTAACGGGCACGAGCGTCTTCACGTTCTCCTCGGTCATATCCAACGCCAGATACCCGTGGAAAAGCGCCTCAGCAAAAGCGCAGATCAGACCGCCGACCAGAAAAGCCCGCAGACAGTCCTTGACGACGGGTGATTTCGGCGCGTGCGCTTTTGCAAATTTTTTGTATGCGTTTGCATCCATATTCATAATCATTATTCCTTTCAAAATCAAGACTTTCCGTCAAGAATATTTTTTCCGTATCCGACAATATTTATTTATGGAACTTTCTTCGAAAAGCGTAAAATGCCTTGACTTTTCAAAAAAATGTGTTACAATATGATTGTAAGTGTGTGGACTATTTCGTCACGCACACCCAAAATATTACATGTTTAAGAAAAGGAGATCTCACTATGCCTTACGTTATTAACGCTGACACATGTCTCGGTTGCGGCGCTTGCGCAGACGGTTGCCCCGTTAGCGCTATCACAGAAGAAGACGGCAAATACGTAATCAATGCTGACGAATGCATTGACTGCGGCGCTTGCGCTGGTACTTGCCCTGTTGGCGCTCCCGAAGCTCAATAATCAAAAAAACAAAAAAATGACGGATTCCGTTTCGGAATCCGTTATTTTTTTATACCATAGGAAATTGATCAAAATCAACCTTGCCGTTTTGTATTGTTTCAATATAAGCAAAACTTGGATAGGCGAGCGACTTCCGGCGGGCGTTGCCCGCTTTTTTATAAAAGAAATATTTTAAATTTTTTGAAAAATATGTTCTTTTTTTCCGAATTGTGGTATAATGAAAAGGTACATGTTTGTCAAAAATTACATTAGAATCGAGGTACTATAAAATTATGAAGATAGATACGTCCAAAAAAATCATTCCCGTATTGCTCGGTGCTGACCTGAATTGCTACAGCGTTGCGCGTGCGTTCCACGAAGCCTTCGGTGTGAAATCCCATGCGTTCGGCAGATACGAGATCGGTCCGACCAAATACAGCAAGCTCGTAAACTTCAACAGCATGGAAAACGCAGACGATCCCGCGTATTTGCTTCCCGTGCTGGAGGCTTTTGCCAAAGAGCATGAGAACGCTAACCTTTTCCTCGTTGGCTGCACCGATGCTTACGCGGACTTGATTATTGAAAACAAGGAATTCCTTTCCCGTTATTATTTCTGCTCCTGCCCCAAGGCGGAGCTTGCGAAGAAGCTGATCTCCAAGGAGGCCTTCTATGAAATGTGTGTGGCGCACGGTATGGATTTCCCGAATACCGTGATCATCAAAGACGTTTCCGAAACGGACAAGCTTTCTGCGCTTCCTTTTGAATATCCCGTGATCGTAAAGCCCTCCAGCTCCATCCGTTATTGGCAAAATCCTTTTGACGGTATGAAAAAGGTATACAAGGCGGAGACGCCTGAGCAGGCAAAGGAGATCGCGCAGACGATCTTCGCTTCCGGCTACGACGATTCTCTC
>JAZRLQ010000187.1:0-22526 GCA_045646925.1 Eubacteriales bacterium
CATGATTTTACAACCCAAGGACACAACCGTCGCCTATCGCTGCCCCGTATGCGGCACCACCGTTCTCAGTGTCGTCGGTGCGCTCGCGCTTTCGGGGGATATGATAAAACTCAAATGTACCTGCGGCTGCTCCGAGCTTATCATGCAGAAACACGAAGACGAAAAGCTCCGCCTGACCGTTCCCTGCATTTTTTGCCCGACACCGCACCACTACGTCGTTTCCCGCAAGCTTCTCATGACGAGAGAGCTTTTCACGTTTCCGTGCGCTTACGCCGGAATCGATATTCTGTTCGTCGGCTCCAAGGGCGCCGTACTGAAAGCCATCGAGCTTTCCAACAACGAGCTTGGTGCGCTGATCGATGATACGGAGCTTTCGGGTGTCCGTGAAGCAAACGAAGGAGACGATCTCTACGGTGACGAGCATATCCGCGACATGATACTTTTCGTTCTCGGCGATCTCGCTGAAGAAAACCATATCCACTGTGACTGTCCCGACGGCGAGGGCGATTTTCTCGTTGATCAGACACGCGACAGCGTTCGGATCTCCTGCAAAAAATGCGGTTGTTTCAAAGATATCTCCTGCGCAGGCACTTCTATTGATTCGCAGGCTCTCTTCGATTGCACACATCTTTACCTGCAAAAAGAAGAAAATTAAAAATAAAAATTTTATATATTAACGGAGGACACAAAAATGGGAAAAATTGTTTGTTTTGGTGAATTGATGCTCCGCTTGAATCCCGCAGGCTATCTGCGTTTCGAGCAGGCAAATGCTTTTGAGGCAAGTTTCGGCGGCGGTGAAGCTAACGTAGCCGTTTCTCTCGCTCACTTCGGCATGAACGCATCGTTCGTTTCCAAATTCCCCAAGCATTCCATCGGCGACATGGGTATCCGCGCACTTCGCGTAGAAGACGTTGACACGAAAGACATCGTTCGCGGCGGCGAAAGAATGGGTATCTACTATCTCGAAAAAGGCGCTTCTCAGCGCGCTTCCAAGGTCATCTACGACCGTAAGTATTCTTCCATCAGCATGGCAGAACGCTCCGACTTCGATTGGAACGCAATTCTCGAAGGCGCAGATTGGTTCCACTTCACCGGTATCACACCCGCTCTCAGCGACGAAGTTGCTGAAATCACCCTCGACGCACTCAAGGTCTGCAAAGAAAAAGGCGTTAAAGTATCCTGCGACCTGAACTTCCGCAAGAAGCTCTGGACCAGCGAAAAAGCAGGCAAGGTTATGGGCGAGCTTTGTCAGTACGTTGAGGTTTGCATTGCAAACGAAGAAGACGCTGAAAAAGTATTCGGCATCAAACCCGATCACAACGACGTTGAAGGCGGCAAGCTCAACAGAGAAGGTTATATCGACGTTGCAAAGAAGCTCTCCGATCGCTTCGGCTTCGAAAAGGTTGCTATCACTCTTCGTGAAAGCATTTCCGCAAACGACAACAACTGGGCTGCTATGCTCTACGCTGACGGCGAAGCATACTTCTCCAAAAAATACGCTGTACACATCGTTGACCGCGTAGGCGGCGGCGACTCCTTCGGCGCAGGCTTGATCTACGGTCTCTTGAACGGCTTCGATTCTCAGAAGACTATCGAATTCGCAGTTGCAGCTTCCTGTCTCAAGCACTCCATCGAAACCGACTTCAACTACGTTTCCGTTGATGAAGTTACCACTCTCATGAAGGGTGACGGCTCCGGTCGCGTACAGAGATAATTTTCAAAAAGAATTCTGCCCCTTTTTTCGGAGCGCTCTTTCGAAATTGAGAGGGCGCTCCGATTCGTTTTGGCATACGCAATCTGATCAACAAAAATAATAAGGAGATTTATTTATCATGAAACGTCTGCTTTGCTTCGTTCTGGTATTTTGCATAACGGCGGTACTGATCTGCGGTTGCTCCAACAATACCTCCGACGGCTCTTCTCAGAACACCTCCGACTCCACCGTCTCCACATCATCCACGGAATCTACTGAATCCTCCACGCTTGAAGAACCTATAAAGGAGCCCACCAGCATTCCGAAATCCATCAAAATTCTTGCCATCGGCAATAGCTTCAGCGTTGACGCCGTGGAATATCTTTGGAATATGCTTGATGATGCGGGCGTCGAAGAGATCGTTATCGGCAACCTTTACATCGGCGGTTGCTCCCTCGATACGCATTGGTCAAACATGAGCAACAACAGCAATGCCTACACCTTCTACTATAACGATAGCGGAAAGTGGGAAACGCAAAACAAGAAAAGCATTCTTTATGCGCTCCAGCTCGAAGAATGGGACTACATCACCGTTCAGCAGGTCAGCCAGGATAGCGGCGATCCCAATTCGCTCGGCAATCTCCAGAACGTGCTGAATTACGTCGAAAACCATAAAACAAATGCCCAGGCTGAAGTTTATTGGCACATGACTTGGGCTTATCAAACGACGTCCTATCATTCAAACTTCCCCGACTACGGAAACAGCCAGATGAAAATGTACAATTCCATCATTTCCACTGTAAAGGATCATGTCTCCGGTTACGATATGATCGACGGTATCATTCCCGCGGGAACGGCGGTACAAAATCTCCGCACATCTTACCTTGATGACTCGCTCAGCCTTGACACCTACCATATGAGTTACGGTACGGGTCGTTATGCAGTCGCGCTTACTTGGTTCTCCTTCTTCACAGGCATCGACGCCAGATATATCGATTGGGTACCCGAGGAATATCCGAAGATTGCCGAAGATAAAGCCGCGATCAGCAACGCCGTCAATATGGCGATCAAAACGCCCTATGAGATCACAAAATCTCCTTATACGGCAAAGCCCGTCAAAACTGTTGAAATGACAGACGCCGACAGAGCAAACATCGTAGCGCTCGGATACAACCCCGACGACTATCTCGTTCTGGATCTTGAAATGACGCTTCACGCGTTCTATCTCAGCTACAACACCCCTGAACTGATCACGACCCAAAATTCTTCCAACAAAACGCTTCCGTATCATGCGGCTTCCAATATCTTCACGCGAGATCAAATCCCCGTAGGCTCAATTATTTCCATAGCGCCCGGTTATCAATATCGTGACGACGCATGGATCGACTTGAAAATGGATACGCCCAAGAATATCCGTCCCGATCTGTCCTCCGAATCGATCGTCGTTGATGATGCTTGGTGGAGCATTTTCCAATATCGCGGATTTATTATCAATTCCGAAACGGATAAAACTACCTTGACGGAAGCCGATCTGGACAAGATCCGCGTCTATATTCCAAAAAAGACAGAAAAATCTTTTGAAAAATATTCTGATCTGACGCAGGATGATATCGCTACGCTGACTGCCGCAAACCTCGACCCCTCCAAATATCAGGTTTTGAATCTTTCCGTGACCTATGCGGCGTACTATAACTCCAAGTATGACCCCAATCTCATCAGCGGAAAGCTCCAGCTCAATTCCACCTCTTCCTTGAAAATTGTCGCTACGCAGTTGTTTGAAAAATCCGATCTTCCCGACGGCACTGTAATCTCCATCCGATCCGGATATCAGTATCGTCCCGAAGGATGGGCCGACAAGACAACGACAACCGCTACTCGCCCCGATTACGTCACGACGTCCATCGTTATCGTTAACGAGGCTTGGTGGGGTAATTTCAATTATCGTGCGTTCAATATTGCACATGAAGGCGAAAAAACGAACGTTGTTTTCGGTGACGGCGACGCGCTTCGTATCTACGTTCCCAAAAACTGAAGCTTCATCCGCTTGAAATAAGAAAACTCCAAAAACTCCCGTGGCAAAAACACTGTCATATTTGTGACGATCTGATTTTGTTACGGGAGTTTTTCTATATGAAAATCAAAAGAAAGGCATCGTTATAAAATGAAAACAACTCCCATCCCGCTCGGAAAATACCGCCATTTCAAAGGCAATGAATATGAAGCCATCGCCATTGCAAAAAATTCCGAAACACTGGAAGATACCGTCGTCTACCGCGCGCTATACGGAGAGGGCGATTTATGGGTAAGACCTCTTGCCATGTGGACGGAAACCGTGGAAAAAGACGGAAAGCGCGTTCCTCGCTTTGAATACGTCGGAGATCAAGCATGAAAAACACACAAAAGTCCAACCTGCAGGAAGCACTCTTTTCTTTACGCGACGAAAATTACAAGGCCTTTCAGGAAAAGCTCATCCCCTCTACCAATGCCAACACCGTTATTGGCGTACGAACACCCGCGCTTCGTCGTTTCGCCGTTGAATTTGCCGATACCGAAGAATGCCGCGCATTCATGTCCGATCTTCCGCACGATTACTATGAGGAAAATTGTCTGCACGGCTTTCTGATCGAAAGGATCCTGGATTTCGATCAAGCGATCGCAGAGCTCGACCGTTTTCTTCCGTACGTCGATAATTGGGCGACTTGCGATATGACGTCACCAAAGAGCTTCTCAAAAAACAAAGAAAAGCTTCTTCCCGCTATAGAAAAATGGATCTCTTCGGAGCATACCTATATGGTGCGGTTCGGAATCGTCATGTTGATGAAGCATTATCTCGACGATTCGTTTTCTGCCCAATATTTACGCATGGTGGCAAATATACGATTGGAAGAATATTATATCGAAATGGCGCAGGCATGGTATTTTGCAGAAGCGCTTGTAAAACAATACGAAGCCACCTTGCCTTATCTTGAAAACGAAGCGCTTTCTCCTTTCGTCCACAACAAGACCATCAGCAAAGCCTGCGACAGTTTTCGTCTCGACAGAGAAGAAAAGGATTTTCTGAAAACACTCCGAAGGAAAAACTCCAAATGACAGATTGATTTTTTGACTCAATCATTGTATAATAGAGCCATACTCTTTTTTGAAAGGATTCCATGAAATGAAAGTACTCATGATCAACGGCAGCCCGCACGAACACGGCTGCACCTATACAGCGCTTGCAGAAGCGCAAAAAGTCTTTGAACAAAACGGCATCGAAGCAGAAATCGTCCATATCGGCAAAAAACCCGTTGCCGGTTGCTTTGCTTGCGGCGGTTGCAGAAAAACGGGATATTGCGTTTTTGATGACGAGGTAAACAACGTGATCGACCAATTGGACGATATCGACGGTCTGATCGTCGGCTCTCCCGTATATTACGCAGGCGTTTCCGGTCAGATCACTTCATTCCTCGACCGTTTGTTTTACGCAGCAAGCGGAAAAATGAAAGGCAAACCCGCAGCATCTATCGTTTCCTGCCGCAGAGGCGGCGCCTCCGCCGCATTTGAAATCATCAACAAATATTTCATGATGACCAATATGCCCGTCGTCACATCTCAGTATTGGAATCAAGTCCACGGCAACACCCCCGAAGAAGTCCTCCGGGATGAAGAGGGATTGCAAACCGTCCGCGTACTTGCGCAGAACATGATCTGGCTCATGCGCTCAATTGAAGCAGGCAAAGCGGCAGGTATTGAATACCCCGAATACGAACCCAAGATCAGAACGAACTTCATTCGCTGAAAATTTTGAAAAACAGATCGTTTTTTCAAACAGAAGCATAAGGAAAGGCACCGTCATAAATTATGAAAAAAGCAAAAACCGTATACGTATGCTCGGAATGCGATTACCAAAGCGCAAAATGGATGGGCAGATGTCCGCAATGCGGCAATTGGAACACATTCTCCGAAGAAACCTACGAGCAAGAATCACCCGAAAAAACAGCCTCTCCCGCCGCGCGCCGACATACCATGCTTGCAAGAAGCGTTGGGGAATCCGAGCCCCGTTTACTCTCGACGGAACCGATTCCGGATTATTTCAGAAGAACGACGGGCATCGGTGAATTTGACCGCGTGCTTGGCGGAGGGCTTGTGGAAGGCTCCGTCGTTTTGCTTTCCGGCGAACCGGGCATCGGTAAATCCACTCTGCTCCTTCAGATCTGCGCAAGTCTCGCGGAGGACCGAACCGTTCTCTACGTTTCGGGAGAAGAATCCGTATCGCAGATCTCTATGAGAGCTAAGCGCCTCGGATTAACAAGCGGAAAGCTTTATCTTTTAACAGAAACGAACGTGGAAAAGGTTTTGAAAAGCATGGATAAGCTGAATCCCGATATTCTCATCGTGGATTCCATTCAGACCATGTACCACAATGAAAGCAATACCGTTCCCGGAAGCGTAACGCAGATCCGTGAATGCGCAGGCGTTTTCATCGGCAAAGCGAAAAGCGAAAATACCGCCGTTCTTCTCGTCGGACACGTCAACAAGGAAGGCAGCATCGCGGGACCAAAGGTTTTGGAGCATATGGTCGACACCGTACTCTATTTTGAAGGTGAAAGCCGACAGAACTGCCGCGTGATCCGCGCGATCAAAAATCGTTTCGGTTCAACCAACGAGCTTGGCGTCTTTGAAATGACGGAGAAAGGTTTGCGCGAGGTAGACAGTCCTTCGGAAATGCTTCTCGCTGACCGTCCGCAAGGTGTTTCGGGCAACTGTGCCGTTTGCGTCATCGAAGGCACGCGCCCTATCATCGCAGAAATTCAATCTCTCGCAACCAATACTGTTTTCCCTTCTCCCAAACGAACCTCGACGGGCATCGACTATAATCGAGTACATTTGATCCTTGCCGTTTTGGAAAGGCGCCTTGGACTACGTTTTTCCTCCTCCGATGTTTACATCAACGTAATCGGCGGTATCAAGATCGAAGAAACTGCGTCGGATGCCGGTATGGCTTGCGCCATGATCTCCAGTCTCCGAGATATTCCCTTGCCCGACGATCTGCTCTGTATCGGAGAGATCGGACTCTCGGGAGAAATTCGAGCCGTATCGCGCATCGAACAGCGCGTACGCGAAGGCGAACGTCTCGGATTCAAAAAAATTGCGATCCCGAGCAGAAATTTGGGCAAAACCGAATTGAAGATCGAGAAAAATACAACTTTGATTCCGATCAAAACCGTTTTCGATCTCCTTCCTCTGCTAAAAAGAACGGAAAACAAAGCCGAACAAAAATAATTTTTCAAATCTCCGAAAAAATTTTTGCGCGCCCTGCAGAAATTTTCTCGGAGATTTTTTGGGTTTCCGAGACAAAAACCAGATTGCAAAACGTTGAAAAGCCCACATTTTATGGACATTTGTATAATAATCGGCCTGAAAATCACGTGTTTTCTATGATTTTTAAAAAAATCGAAAATTTTTAAAAAAGTTTTCAAAAAGGTATTGACAAATCGAAAGATATGTGGTAAGATGTTAATCACGCAAGGGCAAGCGCCCGAGCGACAGAAATGTGGGAGCATAGCTCAGCTGGGAGAGCATCTGCCTTACAAGCAGAGGGTCATAGGTTCGAGCCCTATTGTTCCCACCATCTTTATGGCCCGGTAGTTCAGTTGGTTAGAACGCTAGCCTGTCACGCTAGAGGTCGTGGGTTCGAGTCCCATCCGGGTCGCCAACTTGTTTACCAAGGATTTTGCCTCTGTAGCTCAGTTGGTAGAGCAGGGGACTGAAAATCCCCGTGTCGTTGGTTCGATTCCGATCGGAGGCACCATTTGCGGATTTAGCTCATTTGGTAGAGCGCAACCTTGCCAAGGTTGAGGTGGCGGGTTCGAGCCCCGTAATCCGCTCCAAACAAATTAAGAAGGAAGAACAGCAGTTCTTCCTTTTTTCTTTTTCTAAAAAGGAGATTTCACATGATCTGCTATATCATACGCCACGGTAAAGACGATGATTCCGTGCGCGGCGGTTGGAGCGATTCCTCTTTAACGAACGAGGGAATTTTGCAGGTTCAACAACTGTCCGCAAGAATCTTATCAGAAAATAAAATGAATATACGCAGAATTTTCACCAGCGATCTCCCGAGAGCAAAGCAAACCGCAGATATTCTCTCTGCGGCTTTGTCGATTCCCGTGACGGAAACGCCCGAATTTCGGGAAACCAACAATGGCGTTCTCGCAGGCATGGATAATCAAATGGCAAACGAACGCTTCCCCGGCTTATATTGGAGCGCGTTGGGTTGGGACGAGACTTATCCGAACGGAGAAAGCCCTCGCCAGTTTTATGACCGCATTTCAAACGCATGGTCTCTTTTCAAAAAAGAGATCCAAAAAGGAAACGACGATATTGCCCTCGTCACACACGGCGGTGTCATCAATGTTATTCAATGCATCGAAAAAGGAATCCCCTATTCCAATAAAGCAAATCCCTTCCCCGTCGGTCACGCCGACATGATCAGTCTTCAAATATAATTTCAAGCAAAGCCCCCTCGGACTTTTCAATCCGAGGGGGCTTTTTCATACGTTATTCAAGCTCAAACGCGCCCGTGTAAAGCTGATAATATTTACCCTTCTGGGCGATCAGATTGTCGTGCGTACCGCGTTCGATGATTCTTCCCTTTTCGAGAACCATGATGACGTCGGAATTGCGTACGGTGGAGAGACGGTGCGCGATGACGAATACCGTTCTGCCGTACATGAGTCCGTCCATACCCTGAGAAACGAGCGCTTCCGTTCTGGTATCGATAGAAGAGGTCGCTTCGTCAAGGATCATAACGGGAGGATCGGCGACTGCCGCGCGGGCAATCGAAAGCAGCTGACGCTGACCTTGAGAAAGGTTTGCGCCGTTGCTCGTCAGCATGGTGTTATAACCGTCGGGCAGACGCGTAATGAAGTCATGCGCGTTCGCGAGCTGCGCCGCAACGTAAACCTCATCATCCGTTGCGTCAAGTCTGCCGTAACGAATATTTTCCATAACCGTACCCGTAAACAAGTTGGTATCCTGCAAAACGATACCGAGAGAACGGCGGAGATCCGCCTTTTTGATCTTGTTGATATTGATACCGTCGTAACGAACCTTACCGTCCGAAATATCATAGAAGCGGTTGATCAGGTTCGTAATCGTCGTTTTACCTGCGCCCGTCGCGCCAACGAAGGCAACCTTCTGACCGGGCTCGGCAAAAAGCGTAATATCATGCAAAACCGTCTTTTCGGGAACATAACCGAAGTCCACGTCCGTCAGACGAACGTCACCCTGCAAACGAGTGTAGGTAACGGTACCGTCTGCGCGGTGAGGATGCTTCCACGCCCAGATATTTGTGCGTTCCTCGGTTTCGACAAGATTGCCGTCCTTATCGTAAGCGGCGTTGACCAACGTAACGTAGCCTTCGTCTTTTTCCGGCTCTTCATCGAGAAGGTCGAAAATACGGGACGCGCCCGCAAGCGCCATTGCCACGGAATTGATATGCTGGGACGCTTGGTTGACGTTCATGCAGAACTGTCTGGTCATGTTCAAAAACGATGCTACGATCGTGACGTCGAGAACGATCTTGGAAACGGGGTTGATCACGTCTCCCTCGGAAAGAAGAAGCATACCACCGATGAAAACGACGAGAACGTAAAGAATATTACCGATATTACCAAGGATCGGCATAAGGATATTAGCGAAGCGGTTCGCGTTCTGCGCATCGAGGAAAAGCTGATCGTTAATCTTATCGAAGTCCTCTTTGCAGGCTTCCTCGTGACAGAAAACCTTGACGACCTTCTGACCGTTCATCATTTCTTCGATATAACCTTCCTCGTTACCGAGAGATTTCTGCTGACGGATAAAGTAGCGCGCACTTCTGCCGCCGATCGTTCTCGTAACGAAGATCATCAGAAACGCGCCGATGAAAACAACGAGGAACAACTGCAAGCTGTAATACAGCATAATGCAGATCAAGGAAATAACGACGATGCTGGAGGAGATCATGCTGGGGATGCTCTGCGAAATCAGCTGGCGGAGCGTATCCACGTCGTTGGTATAATGGCTCATGATATCGCCGTGCGGATGCGTATCAAAATATTTGATGGGAAGCGTCTGCATTTTCGCGAACATTTCGTTTCGCATATGATCCAGAGTTCCCTGCGTAACCTTTGCCATCGTGCGTGTCCAGAGGAAATTACAGATCAAGCCCAACAAATAGACGCTCATCAAGGTAATAACGAGGACGATGATCTTCGGATAAATTTCCGCAAGCGCAGTCTCCGCGCCGCTGACTCTGAAAACGTCAAGACCTTCGTTCACGTAGGAAAGGAACGTCTGCGTAAAAATAGAAGAAACGGAGTTAACGAGAGCGCTGATTACGAGACAGATGGCTACGAGAATCAACGAGGGCTTATAATATTTAAAAAGGAATTTCAAAACTCTTTTCAAAGTACCCTTTTTTGCTTTCGGGCGTCCTGCGCCCGCCATGCTCGGCTTTCTGTTCATTGATCATCTCCCCCTTTCACCTGAGATTCGTAAACCTCGCGGTAGATCGCATTGGTTTCAAGAAGCTCTGCGTGCGTACCGACACCGTCGATCTTACCGCCGTCAAGAACGACGATACGATCCGCGTCTTCAACCGAGGAAATACGCTGCGCGATAATGATCTTCGTCGTTCCGGGAATCTCCTCGCGGAACGCCTTACGGATCATGGCGTCCGTCTTGGTATCAACGGCAGAGGTAGAGTCGTCCAGAATGAGGATCTTGGGTTTTTTCAAAAGTGCGCGGGCAATACAAAGTCTCTGCTTCTGACCGCCCGACACGTTTGTGCCGCCGCGCTCGATATAAGTATCGTAGCCGTTCGGGAACGCCGATACGAATTCATCCGCGCAGGCAAGCTTGGAAATACGGATCAGCTCCTCGTCGGAAGCGTTCGGATCGCCCCAGCGGAGATTGTCCTTGATCGTTCCGGAGAAAAGAACGTTTTTCTGAAGAACCATGGAAACCTCGTTACGCAAAGCGTCAAGATCGTACTCTCTGACATCAACGCCGCCTACCTTGACGACACCCTCCGTCGCGTCGTAAAGACGGGGGATCATCTGAACAAGAGAGGTTTTCGAGCTTCCCGTTCCACCGATGATACCGATCGTTTCACCGGACTTGATATGCAAGGAAATGTTGGAAAGCGCGTTCTTTTCTGCTTTTTCGGAATATTTGAAGTTTACGTTTTCAAAATCGATCGATCCGTTGGAAACTTCCTTTACGGCGTTTTCGGGATTAACGATCGTGCTTTCTTCGCCGAGCACCTCAACGATACGGCGCGCGGATTCCATGGACATGGTAAGCGTAACGAATACCATGGAGAGCATCATGCAGTTGGAGAGAATCTGTACACCGTAGGTCAAAAGGCTGGAGAAGTTACCGAGATTGTAATCCACACCGCCCGTGGAAATGATCATATAGGAAGCAAAAAGGCATACGCAAACCATAGACGTATTGATCGCGATCTGCATAAGGGGGTTATTAAGCGCAAGGATCTTTTCCGCTCTCGTGAAGTCCTTCGCGAGATCACCAGACGCCTTTTTGAATTTTTCCGTTTCAAAATCCTCTCTTACGAAGGATTTTACGACGCGGATGCCGCCGATATTTTCCTGCACGGATTCGTTAAGCTTATCGTATTTACGGAATGCGCCGCGGAAAATGGGCATAACCTTGCGCGCGATGGTAAACAACGCAAGCCCGAGAAAAGGAACGAGCAAAACGTAAACGCAAGCGAGCCATCCTCCGAGGATGAACGCCATGATCAAGGCGAAGATCAGCATGAAGGGCGCGCGGATCGCAATACGGATCAGCATCATAAACGCCTGCTGAACGTTGGTCACGTCCGTCGTCAAACGGGTAACGAGACTGGACGTGGAAAATCTGTCTATATTGGCAAAGGAAAAATCCTGTACCTTATAATACAGATCACGGCGCAGATTTTTCGCAAATCCGCAGGATGCCGTCGCGCAGAACCATCCCGAAAGCGCACCGCAACAGAGAGACGCCAGCGCCAGGCAAACGAGTATCAACCCGTATTTTTTGATCGTATCCATCGAAAGCACCTCTCCGCTGTTGAGGTAGTTGACGAGAGCAGCGGTAACGAGAGGGATAATGCATTCAATGACGACCTCAAGAGCGATAAAAAGCGGCGAGAGGATCGTGTGCTTCGTATAGCCCTTGATACATTTGGCAAGTCTTTTGATCATAAAAATTCTTACCTTCCCAAAAGATATCTTCAAAAATCCGAGGATTTTCAAATAGTCTCAAGGTTTTCCTTTCTTTTTTGTTTTTTAATCACATTCAATTTCAGTTGTCCTGCTCCAGATTTCGTCGAAGCTTCTCCAAAAGAAAAAACAGCGTCCTTTTCTCATCCTCGGATAAACCTGCAGAAAGCTTTTCCTCCGTATCGGTGATCCTGGATTCGATCATTTCGTGGATCCGTTTGCCTTTTTCGGTCAGAACAAGCTTTTTCAATCGGGCATCGTGCGCAACGCTCTCGCGAGTCAGAAAGCCCTTTTTCTCCATCCGAAGAATCGTAGCGGACATCGTGGAACGGCGAACGGAAAAAAACTCTTCCAGATCCTTCTGGAAAATATCCTTTTCCCCATGCTTCGCCAGATATCCGATGATGAACATATTGTTTCCGGTCAATTCGTCCAGATATTTTTCACAGCCGTAATTCCCCACTTCCCTTTTAATGAGATTGGAAATCACCTTGATATGCCAACCGATCCTGTATTGCTCTTCCATTTCGAGAAACCTCCTTTCTTACCTTCGTATCGAATGCGATAATTGTTAGGTTGCTAACATTATACCTTTTTTTCAGCCGATTGTCAATAGATTGCAATTTTTTCATATTCAAAAAGAAAAACTTTTTTGAACGAGTTTTAACAAGTTTGTGAACTTCCTTCAATTATAGTTGACAGAAAATCAATTTTGTTATATAATATACAACAATGAAAACTTGAAAAGCGACAAATTACGCTATTTTATTTGAAAGGATTGGCTTATCTAGAATGAAAAAAATCATAGCTTTTTGTTTATGCATCTGTATGGCTCTCCTGTGCTTTACCGCATGCGACGGCAAGACGCCCCCCAAGGACACCTCGTCCTCGAATCAAGGCAATCAGCCCGAAAAAAATTATACCGTTGACGGCGATATCCTCGTGTCCTGTATCGGACAAGCGGATGAAGACGGCAGATTCGTTATTCCCGAAAACGTGTCCATGATCAGTGAAAGCGCGTTTGCCGGCGATACCGATTTGAAGGAAGTCGTCATCGGCGCCAACGTCAAAATTATCGGCTCCGGCGCTTTCCAATACTGCACTTCTTTGGAAACCGTGACCATCAGCGAAGGCGTTGAAACGATCGGCTCCAACGCGTTCTCCAACTGCACCTCTTTGAAAAACGTTTCTCTGCCCTCGACGGTCAACGTATTGAACGAATGCACGTTCTATGCGTGCGAATCGTTGGAATCCATCTCCCTGCAACACATTCGCAAAATCGGTGAAGCTGCGTTTTACGCCTGCACTTCGCTGGAATCCGCGGCATTCTCCTCTTCGCTGGAAGCGCTCGGCGGCTGGGCGTTCTCTCAATGCACCTCTTTGGAATCCGTTTCCTTTAACGGCGTGACCAAGCTCAAGGAAATCGACGACTACACCTTTACGGGCTGCACCATGCTCCGTGAAATCAACATTCCTCAAGGCGTACAAAGAATCGGTATTCTTGCCTTTTACGATTGCTCCAGAATTTCCTCCGTTTCCATTCCTTCGTCCGTGGAATCCATCGATTTCGGCGCGCTCAACTATACTCGTTGGTATCAGGACAACACAGACGAATATCTGATCGTTGGCGACGGCGTTCTGATCAAATGCACCGTTCCCCCCTCCATGCTCGATCTTTCCGGAAAAGGTATTAAAATGATCGGTAGCTCCGCTTTCTATAATGCGGTGGCAAACAGTGAAGCCGCTGTATACGGATACAAATACGCTGAGCTTTTGGAAAACATCGTCATTCCCGAAGGCGTCCGTGAAATCGGTAAATCCACGTTTGCAGGTTGTATCAACGTAAAAAATATCACATTGAACACGGATATCGAGCGCATCGATGACAGCGCCTTCAATCTCCTCGTTTCTTCCACCGCCTCCGTTGCAAAGGTTGACCTTGCGCACTGCACGAAGCTGGAATATATCGGTAGCTACGCATTCCAGGGATGTAACAATATTGAAGAATTGGTGCTTCCCGCAAGCATAAAGCACATCGGTGAATATGCATTCGAAGCTACGAAGGCACAAAGCAACTTCTATGAAGCCGCTTCCAAAGCAACGGACGAAAAGGATCGTTATTGGATCATCGGCGACATTCTTCTCGCCGTATACGTAACGGAAGATCAGACCGCCATTCGTATTCCGGAAGGCGTCAAAATGATTGCCGGCTCGGCAATTGGCGGTTGGGACAGCGTTTACGTTCCCGACGATCCGACGACTCTTTCCGCTACGGGTATGTCCAAATACTATATCACGAACAACATTACGGAGCTCTATATCCCCGAAGGTGTGGAAACCATCGGCAATATGGCGTTCTTCCGTATGGCTTGCGTAGAAAAGATCAATATTCCCTCCTCGGTCCGCACGATCGGCGCCAACGCGTTCTACTTCTGCTCCATGCTTTCCGAAGTAACCGGTGGCGATAACGTACAGACGATCGGAGACGGCGCTTTCTACTACTGCGTGTCTCTCAAAACCTTCACGGTTCCCGAAAGCGTAACTTCTCTCGGTGCAAGCGTATTCTCGGGTTGCTCGTCTTTGAAGACCGTTTATTTGCCCAAGTCGCTTGAAAACCTGACCGCTTCGTTGTTCGATGAATCTTGCACGGCACTGTCCAGAATTTACGTCAATGCTTCCGTTCGTCCCCGCATTTACTTCATTCTCGGCCCCATTCCTCAAGCCATCAACGTAGATTACTATAAATAATCCGAAAAAATCCGGTGGAAATCAATGATTTCCAACGGATTTTTTGTCATCAGCATATATTATTATACGATCTCGATCATACGGGCGCGTCCTTTGAACAGTCCCGTCGTCATATAATGCGTTCTTCCATCGATCACACGCTCTTCCTCGCGGTGTCCGTGTCCGCTTACGGTCGTGACGACGAGGGGATGATGCAAGAGCAAATCGATCATTTCATGACTGACGCGATAATCTGCCTCGGTCAATCGGATATTGGGATGATACGGCTCTTTCAGATTCAAGCACTCGTCCCAAATATAATCGTGCGAAAAGACGACGATCGGTAAGCCCTTTTCAAGCTCCTTTTTAAACGCCGCTACCGTTTTTTGAGAATAATAATCCAGACTATTATCCGCAGTGATGATATTCACCCCGCCGATCACACGGCTTTCAAGCGAAAGATCAAATTGAGACAACGCGCTTTCCAGACGAGCGCGCGCTTCGTCCTGGTATTCCGGAGGTTCCTCCATCGTCCTGACGCAAATTCTCTGATGCTCGTGCCCGCCGGGAGAAAACATCATATCTTCGCCATCAATGATCTTTTTGAACGCCTCCAGATTGCCGTAAGTCAGAATATCGATAGCGTCACCCGTGCAAACGAGAAGAGCGTTCTCTTCTTTTGCCAACGCGATCGCCTGCTCCAGATACTCCGCCGGAGTAAAAGGGGGAAATTCTCCCTCGTTTTGAAATACGTCAAATCTCTTTTGCATCAAACGATGGTGTCTCGGCGTATCGTTTTCATTTGCATAAGTCAGATGAACGTCGGTTATATGAAGAATTTTGACCGGTTGCTTCAAGCCTACGTTCAATTTTGTATGTGTAAGAGAAATCATGCGGAAAACCTCCGATTTTTTCTTTTATTGTATCACAAAAATCAAAACAAAACAATAACCTTTTGAAAAGACTTTTTCAAGATTCGTCCGTATCCACATCCGATTGACTATATTTTTGCAATTGCGCAAGCTTTCTGTTCATACGATCCGCATTGCTTCTGTTCACAAAATAAATAACTGCCCATACGACTGCGTACAAAACAAAAAAACAAACGGTAAATACAAAAAACGGCAACGGCTCCGAAGCAAGCCACCCGTTGATCAAATAAATGATAGCGTAATCCAGATAAAGCACGATTCCGTGAATAGAGATCGCAGCCATCAACGGAAGTCTTTCTATTTGATAAACGACATTGAGGCCTCCCGCAATAAAAGCAAGCAAAGTGACCGTCATGATCTCAAAAACCACTTGCTCGACCAACAAGACCTCCACCGTTCCATTCTTCGTCAAAAAGAAATACACGACCGACCAGATCAAAGGTCCGAAACCACCGGCAACCAATCCTCTCGAAATAAAACCCAATATAAATTTTTTCATTTTCCATTCAACCTCCGTTTGATTTCGGCAAAACAACGTCTGGAAACATAATCCTTGTATCCGCATTTGAAAATAGCGTCCACCGCTCCCGTATATGCGGTACTGAAACGCAAAATGCGATTTTCGTTCGCAATGGTCGATTTATTAATGCGAATAAAATATGCCGGCAATATCTCTTCCAGATCGCATAGCCTTTGCTGAACCCGATATTTATGGCCTTTTCCATCAATTGCAAAAATTTTGCGATCGATCACTGTGACGCATTCAATATCGGAAAAACAGATCTGCAGCATTTCATCTTCATTGTAAACCGCAATTTTATGATTGCCCGTGTACGCCCGAATCAAATTCTCTATCTGCTCCGTCAACTCGCTCGCTTCGTGAACGATCGCGACGACCTCTTCCTCTGCCTCTTTGTCAATTATGAGTTTAAATTTCATGATTTCACCTTTATTGATCTTTCATTTTTCTCAGAAAAACCGCTATTGCGCATAACGTGATCACGGCGCCGTAACCGAGAACGAAAGCAACGTGAGAAAATACATTGCCAAGATCACCGCTCACCATAGCCCTCTCCAGCTCCACCGCATGAACGAAGGGCAACAGATCCGCGACCTTTTTAAAACCGCCTCCCATAAGCTCGATATCAAACCAAACACCCGAAAGCCACGCCGACAAATTGGTAAACAACGCGCCGCAAATGCCTCCAACCTGCTTTACGTTGAAAAGGCTTCCGCACAATAAGCCAAGCGCAATATAAAAAATCGAAATCGGGGCAATCATAAGAACGGCATACAAAATATTGATTCGGATCTGCAGATCCAGCAACACGGCAACCATGTAGCAAATCAAGCTCTGCATAACCGCGATCGGAATGATCGGAAGCATATAACCCAAAATAAAATCTCCCGCTCTCATCGGCGTCGTATATAATCTTTGCAGAAACGAGCTTTCCCGATCTCTCGCAACCAAGGTGGCTGAAAACAGAGTCATGAAGGAAAGTCCGAACACCGTGATTCCCGGAGCAAGACGCTCTATTTCAAACAAACTGACCGGAACATTCGATTGGATCACGCTGAGCAACAACAATAACACGATCGGGAACCCAAGCCCGAACGCCAGATTCAATGGATCGCGAAGGATTTCCTTCGCGCATCGTTTCGTAAACGTCAATATTCTCATACAGAACCCTCCTTAATAACGGAAATAAAGGCATTTTCAAATTTGTCCTCTCCCGTCTTTTCCATCAAGGACTGCGCCGTTCCAACAAATAACAGCTTTCCGTTTTTCATGATACCGACGCGATCCGAAAGCGACTCCGCTTCCTCCATGTAATGCGTTGTCAGAATCATCGTCACTCTTCCCTTCAATCCGCGGATAATATCCCAAAGCTCACTTCGCGCAATCACGTCGAGCCCAAGTGTCGGTTCATCCAGAAACAGTATCTCCGGTTCCGTGATCAAAGCCATCGCAATGCTGAGTCTGCGTTGCCAACCGCCCGATAGCTTCCCCGCTTTTTTTGAAAGGATCTCATGCAAGTGAAATTGATCTGAAAGCTCCTCTATCTTACAGCGACGCTTTTCTTCCGAAAAGCCGTAGACACCACACATCAATTCCAAATTCTCCCGCACGGACAGATTGAACGCAACTGCAGTTTCCTGCGGAGAAACGCCGATCATCCTCTTCACGCGCAATGGGTCGCCGGTCAAACTGTTCTCTCCGATCCAAGCGTCGCCGGAGGTCGGCTTTGTGAGACAGGATAACATTTTGATCGTCGTCGTTTTTCCCGCGCCGTTCACGCCAAGCAACGAAAACAGCTCGCCCCGATGAATCGTCAGATTCAGTTTATCAACTGCAACAAGATCTTTATATCTTTTTGTCAGATCGATCGTTTTTATAATTTCCATTTTTCCTCCCCAAAATATATACCATGATATTTTTGATATCATTATACCATATAATTCTGAAAAATACGCGTTTTCGTCTCATCGGTTGTTTTTCGGGTCCAAGCGGACAAATACGACTCATCGCCCTACGACAAAAGTGCGCCATCCGCCAATTCAAAAATAAAATTCAAAAAACTATTGCGAAAATCTTAATTTTAGTGTATACTGTAAGAAGAGAGCAGAAAAATGAATTTCTGCGTTTGATTGAAAATAATTTGAACACAATATAGAATCATATCCGAACCAAGCGATGGAGATACGGCTTTTGATCGGATGAATTATTGTTTTTATCTTTTTGCGCGAAGACTTTACTTAGGGTTGCGTAAAGTGTTTGCACGATACATATTGAATCAGATTATTGCTTGAACAAAAATACGTGTTCAAGATTTTTTGTCGTACCTTTTATCGAAAAACCCGAAATCTAGAAAGGAAATACTCTATGGCGAGAACTAAAGGAAAACTCAAAAAATTACGCGTTATTCCGCTCGGTGGTCTTGGCGAGATCGGAAAGAACCTGACCGTACTCGAATACAGCGATAACATACTCATCATTGACTGTGGTCTCGGCTTTCCCAATGACGATATGCTCGGCGTAGACCTCGTTGTCAACGATATCACTTATCTGATCAGCAATGCAGAAAAGATCCAGGGTCTCGTTCTTACACACGGACACGAAGACCATATCGGCGGTATTCCGTATCTTTTGCAAAAAATAAACGTTCCAATCTACGGAACGAGATTGACCTTGGGCATTCTTGAAAACAAGCTTGCGGAGCATGAGCTTGGTTTTCAGCCCGAATTGAACTGTGTCTGCGCAGGCGATATCGTGAAGCTCGGTCTTTTCGAGGTGGAATTCATCCACGTCAATCACTCGATCGCAGACGCTTGCGCGCTCGCGATCAGAACGCCTCTCGGCTTGATCGTCCATACGGGCGACTTCAAGATCGACACCACGCCCGTCGAAGGCGAAATGACGGATCTGACGAAATTCGGTCAGCTCGGCAAAGAAGGCGTTTTGCTTCTCATGTGCGAATCGACCAACGCGGAGCGACCCGGATACACCCCCTCCGAGCATAAGATCGCGGAATCCCTCGTTCGTATCTTCGATCTTTATAAAGACAAACGCATCGTCATCGCAACCTTCTCCTCCAACGTTCACCGTATTCAACATATCATCTCCAATTCCGTCAAATGCGGCAGAAAGGTTGCCGTGACCGGACGCAGTATGATCAACATCGTTTCCGCTGCGGTTGAGCTCGGTTATATGAACATTCCCGAAGGTGTGCTCATCGACGTCAACGAAATCAAAAAATATCCCCCCGAAAAGCTTACCGTTATTTCCACAGGAAGCCAGGGCGAACCGATGTCCGCTCTTTATCGCATGGCGTTCAATATGCATGACAAGATCGAGCTTGGCACGGACGACGTCGTTATTATCAGCGCGTCTGCGATTCCCGGAAATGAAAAACTCGTTGGCAACATCATCAACGAGCTTTACAAAAAGGGTGTGCGCGTTCTGAACGACAGCGTTGCGGAGGTTCATGTTTCCGGCCACGCTTGTCAGGAAGAACTGAAGATCATTCACGCATTGACAAAACCGCAATATTTCATGCCCGTTCACGGCGAGGCAAGACATCTTTATCATCACAAAGAGCTTGCCGAATATATGGGTATGGAGCCGAATCATATCTTCATTTCTGAAGTCGGAAAGATTCTGGAGATCGGCACCGACGGCGCAAAATTCAATGGAACCGTTCCCTCCGGCATCGTACTCGTTGACGGCACGGGTGTCGGCGACGTCGGCAACGTCGTTCTTCGCGATCGCCGCCACCTCTCCGAAGACGGCATCATCATCGTCGTCGCAACCATTGACACGCAGGCTTCCGATATTATATCCGGACCCGAAATCGTTTCCCGCGGCTTCGTTTACGCGAAGGAAAGCGAGCCTCTGATCGAACAGATCCGCATGATCTCCCGCGAAGCGCTGTATCATTGTCTGGACAAGGGCGTTCGTGATTGGGCTCAGCTTAAATATAAGATGAAAGAGGATCTGTCCAAATTCATCTACTCTCAAACCAAGCGCAAACCGATGATCTTGCCGATCATCATGGATATTTAATACAAGATTTTCGAAAGGATAGGACAATATTATGAATATGAATCCTCATAACCGCGTCAGCTGCGGCGCATACTACCCCGAATCCCCCATCATCGGCAGATTCGTCTCTCCTTGGGATACCAGCGGATGGTATTCCGTATACGCAAACTTTGGCGTTGGCGCAAAACTCCATTCCAACGAAAACGTAACCGCGACGAAGGTTCCCTCCCGCTACGTCGGCGCGGATTACATCATGACCTTCAACTCTCAGGCAGACGGCTTCGATGACAAGCAGGAAGTGGATTTCTTCTGTGAAAGAGACGCTGTTGTTGCCGTTGCAATCGATGCCACCATGCCCATTCCCGCTTGGACGGAAGATTTTATTGCAACGGGTGACAAGATCGAAGGCTCTGACGGCAGATCGTACGTTGTTTACGAAAAATCCTATGAAGAAGGCGTGCTCGTACACATCCCCGGCATTGAAGGCGATTGCAATCACTTCATCGTTCTCGCGATCGCAACCTCCGATGAAGAAAAGAAGCCTCTCGCGCCTCTCCCCGCTCCCACAGAAGCACTCCCCGCATATGAAAAAAGAGATTACAAGAGCTATCTCGTTGAAGTATTCAACCGCGAAGACGCTCTCGAACGTTTCGGCGGACACGGTTGCACGATCAAAATGCGCGAAGATGATCCCCGCAACGGCTACGTTGCCATGACCGCTGACACCTATCTCTCCTACCCGATCGAAAACGCTTCCTCCCGTATCATTGCAACCGCAAAGTTGAATTGCAAGGAAGGCATTCTCGCGGCGGCAATTCTCGGTGAATCCGGCGCGATCTGCGGCGCCGTTCTCGACGGCAACACCCTCTGCACAATGGACGGCGAAGTGATCCTTCCCTATACTCCCGGCGAAGACATAAACATCCGCATCGTATTGGATACCGATCGCGGAGAATATGACGTTTGGGCAAACACCCGCGTCGCCGTAAAGGGTGTCGAGGTTCTCAGCGACTCAACTCCTCTCGCCATCGGCTTCTCTTGTGACGGTATTGGCGAATTGGATAACCTTTACGTATTTGACGATACGGAAATCTACGCGGTAAAGGAAGAATTCACCTCCGATACCATTGATATGACTCCCACTGCAAACGCCAAGATCACTCTGGAGGATCTCCCCTTCGCAAGCGATAAGAGCGTTTCTCTCGTTTCCGAAAACGACGACGATGCCAGCGCGGAATATCTCTTCCCCGCAATCTCCGGTGTCGTTACCATCGAAACGAAGGTACATCCCGAAGACGAAAGCCTCGTGATCGTTCCCGCAGTTACGGACGACAAGGGCAACGTTGCTTGCCGCGTCGCTTTCTATAAAAACTGTCTCTTCGCTACCAACGGCAACGATTGGGTTGAGATCTACGAAGGTCTCGTTGACTGGCAGTACTATCCGTCCGGTAACTGGTACCAGATCAAGCTCTCTCTCGATACCGAAAAATCCGTTTACACTCTGATGGTGGACGGCGCCGTACGCGCAAAGGACTTCGCTTTTGCCAATAAGATCGAAAGCGCATCCCGTCTCGTTTATACCGCAGAAGCAGGCACGAGACTCCTCATCAACAGAATCCGCATTTACGACGCGTGGGATTTCTCCCGCGGCGTGATCCCCGCGGCTCCCGTATTTGACGTTACGAAGGCTCCCTACAACGCTGTCGGCGACGGCAAAACTCTCGATACCGGCGCAATTCAGAAAGCCATCAACGACGCCGCATATACCGGCGGTACCGTATACGTACATGACGGCGTATTCTTCTCCGGCGAGCTTTTCCTCACCTCCGATATGACACTCTTCGTTGACAGAAGCGCAACCATTCTCGGCACGCAGGACCACGCGGAATATCCGCTTCAGCAGCCTTATGCAAGCCTTTGCGCACATCGTCAGCTCGGCAGAGGTCTCGTTTACGGTCACGAGGTTTCCAACGTCCGCGTAACGGGCGGCGGTATGCTCGACGGTAACGGCAGATATCGCTTCAAAATGAACGACCCGCTCGGCGACAGACGTGTCGAAGACGCGCGTCCCGACCTCGTATATATCACCTATTCCAACGGCGTAACCGTGGAAAACATCAACTTCAAGAGCAGCTGCTTCTGGACCGTCGTTCCGCTTTCCAGCGCAAACGTACTCATCCGCGGCTTGAACCTTGACTGTATGAATACACCGAACCGTGACGGTATCGACCCCGTAGACTGCCACGATATGACCATTTACGGTTGTAACGTCATGGCGGGCGACGACGGTCTCTGCTTCAAGAGCTCCGATCCCGTCGGTTGTTACAATATCGACGTAGACGATATGATGATTCAGAGCTTGGCTTCCGGCATCAAATTCGGTA
>JAZRLQ010000188.1:0-5729 GCA_045646925.1 Eubacteriales bacterium
GAAGGTCTACGCAGATTTCTTCTGCGACGGCTGTACCGTTGACGGCTCTCATCCTACCGACTACGGCTTTTTCGTGATGGCGAACGCCGTCGGCGCGGAGCTTGAGAAGATTTTCAAAGATTGATCTGAGTTTTGACACCCCGACTGCAACAGTCGGGGTGCTTTTTTGTAAAAATTATAGAAAAGATATAAAAAATCGTGGATTAAGCATGAGAATTTTGTGGTTTTTTATTGACAATTTGGAACAAATGGGGTAAAATAGTTTCCGAGATTGCAAAAAGTTTCGCATGGCCATTGACCCCTTTGTTTTAATGTGCTAAAATGCTAATGCGATAAAATAAAGGTGGAAGGAAAAACGATATGACACTGGATGACAAAATGCTGAAGAGTAGCGAGCAGGCGATTTTTGAGCTGCGCGCCATTTATCAGCGCTATGGATATACGCCGTTCAAAATGAGCAAATTCGAGGAATACGATCTGTATGTGCAGAACAAGGACTTCCTCGTCGGAGACGGCGTCATTACTTTTAACGATACCGACGGCAAATTGCTCGCGCTCAAGCCTGACGTAACGCTCTCGATCATCAAAAACAGCAAGGACGAGGGAGAGGGCGTTGCCGCAAAGGTATATTATAATGAAAACGTATACAGAATTTCGAAAAGCACCCATACGTTTAAGGAGATCGTGCAGACCGGATTGGAATGTGTCGGTGATATTGACGTTTACGCCATGACGGAGGTCGTTCTGCTTGCGGTCAAGAGTCTCGAGGCGGTCAGCGAAAATTACGTTCTGGATCTTTCTCATCTCGGACTGCTTTCCGCGATCGTGGATACGCTTTCCGTTTCCGAAGCGGACAAAAAGAAGATCATCTGCTGTGTGAGCGAGAAGAATGCGCACGGCTTGCGTGAGCTTTGCGCCGCGATCGGCGCGGATGACGAAATCTGCGAAAAGCTCGTGGCATTGGTTTCCGCATACGGAAAGCCGAAGACGGTCTTGCCGAAGCTTCGCGCATTGAATGCGGGCGAAAAAGCGGAAGCGGCGATCGACGAGCTTGAGATCATCACGCGCGCTCTGGAAAGAGTAGGCTATGCGGATCGCGTGAATATCGATTTCTCCGTCGTCAACGATATGAGCTACTATAGCGGTATTTTCTTCCGCGGATTCGTGGACGGCATTCCGGAGGGCATTCTTTCCGGCGGCAGATACGACAAGCTCATGCGCAAAATGGGCAGAAAATCCGGCGCGATCGGATTCGCGGTCTATCTGGATATGCTGGAGCGATTCGATGAACACGAAAACGAATACGATACGGACATTCTTCTTCTTTACGAGGACGGTACGGACGTTTGCGAGCTTATGCACTCCGTTTCCGTATTGGCGAAAAACGGAACCCGCGTTCTGACGAGAAAACATATCCCCTCGGATATCAGATACCGTCAGCTTTTGACTTACAGAAACGGAGGTCTCGAGATTCTTGAAATCGGTGATTAATATTGCTTTGCCCAAGGGCAGACTCGGTGAAAAAGTATACGATATGTTTGAAAAGGCAGGCTACGACTGCCCCTCCATTAAGGAAAACAACAGAAAGCTCACGTTCGAAAATGAGGAGAAGGGAATCCGATTCTTCTGGGTGAAGCCCTCCGACGTCGCCATTTACGTGGAAAGAGGCGCGGCGGACATCGGTATCGCGGGCAAGGATATTCTGCTTGAATACCGTCCCGACGTTTACGAGCTTCTCGATCTCGGCATCGGCAAATGTCGCATGGCTGTGGCGGCGAAGAAAAATTTCCGCGATAACCCCTCGAAGACGCTGCGCGTAGCGACGAAATTCACGGGTATCGCGCGCGAATATTATGCGAGCAAGTGCCGTGATATCGATATCATTCATCTCAACGGCTCGATCGAGCTTGCGCCGATCCTCGGACTTTCCGACGTTATCGTGGATATCGTCGAAACGGGAAAAACACTGCTCGAAAACGATCTCGTTCCTTTCGAAACGATCGTTCCGATCAGCGCGCGCGTGATCGCAAACAAGGCTAATTTTAAATTCAAGAGTGAGCGCATCGAAGCGATCGTCGAAGGACTTGCTTCGGTTTGCGCAGAAAATAAAGCGTAAAAAGGATTTTCGGTTATGATCAGAATTATGAATTCAGCAGAGGTATCGAGAGACGAGATCTTCTCGCGCGTGGTACCGACTGTGAACGTGGAAGGCATTGTCGCGGATATCATTGAAAACGTCAGAAAAAACGGCGACCGCGCGTTATTCGAATATTGCGAAGCATTTGATAAGGTAAAGCTTTCCGCGCTTGAAGTGACGGAAGAGGAAATCGAGGAGGCTTTCGCGGCGGTTGAGCCGGAATTCATCCGTATTTTGAACGATGCGGCGGAAAATATCCGCGCATTCCACGAAAGACAAGTCAGAAACAGCTTCATCATCAACGGCAAAAAGGGTGTTGTGATGGGGCAGAAGGTCATTCCGATCGAAAAGGTCGGTCTGTACGTTCCCGGCGGCACGGCGGCGTATCCGTCCACCGTGCTGATGGACAGTATCCCCGCAAAGATCGCGGGTTGCGAGGAGATCGTCATGGTTACGCCTCCCGGAAAGGACGGAAAGGTCAATCCCGCTATTCTCGCCGCGGCAAAGGTTGCGGGTGTGACGAGAATCTTCAAGCTTGGGGGCGCGCAGGCGGTTGCGGCTCTTGCATACGGCACGGAAAGCGTTCCCGCTGTTCATAAGATCGTCGGCCCCGGCAACGCTTTCGTTGCGGAAGCGAAAAAGCAGGTATTCGGCAAGGTCTCTATCGATATGATCGCGGGCCCATCAGAGATCCTCATCGTTGCCGACGGCACTTGCGATCCCGCTGTTGTAGCGGCAGATATGCTCTCTCAGGCCGAACACGATAAATTGGCAAGCGCAGTTCTCGTAACGGATAGCGCCGATCTTGCAAATGCCGTTTCGGCAGCGCTGGAGAGACAGATCGATATTCTTCCGAGAAAGGATATTGCGAGAGAATCTGTTGACAGAAACGGAAAGATCATCATTACGAAATCAATTGCGGAGGCGATCGAGATCTCCAACGAGATCGCGCCCGAGCATTTGGAGCTTTGCCTCGACAATCCCTTCGACTATCTCGACGAGATCAAGCACGCAGGCTCGATCTTCATGGGCAAGAATTGTCCCGAGGCGCTCGGCGACTATTTCGCGGGTCCGAACCACACGCTTCCGACGAGCGGTACGGCGAAATTTTCCAGCCCTCTCTCCGTTGATGATTTCGTGAAGAAAACGCAGTACACCTATTTCACCGCCGACGCACTTGCCGCCGTTGCGGATGACGTGGCGTACTTCGCGGAAAAGGAAGGACTCTCCGCGCACGCAAGAAGCGCGATCTCCAGAAAGAAATAATATTAAAGAAGGTTAACACGCATGAGCCGTTTTTTCAGTAAAAAATACAAGAATTTAGAGGCGTATACGCCGGGCGAGCAGCCGCGCGATATGCAATATATCAAGCTCAATACCAACGAATCCCCCTATCCGCCGTCTTCTTCGGTTGTTGAGGCGGTTGTAGAGCAGGCGGGGAAGCTTGCGCTGTATTCCGATCCCGAATGCACGGAGCTTGTCGCGGAAGCGATGCAGGTGTTCGGTGTTGACAAATCGCAGATCCTCATGACGAACGGCTCTGACGAGATTTTGAATTTCGCTTTCATGGCGTTTTGCGACGACGAGCATCCCATTGCTTTTCCCGATATTACGTACGGCTTTTACCCCGTGTTTGCGGAGTTGAACGGGATCCCCTATGAAAAGATTCCGCTGGAGGACGATTTTTCCATCAACGTGAACGATTATATCGGTATCGGGAAGAATATCGTTATTGCAAATCCCAACGCGCCGACGGGACTTGCGCTCTCTCTTTCGGAGATCGAAAGGATCGTCGCAAGTAACTCCGACAATATCGTCATCATCGACGAGGCTTACGTTGATTTCGGCGCAGAAAGCGCAGTTTGTCTCATTGATAAATATGATAATCTTCTCGTTACGCAGACGTTCTCGAAATCGAGAAGCATGGCGGGAGCGAGACTTGGCTTCGGTATCGGCGCTTCGGCTCTGATCGCCGATATGCAGACGATCAAATACTCTACGAATCCGTATAACGTCAATCGTATGACGATGGCGGCAGGCGCGGCGGCGCTCCGCGATAACGCTTATTATATGGAAAATTGCAAAAAAATCGTCGAAACCAGAGAATATACGAAGCGCGAATTGGAGAAGCTCGGATTCTTCGTAACGGAATCCAAGACGAATTTCCTTTTTGCGAAGTCCGATCGGATCGATGGAGGCGCGCTCTATCTGGAATTGAAGAAGCGCGGTGTGTTGGTGCGCCATTTTTCCGCAGAGAAGATCGCGCAGTATAATCGCATTACGATCGGCACGAAAGAGCAGATGGACGTTTTCCTTGAGAAAACGAAAGAAATTTTGAAGGAGGCAAACGCATGAGAACGGCTGAAATCAATCGCAAGACTGCAGAGACGGATATTGCTCTTTCCTTGAACATCGACGGCACGGGAAAAAGCGATATCGATACGGGATGTGGTTTTTTGAATCATATGCTGACGTTGTTTGCCAAACACGGCAGATTCGATCTTTCCGTCAAATGTGAAGGCGACACCGATGTGGACGATCACCATACGGCAGAGGATATCGGTATTTGTCTCGGAGACGCTTTTGCGCAGGCGCTCGGTGATATGCGCGGTATCGTCCGCTACGGCAGTATGATTTTGCCAATGGACGAGGCGCTTGTACTCTCCGCCGTTGATATCTCCGGCAGAGGCAAGTTTGCTCACGATCTGAAGATTCCGACGGCGAAGGTCGGAACCTTCGACACTGAGCTTGTGTTTGAATTTTTTGAGGCGTTTACGCGTCGCGCGAACGTCACCTTGCATATCCGAATGCTTGCAGGTGAAAATTCCCACCATATCATTGAGGGCGCTTTCAAAAGCGTGGCGAGATCTCTGCGCACGGCGGTGAAGATCGATCCCGAAACGGCGGATGAGATCCCCTCGACAAAAGGACTTTTATAAGACAATATCGTCAACGCTGCGTTGACGATATTGCAGTGATATTTGCGCGTTGCGTAAGTGATATATTCCGCTGAAAGCGGAATGTTTCTGTAAAAATTTGCATTGCAAATTTCTGCTTATTGCATTTTATTAGGTTGACGACATTGGTTTTGTAAGGAGTATCTTTTATGATAGCAGTTATAGATTACGGCGTCGGCAATTTGTTCTCCCTTTCCTCCTCGCTTTCCGCGATCGGCGCGGAGACTGTGGTGACGGGGGATGCCGACGTGATCCGCTCGGCGGATAAGATTTTGCTTCCCGGTGTCGGCGCGTTTGAGGACGCCGCAAAAAAGCTTCGTGAGAGCGGGCTTGCCGACGTCGTTTGCGAGGAAGCCAAAAAAGGGAAGCCGCTTCTGGGTATTTGCCTCGGAATGCAGCTTCTGTTTGAAAAAAGTTATGAATTCGGTGAATTTGAAGGACTCGGACTCATCAAGGGAGCGGTTCGTCCGATTGCGGACGTGATCCCCGTCGACCTCAAGATTCCGCATATCGGCTGGAATGCACTCCACATCCAAAAGGAAAGTCCGATCTTCCGTCATATCAAGGATGGTGATTGCGTGTATTTCGTGCATTCGTTTTATGCGGCGGATTGCGCGGAAAGCGTGATCGCAACC
>JAZRLQ010000189.1:0-2115 GCA_045646925.1 Eubacteriales bacterium
CGCCAATACCCTCGTCAGAATAAGCAAGCACCGCTTCGGGTGTCGCAAAGGTCTCGCCTGCGCCAAGCTCCCAGCAAAAATCGAAATCGTTGATACCGCCGGTAAGACGAGTATATCCCTTCGTTCCAACCTCCGCCTTGAGCGCGTAGGATGCGGAATAAATGAGGTTCACACCGAGCGCAGTACCGAAATCCTCCGTTGTGTTTTTGTTGATGAGCGCCATCGCAGGACTATGGCGGCGCGTGGAGGAAGCGGATTTTTCATCCACGCAAACGATGCCGTGAGGCAGAGGCGTGCGTTCGGGCTTGCCTTCTCTTGCCCACGCGTTTTCGATCGTGAGCAGATCGTAATCGGAGCCGACCACGTCGAGCGCAAAGCTATATGCACGGAGGATCTTCACGTCTTCATTCGTGCGGTTTTCAACCTCCATACGACGAGCAATGACCGAGGCATCGTCATAGACCGTATAGAACAAATGAACGCGCATTTCGGAAAGCTTGTCCTTGAGCGTAAGCTTCAGCGTTTCACCGCCGCGCATGGAGGGCATACCCTTGAGCGCAGGCTTTTCTGCAAGAATCTCGTGCGTTTCGTAGAGGAACTCATTCAATCTGCTTCCGTTTTTCTGCAAAAGCTGCAGCGAGCATTCGCGGAATTCACCCATGCCGTAGCAGGAGAATTCACTTCTGTACACGTTGTAGGAGAGACCTCCCGCGTGTACCTTTCCGGGAATCGCCGCTTCTCCGGAATCGCCGATATTTGCTTCGTAAGTATAGGTGAGATCGTCTCGTCCAATGCGAGTACCGAAATAATAATGTTCAGGGAACCCCGTTCTGTTTATTCCGAAAATATAAGAAACATTTTTTCCTTCCAAATAAAAAAACTGATTTTCGGGATTGAAGTAAATAGCCATAATATTCTCCGTTCTGCCGCCGTGCGACACAAATTCATTGGCTATATGATACCATTTTTTTGCGTGAAAGTCAACATTTGTGACGAAAACTTCTTTGAAGTCCGATCACTCTTTACTTTGGAAGCAAGATGTGGTATAATGAACACAATGATAAATCAATCCTTTGCAAAGGAGGTAACGCGTAATGTTCAGAGAACTTTCAAGAAAAAAACAAGCGCTGGATATGGCGCAGATCAAAAAGATCCTAAAAGAAGAAAAAAGAGGCGTTCTATCCGTCGTTGGTGAAAACGGCTATCCCTACGGCTTGCCGATCAATTTCTGGTACAATGAAGAAAATGGTTACGTCTATTTCCATAGTGGAAAGAAAGGTCACAAGGTCGACGCGATCAGGGAAAACAACAAGGTTTCCTTCTGCGTATACGACGAAGGAATGAAAAAGGACGGCGATTGGGCATTCACGATCCAAAGCGTCGTCGTTTTCGGAAAAATCCATCTTGTCGAAGACAATGAAAAAGCGCTTGACATCTACCGTCTGTTCAGTCTGAAATACACCTCCGACACAGAATATATTGACGACGAGATCCGAAAATCCGCAAAAGCAACGCTATGCTATGAGCTTCGCCCCGAGCATATCACGGGAAAAACGGTCAACGAATCCTGACATCGAAAACGAAAGGAGTCCTCTCATGATTCTCGCACAAAACAGAAACGCTCTTGTTTCCATTTATCTGTCTTCAAACGATTTTTATAACCGCGAAAGCACGGTGCTTTACGCGGCAAAGGAACTTCGCTATTACCTCGGCCGCATAACATCTGCATCCTTTAAGATCGAAGAAGGCGATCTCTCCGCACCGGGCATTTATATCGGCAGCATCTGCCACGTCGATACCGAAGAGCTTGGTGAGGACGGCTTCCGTATCGTAACCGAGGGGGAACGCATTTACATCACCGGCGGAAATCGCGGTGTGATCTACGGCGTTTATGAATTTCTGGAATCTCTCGGTTGCCGATTCTTTACGCATAACTGCGAGAAGATCCCCACCGTTCCCTGCCTCAATATCGGTGAATATAACATCAAACAGAGCCCCCGCATCGAATACCGCGAGCATAATTACGTCGACGCCGTGCAAAATCCGCGTTTTTCCGTTCGTTGCCGATTCAACGGCGCGCACCATAAGATCCCCGCTCATATGGGCGGTCATATG
>JAZRLQ010000190.1:0-6396 GCA_045646925.1 Eubacteriales bacterium
TTCTCATGCTCAAGAACTTCGCTAAGGTTGATATGACCGACCTTCGCAGCGCAGTTCCCGCATTCCTCACCCTCGTTATGATGCCCCTTACCTACTCCATCGCAAACGGTATCGGTATCGGCGCGATCTCCTACGTTCTCATCACCCTCTTCACCGGCAACTACAAGAAGAAGGATATTGCTGTCACCGTGATCGCACTTCTCTTCCTCTGCAAGTTCATCTTCGGTACGATCTGATAACAAATCAGTGATTTACGGCGTTTCTGCCGATAAAAACAGAGGATCAAATGGATGCCATCATCCGTTTGATCCTCTGTTTTTTCATTCGTCACATCAACTAAAATTCGAAAAGCAACGAGAACTACCTCATCCACCACTATCGTGGGCTCCCTTTCCCTTTTTGAAGGGAAAGCAAAAAGGCGCTTATGGAAATCCATAAGTGCCTTTTCAGGTTCAAAAACGTTTTGCTTAAAAGATCTTTTTTGCGAGCTCTGCGAGAGATTCGTTCGTGAATTCGCCGATATCAACGCCGTCGGTCAGAGTCCAGGTTTCCGCGTGGGTGATGGATTCACCGGTCGCGAGCGTTTTCAGCTCGGAAAGCGTTTCCGCTTCGGTGAAGACGTCGCAAGCGTAAACCTCGCAGGAGCAACCGAAATCGGGATATTCGCCGTCGGGATGGTTGACGGCGTAGGATTTCACGAGAGCCTGTCCGTAGTTGACGTACGCGATCTTGCCCGCGGTATTATTGATACCGTATTTGAACGCGCGGTCAATGGCGGGATTCTGACGGAGAGCGATATAATCTCTGCCCCAGAAAATGCGGCTGTCGGTCATGTCACTGTAGGGCCATACGGCGAGAATGCGGTTCGCGAGAAGTCCCGTGTCTTCCTTCGGCTGAGGAACGATAACGGCGCCGTTCTTGGTCATAACGGAGAGACACCACATCGCGCCCTTGATCGGATGATCGTTGGTGTTCTTCACGTAATGCGTTGCGGTGAACTGCGGCTTCGTCTCGTCCATGGAAATGTTCATGCTGAACTGCAGACCCGTTACCGCCTGAATGGGAGCGGTGAAGGTTGCACCCGTCGCGTGAACGGAATAAACGACCTTTTCACAGTCGGGATAGTAGGTTTCGGGGAACTTTTCGGGAGAGAGCCACATACGGTGTCCGCCGTAGATCTGCCACATCTTGCCTTCGCCGAATACGCAGGAAACGTCGTTGTTCTTCGTGCGTCCGATATCCTCGAACATCAGATTTTCTTTGCCGAGAAGATTGCATTTGATGATACGGGGACCGATATCGATGGTCACGTAGATCTCCATCGTATCGTTGGAAATGGCAAGACATTTGCCGAAATTGCCGTAAGTAGTTTCTTTGATCTTGATCATAACAAAAATCCTTTCTTTGAAAACAGATTCAATTTTATATTATTCAATCACAGAACGGATCATCCGGATCGCCTTGTTTTTCGTTTTTCAGACGCTCCAGCTCCGCCATAAAGGTTTCAAGGTCCTTGAATTCTCTGTAAATGGAAGCAAATCGAACGTACGCGACGTCGTTCAGCACCTTGAGCTTATCCATAACGAGAACGCCGATGTGTCGGGAAGAGATCTCGCGGCTCAGCGAATTCTGCAGATCGTTTTCGATCTCCATTGCGACCTGTTCCATCTGTCTTGTGGTGACGGGGCATTTATAGCAGGATTTGATGATCCCCGCAAGCAGCTTGCCCTTGTCAAACATTTCGCGCGTGCCGTCTTTTTTGATGACGATCAGAGGCAGAGTCTCCACAGCCTCGTACGTGGTGAATCTTCTCTGACAAGACACGCATTCGCGTCTGCGTCGGATGCTCGCGTTTCCCTCTGTCGGACGGGAGTCAACGACGCGGCTTTCCGTATATCCGCAACTTGGACATTTCACGGTCTGTACCTCCAAAAATTGATAGTATGCATTTTCACACAGTGACAGTATATCACAAAACGCGCGGATTGTAAATCCAATTTGCGAATTTTTTTCTTTTTTTGGCGCAAACCCACCAATGACAAACGCCGAAAAAAACGGTATAATGGATGCGTACCAAAGAAAAAGAAAGAGAGGTCAAACCATGAAAGAAAAAAACAAGCTCCATCTCGGAAACGCGGCGCAAAGGCTTCTGCTCCGCGCGCTCCCCTTCATGATCGCTTCGGCGCTCGCGCTGACAGTCTTCGTCGCGCAAGCGGACGCCGTCACACTTGCGCACCAAAGAGAATCCATTCTTCTTTTTCTGGAAACGATCAGCCGTCTTGCGCTATGCCTTGCGCTCGGAACGGTGCTTACCGATTACGCGGAAAAGAAGACCGCGAAAGATCCTTAAAACAATCGGAGCTGCATACATTCGTCGAGCATGATGTAGCGGATCGGCTTTTTCATACTGCGCGCGTAGCGGATCGTATTCCACGTTCCACCCTTTCGATTGCCGTTCCAGACCGCGATCACGTAATCCGATTTGTCTACCATATAGCAGTTTCTCTTCTGCATACAGCTCTGCGAATATTCGCCCGAAACGACAGTCACGCGGTCGCATTTCGCAAGGATCGCGTCCTTTCTCGTCGGGACCGCAGGCGTTTGTCTGGGATAAGGAAGCGCCGCCTCCAATATGACGTTTTCGTAATCTCTTCTGAAAAGAAGTACGGCTTCCGCGAAATCCATATCCACACCGTCTGCCATACCGGTTATAAAATAGCGGCACCCACCCGCCATCAGCTCACGCACCGCGCCGTACAGTCTTCTTCTGTATTCCAGACCGCTCTCCAGATCATCGGGCGGAAACGGAAAGCCGCTCGGCCGATGTCCCGTAACGCAACATATCATCGATCAATATCTCCTCAACATCTTTTTAATATGCAACCATTATAGCACAAGAAAGCCGTTCTGACAAGAAAAAAAGTGATTTTCAATGGAATTGTCATTATTTTTCATGGATTTTCAAAAAAATATAGACAATTGAGAAAAAATAAAGTACAATGGACTTATGTAAAACTCCCGAAAACAAAACTTGATATATATTTTTGAAAAGGAGCACTGATATGAAAATCATTCCCATCGGCAAACCGCAGATCATCATGAGCAATCCCATGAGCAAGCACAACTATTTCGGATGGCCCAGCGTCGCCAGATTGCAGAACGGAAAGATCGCCGTTGCTGCGTCCGGATTCCGCAGACGTCACGTATGCCCGTTCGGAAAAGCCGTCATCTCGTACAGCGAGGACGAGGGCAAGACCTATACCGCACCCGCTCCCGTCATCGACACGGTGCTTGACGACCGAGACAGCGGTGTCGTTCCCTTCGGTGAAAACGGCGTGATCGTCACGTCCTTCAACAACACCGTAGCGTTCCAGCGCAGAAGCAGAAGCCCCTACGACAACGCGTACCTCGACACGATCACATCCGAAGAAGAAGCGGAAGCGATCGGATCGACCTTCCGTATCAGCCACGACTGCGGCGTCACGTTCGGACCTCTGTACAAAAGCCCCGTAACCTCCCCCCACGGTCCGCTCGAGCTGCAGGACGGAACGATCCTCTGGGTCGGCAGAACCTTCAGCGAAAACAATAAGCACAGAGTCGGCTACGACGGCATTCTCGCGTACCGCATTCAGATGGACGGCACGATGGAATACGTCGGAAGAATCCCCGGCATCATGGTCGGCGACGTGGAGCCACTCCCCTGCGAGCCTCACTCGATCCAATTGCCCGACGGCAAGATCATCACCCATATCCGCGTACAGACCGGCGGAGAAGATCCCATCTTCACCCTCTATCAGAGCGAATCGACCGACGGCGGCAAGACGTGGACCGAGCCCGTCGCTCTGCTCGACAGAACCGGCGGCGCGCCCGCGCACCTGATCCTTCACTCCTCCGGCGTTCTCATCTCCGTTTATGGCTACCGCAACGCGCCCTACGGCATCCGCGCTATGTTCAGCAAGGACGGCGGCAAGACATGGGACATCGGTAACGAGGTATGGAAAGAAGGGCTCAGCAATGACCTTGGCTATCCTGCCACAGTCGAGCTTTCCGACGGCTCTCTTCTGACCGTATTCTACGCGAAGGAAGTGGAAAACGGCCCCGCCGTCATCATGCAGCAGATCTGGAGATTCGAGGATTGAACCGCGTTTCGTAAATAGCGCATTCGCTTTTTAATTCCCTCGCGCCACTTCGCTATCCACTCGGAGAAGGCGAGTTATAAATCGTTTCTTTTGCTTATAAAATGAAGCTCCTACAAACCGCTTGATTTGGTCTGTGGGAGCTTTTCATATTTTCACAGCTTATTGAAAATAGGTATGGAAAAGAGAAAAATTTTAAGCTTCGCAAAAGACTGAAGGAGCCTGCGTAGGTTTTAAATGATTCCCCTCAATCCTCCGCGATCGTTTTGAGATCGAAGGCGCAGATCTTTCGGTAAATCGCGCGCGTGAGGAGGATCACCGCAAAGCAGATCGCGGCAATCGCGATATGCGCCGCGATACCGCGGAAAACGAGAAGCAAAACGGCAGGCGCTGCCGCCGTCGCAAATCCGACGAGCATCATGACCAGCACCGCCTTGCTCTGCTTGACGGGTTGGCTTTCCTGATCCCAATGCAGCATGGGAAGCTTCAGATTTACGAAAAGCCCAAGCACACATCCAAACACGGCGTACAGAAGTGAAACGAAGATCATCCAGAAAAGATCGGGCATATTCGGTCGAATGGCGATCGCGACGATCACCGACGAGATCAACGTGCAAGGCACGGAGAGCATAAGACCGAGAAGGATCTTCGCGCCCGCGATATCGCGCATACGAACGGGCAAGGTCTGCGTCAGCCAGAAATGCTTGCCCTCCATCGAGATCGCGCTCGCCGTCGTTGGCAGAGCGTTTGCAAGCGCGGCGATACAAAACGGCGCGAGCTTTGCGACCACGTCCGACGGAAGCTGAGAAAATAGCACGCGCGTCTCTCCGAAAACGAGCACGCAGACGAAGACGACGGTCATGATATAGCCGACAGCGGTATTCATAACGTAGGTCGCGGAAGCAAAATAGCGCTTTCTCTCGCGGAAAAAGCACGCCGCAAGCGCCGATCTTCCCTTCTGCGATCTCATCACGTAATTTCGCTTCGCGGCGTTTGCGGTCAGTCGCGTACAGATCGATCCGTAATATCGTCCGACGATGAAAGCAACGCCGAGAAAGATTCCCACTGATACGGCAAGAAACAGAAGATAAGCGCCGATATTTCCCCACACACCGTCGGCAAACAAAGAAACGGGAGGATAAATCCTGCCGAAAGAGCGGATCTTTTCCGCAAGATCAAGGATCATTTCGTCCGTCACGTCGTTCATCGAATTGACGAAGGTGAAGTAAAGCGCGAGAAAGGCGAAGGAGAAAATGATCTGAAACGTATTTTTTCTCTTCATGGAGGCGGTCAGCGCATAAATGACCGTACCGACGATCATCGAAGCCGTCATCGGCAGAAGAGGCAGAACGAGCGAGCCGAACGCCATGGAAATATAGAACCACGGAGAAAGCGAAAGCTTGCAGGCGCAAACGACCAGCACCGCGGCAGTGGAACAAACGCTGACGGAAAGCTCCGTCACGTAAAGAGAAATGAATCGGCTGATCACGATCGCGGCAGGCTTGACGGGAAGCACGGCGAGCCGTTCGTACTGCTTCTGACTGAAAAGCGCGGGACCCGCGCGGAACACCGTGAAAACGAACGAAAGAAGCCCGATCACCGTTCCGAGATACATCGGGATCATCTCCGTGAAATTCATTTCAATGAAAGCGAGGGTGAGAAGCCCCGCATAAAAAATCATCATCGCGCCCAGAATCACGACGGCGACGGCGCTTGTGATGAGACGGGAGCGTTTCGCGGAATTTTTCGAATACCGCGCCTCGTTGAAGCCGAGGAAATTACAAAGCGAAAGTCGGGTTAAAAGTCTGATCGATCTCCACATATCACACTACCCGTTCCTTCAGAATTTCCAGAAAGACGTTTTCGAGCGAATCGCCGTTCGTGAGCGCGCCGATATCACCCGCGGCGACGAGCGCGCCGTCCTTGATCACGGCGATCTTGTTGCAGAGCTTTTCCGCCACGTCGAGAACGTGCGTCGAAAAGAAGACCGCGCCTCCGTTTTCGCAAAGCTCCTTCATCAGCGATTTCAGGATCACGGCAGCCTTCGGATCGAGTCCGACGAACGGCTCGTCGAGAAGCATGAGACGGGGCGAGCGGATCTGCGCCGATATGATCGCAAGCTTCTGCTTCATGCCGTGGGAATACGAGGAGATGAGGGCTCCGAGCGCGGCCGCCATCTCGAACGTCTCCGCGTACTTTTTGATATTTTGGGTGCGGACCGCGTCGGAAAGACCGTAAATATCGGAAATGAAATTCAGAT
>JAZRLQ010000191.1:0-13637 GCA_045646925.1 Eubacteriales bacterium
AAAATTCCTGCTGTTTTTTTAAATTAGTATTGACAGAAGCAATACTTCGTGATATGATGTATTATGCAAGGAGGAGTATGCTATGGATATTCAATTGAAACGAGGTTTACTGGACGTATGCGTGCTTGCTGCGATCAGAAACGAGGACTCTTACGGCTACAAGATCATCAAGGATATGCAGCCGTATATCAAGCTGTCGGAATCGACACTATACACCATTCTGAAGCGTCTGGAGCTTGCGGAAATGCTGACCGTACGAACGTCGGAGCATGGCGGCAGACTGCGAAAATATTATCATATCACCGAAGCGGGAATCCGTCGCATTGACGATTTCAAAAAGGAGTGGGACGAGATCATGTCGATCTACCGTTTCGTAACGAAGGAGGATGACAATCATGCGTAAGCAGGAATTTATTTATCAGTTGTGGAAAAAGCTCTCCGATCTGCCGAAAGAGGAGGTCGAGGAGCGCCTGAGCTTTTACGGCGAAATGATCGATGACCGTATGGAAGAGGGACTTTCCGAGGAGGAAGCCGTCGCGGCGATCGGCTCAACGGATGAGATCGCGGAACAGATCGTCGGGGATATTCCCGTACAAAAGATCATAAAGGAAAAAACGAAGCCGAAAAAACGCCTGCGCGTGTGGGAGATCGTTTTTCTCGTTCTTGGCTCTCCGATATGGGTACCGCTTCTTGTCATCGGGCCCACCGTCGTTTTCCTGTCGCTCTATGCGGTGCTGTGGGTTTCGGTCGTTTCGCTTTGGGCGGTATTCGCGTCCTTCATCGGTTGCGCGGTCGGCGGGATCGCGGGAGGTTTTGTTTTTCTCATTTTCGGAAAGCCGTTTGTGTCGATGGCGATGATCGGCGCTTCGCTCGTATGCGCGGGGCTCTCCATTTTCATGTTCTTCGGTTGCAAGGCGGCAACGAAGGGCGCCGTCCTTCTCCCATATAAGACCGCAAGAGCATTCAAACGTCTTCTCATCAAAAAGGAGGAAGCAGTATGAAAAAGCGTACGATAGCATGGCTCGTCGCGGCGATTGTTCTCGTTCTCGTGGGCGGTATCCTTTTCGCTTGCGCAATGACCGCGATGGGATGGAATTTCGCCCGTCTGAACACAGTGGAATACGAAACCAATATCCACGAGATCCGCGAAGCGTTCGAGGATATATCGATCGAAACGAGCACGGCGGACGTTCTCTTCGTTCTGTCCGAGGATGATGCTTGCAAGATCGTCTGCCGCGAACCGAAGGACGAAAAGCATGTCGTTTCCGTCGAGAACGGCACGCTCACCATTTCCCAAGGTGAGAACCGTCAGCCGATCCGGATCAATTTCACGTCGGCAGAAACGAAGATCACCGTCTATCTGCCGAAGGCGGAATACGACTCTCTGTTCGTAAAAGCCTCCACGGGCGATATCAACGTGGCGAAGGATCTCACCTTCAGAACCATCGAAGCGCAGGTCACAACGGGCGACGTTATCTGCTCCGCCTCCGCTTCGGAAGCCATCAGCATCAGAACCACCACGGGTGATATCACCATGAAGGGCGTGTCCGCGGAATCGATCGCGCTGAAGGTCTCCTCCGGCAAGATCACCGCAAACGATATCGTCTGCAAGAGCGCGCTTCACATCACCGTCGGCACGGGCGATTCGTATCTGACAAACGTTACCTGCGACAAGCTTTCCTCCGACGGAAATACGGGCGATATCTCTCTCAAAAACGTGACCGCAGAGAAGGAGTTTTCGATCACGCGAAGCACGGGTGACGTTTGGTTCGACCGTTGCGACGGCGGCGAGATCTTCGTGGAAACGTCCACGGGAACGATCGAAGGCACGCTCCGCTCCGAAAAGGATTTCTCGTCCTCCAGAACCGACACCGGCACCGTCCGCGTTCCGAAAACGCAATCGGGCGGCAAATGCGAGCTTGTCACCGATACCGGTGATATCCGCATCGAAATCGAGAAATGAGAT
The DNA here is from genome assembly GCA_045646925.1 of Eubacteriales bacterium. GTDB lineage: Bacteria > Bacillota > Clostridia > Oscillospirales > CAG-272 > QALR01. The sequence goes on from JAZRLQ010000191.1 coordinate 1,967, forward strand.
TTGATCGCTTCCGCTTGCGCACGAACCTCGATTACATCGTAGGGCGGTGGCTTGCTGCCGCTGGTTACCTTCCGCGGTAAATAATGTGTTTTTGGAAAGGTTCTCCATCTGCACGTCTCTCTCGCTTATCTCACAGACCAACGAAAAACGAAATACCGTTACCAAAATACCGTCTACGTCTTTACTTTTGCTCCGTTTTGTGATACTCTATAGTTACAAGTAATTATATTGAGAGAAAGGAACGGCTACACATATGAAAATTACACATGACTTTCACGTACATACGAAGCTTTCCATCTGCGCGAACGAAACGGCAACGGTCGAAAATTATATCGCTCACGCGAAGAGACTCGGTCTTTCGAAGATCGGCTTTTCGGACCATTTCGGTGCAGGCGATATTCCCGGCGCGAGAGGCTTTTACCGCGCGCACCCGTACGAGCATAACGCCGAGCTGAAGGAAACGCTGGCGGCGGTAAACGAGCCCGGATTGAAGCTCTATTTCGGTTGCGAAACGGAATACCACACGCCGAAGCGCGATATCGCGATCACGGAGGAGGAAGCGGAGAAATTCGATTTCATTCTCGTTCCCAACTCCCACACGCATATGATCATGCCGAAGGACTACGTTTCGTCCTACGAGAAGCACAGAGATTTTATGATCATGGCTTACGAGGACGTTCTGAACAGTCCGCTTTCCCGTTACGTGACGGCGATGGCGCACCCGTTCGACGCCGTTTGTTGCCCCTACGATAACAGAATCCTCATCAATATGATCACGGACGATACCTTCAAGCGCCTTTTCGACAAGACCGCCGAAAAGAACATCGCGGTGGAGATCAACGTCGCGTATTCGAAGGGCATGACGAAGGCGGAGCTTTCCGACGATTGCCATATCCGTATGTTTCATATCGCGAAGGAATGCGGATGTAAGTTCATTTTCGGAAGCGATGCGCACGACAATAAGCAGCACGAGTTTTACGACAACGCGCAGATCGTTGCGGATGCGCTCGGTCTGAAGGAAACGGATCTCGCGGAGATCTGCCGCTGATCCGTTCAGAAAAAACGGAGGACGTATGAAAATCACTCTGGAGATAGATGATCTCGATTACGGCGCGGTCATTGCCGCGCTCTTGCCCATGGTTCACGAGAAATTGGAAAAGGAAGAGGATTCCGTCGGCAACAAGATCCTTCTGAAGCTGACGGCGGTCTCCCCGTCCATCGCAAAAAAGATGGTGAATCTTCTGCCGAAGGAAACGCAGAACGAGATCGTCGTATTATTGATCAACAAAAATCGCGAAAAGATCCTGTCTCTTCTCGAAAATCTCGCGAAGGACAAGGATATCTCTCTGCAGATCGGCAGTCTCGATGCGCAGATCTGAAAATTGCTTGAAAAGCGGTGAATTTTCGGAAAGATCCGATATAACAATGAAAGGTATTTTTAATTATGGTGGAAAGCAATTTTGCAAAATGGCTGGATCTGACGTTCGCGGGCTTTGACGGCGCGATCCTTGAATTTTATCACCGTCTCGCCGAATGGGGCGGCGCGGTGCTGACGCCGATCATGCGTTTTGTCAGCTTCACGGGCGACAAAGCGCTCGTGCTCTTTGCGCTCGCGCTCGTTCTCTGTCTGTTTGTGAAGACGAGAAAATGCGGCCTCTGTATGTTCGTGGCGATCTGTTGCGGCGCGCTTATGACGAACGTGATCCTGAAGGAAACGATCTGCCGCGTCCGACCGTACGAGGCGAGCGAGGCGTTCCGCGCGCTCTGGAGCTTCGTCGGCGCACACGCCGAAAGCGAATTTTCCTTCCCGTCGGGACATACGACGGCGGCGGCTGCCGCGGCAACGGGACTCTGGCTTGCAGGCGGAAAGAAATATCTCGCCGTTTCGATACCCTACGTGGCGCTGATGGCGGCTTCCCGAAACTATTTCGTCGTCCATTATCCGACGGACGTGATCGCGGGCGCGATCGTCGGTACGATCGGCGGTATCGCCGCGTATTTCATCACGATCGGCATTTATCGCGCGCTGAAAAAGCATGAGAACGCGGGCTTCTGCCGATTCATGTTGAATTTTGACGTGATCGCAACGTTCAGAAAGAAAAATTGAAGCGGATTTTGAAAATAACAGTGAGTTCAACGAAAAAGAGCATGAATGGATTTTCCATTCATGCTCTTTTTATGTCTTTCATTCCCAATCGAGCTCTGCGACGGAAACGGCGCCCTTATGGGGTGTGGGGCGTGTATTCCATCCGCAAGTGGTGATGTAATATCTGCCGTTTTCCTCGATGATCTCGGGCGCGTGGGCGAAAAGCTCCGTGACGGGGATCGCGCCGCCCTCGCCGCCGTTATATTCCCCGAATCGTTTCGGATCGTCGGAGCAGAAAACGAGCGTGTCGTTATACGTGCTCCGCGAGGAATCCGTGTAGGTGATGAAGAGATAATAGAGTCCGTCCTTTTTGACGATATAGGGCGATTCCATCGCGCCCCACGCGGGATTCAGCGGCGCTTTTTCGCCCGAGGTGAGCGCAAAGCCCTCGAACGTCCAGTTCAAAAGATCGTTTGAGGAAAAGCAGCTGACGGCGCCTCTTTTCCGATGAACGCCGACGACGTACATCAGATATTCGTCCTCGCTCGTTTGCAAAACGAAATGATCGCGGTGCGCGCCCATGAGAGGCTCGTTTTTCAGCGTGACGTTGGTGCCGAACCATTCGTACATATCGAAGGACACCGCAAGAGAGGTGGGCGACGGGCCGTAAAACATAAAGTAATTTTCGTCCTTTTCGATCACGCACGGCGCCCACGCAAGCGTTCCCGTATCGATGGAGCGGCCGACCTCACGAAAGGACGCGCCGAGGCTTTCTCCGACGCCGTGGACGAAATACCGCTCGTAATTCGGCTTCCCCTCGAAACTCGTAATGCCGTACAAATGCCAATTTCCGTCGGAGCCCTTCACGATCGTATGGTCGTTGACGTAGTTTCCGTTTTGAGTCGGTTGGAAAAGGATCTTCCATTCACCTCTGATCACAGGCTTTTTCATATCGCGTTCCTCACTGTCGTTATTTTCAAGGTTCTGTCACATGAAAAGGCTGATTTTTAGCCGGATTCCAAACGCAATTCATTGCGTTTGACCCTTCCTTTCAGTCGGATTTCGACTGCGTCCCGCCAGCACCGAAGGTGTCATCCTGAGCTTGTCGAACTTTTGGGTATCCCAAAAGCACGAGGCGTAGCCGAAGTGGGATCTCGGCGGGACTTCGCTCAGAATGACACGCACGCGTGTCGCTAAAAATCAGTTGTATGTTGTGACATGGCCATTTTCAGATCCCGAGTCCGTCGAAGGAGGGGATGAAGCTTTCCTTTGCCGCTTCGCCGCTTTGCAGAAAGCCGTTTTTGATCCCGATTTTCTGCGCGAATTTCACGACCTTTTCGTATTCGTACGTCGTGAGCTTCCGCGAAAGCTCGGGGTATTTTTCGTATTTTCGCATGGGGGTATATTGGTTCATAATGCTGATATAGATCCGATCGCCGTAGGTCTCGTGCAGATATCGGAGCACCTCCATGGAATCGTCCGTGTGCTTTGGCAAAACGAGGTGGCGGACGATCACGCCTCTTTTCATCATGCCGTTTTCGTCGAAAACACAGTCCCCGATCTGACGTACCATCTCCGCGATCGCCTTTTCAGCGGCTTTGGGGTAGTTGTATGCGCCCGAAAAGAGATGGGCAAGGTCGGAGTCTCTGTATTTGTAATCGGGCAGATAGACGTCGATATAGCCGTCCAGACGGCGAAGCGTATCGACGGATTCGTATCCGCTCGAATTGTAAACGACGGGGATCGAAAGTCCGTTTGCTTTCGCGCGGTCCAGCGCCGCGATGACGTGCGGAACGAAATGGACGGCGGTGACGAGATTGATATTGGCGGCGCCTTTTTCCTGCAATTCGAGAAAGATCTCCGCGAGTCTCTCGGGGGAGATCTCTTTTCCCTTGTTTTCGTGCGCGATCTCGTGATTCTGGCAGAAAACGCAACCGAGGTTGCACCCGGAAAAGAAGACGGTTCCCGAGCCCGTCGTGCCCGAAAGCGGCGGCTCCTCCCACATATGCAGAGAAGCGCGCGCGGCGCGCAGAGCGGAGGATTCTCTGCAGAAGCCGTGACCGACCGTGCGGTCGGCGCCGCAGGCGCGCGGACACAGCTTGCAGTTCAGATAAGAATTCATTTGAGCTTTTGCTGATTCATCCAGTACGACATCACGAAGCCGTGAGGAAGAATCTTTGCGAGAAGCGTCTGCACTCTCGCGGTCGCGCCGTGCATACTGATATCCTTGCCCTTTTTCACGTCGCGCCACGCCTGCGACACGATCTGCTCGGGTGTGTACATCGCGACGTATTTTTTGACGACGGGATTCTTTTCCTTATCGATCGAGCGGTTGAAGAATTCCGTTTTCGTCCAGAAGGGGCATACCGCCGTGACGGAAATGCCGTCCTTTTTCAGCTCGCGGTTCAGCGCGCGGCTGAAATGCAGAACGAAGGACTTCGTCGCGCCGTAAACGTTGATATAAGGGATCGGCTGATACGCCGCGACGGACGCGATATTGACGATCTTCGCGCCTTTTTGCATATAGGGGATGGAGAGCTGACACATCGCGACGACCGCCGCGCAGTTGAGATCGATCATATTGAGATTGACCTCGACGGGCGTTTCCGTGGTCGCGCAGAATTTGCCGAAGCCGCTGCAGTTGATGAGAAGCGCGATATCGGGCTTTTCCTCGTTGAGAAGCGCGGCGTAGGTCTCGTAGCTTGCTTTTTCGGAGAGATCGAGCGCGATGGCGCGCGTGGGGAAGGGCATGGAGTCCGCGAGCGCTTGCAGACGGTCGATGCGCCGCGCGATGATCCATACCTCGTCGAACGTTCCCGCGTCTTTCACTGTATCGGCGAATTGCTTGCCGATACCGCTGGAAGCGCCCGTGATAACAGCGATTTTTTTCATAAATAAACTCCTTTCCGACATCGTGACGTCAGAACAAAAGATCGTAATTGATGCTCGTGCAGAAGAGACGGCGGATCTCGGCGGGATCGTCCGATCTGCCGAGCGCCCACATCAGCTTCGTGACGGTGGATTCGAGCGTGATATCGTAGGTTTCGAGCAGACGGTAACGCGTTTTCAATCGTTCTCCGACCTCGTATACCTTGATATCGCTGCCCTCCTGCGTGACCTGCGTTGCCATGATGACGGTCTTGCCCTTTTTGATCAGCGCGTCAAGCTCGTCAAGATACACGTCGGGAATACCGCCGACACCGTAGCTTTCGATGACGAGCCCGTCGCAAAGCTCTCCCGCGACGGAGAACGCCTCGGGCGCAATGCCGGGGATCAGCTTCAGCAGAAATACGTGGCTGTTGAGTCTGTGATAGAATACGGGCTCCTTTCCATTGTCCTGAAAGGGAATGTAGCGGACGACGCGCGTATCGTGGATGGCGGCGATCTCGGGGAAATTGATGCTTGTGAAGGCATCGTAGCTCTTCGTTTTCATTTTGCGCGCGCGTGTGCCGGCGATGACCTTGCCGCCGAAAACGACGCAGACGCCGCAATCGCCCGTGCAAGCGAAGCGCAGACTATCGAGAAGATTCTTCTTTGCGTCCGTGGAATCGTCGGAGATCGGCTTTTGCGCGCCCGTCAGAACGATGGGCTTTTTCGTATTCTGAATGAGATACGAGAGCGCGGCGGCAGTGTAAGCGAGCGTGTCCGTTCCGTGTGAGATGACGAAGCCGTCGTATTTGTCGTAATTTTCCTCAATGATCCCCGTGAGCGTCAGCCAATGCGACGGGCTGACGTTGGTGCTGTCGATATGAAAGGGCTGAACGGTATCCAGCTCGCAGATGTTTTCGGCATCGGGAACGTAACGGAGCAGATCCTTTGGATTTAAACGGGGCGCGAGTCCGCTTCCCGTTTGTTCGGAGGCGATGGTTCCTCCCGTGGCGATCAGTAATATTTTTTTCATAACTACCTTTCTTTCGGAAAATACGGTTAAGATTCGTTGATGGATCGGATAAATTCCTTTGATTTTGCGGTCATTTCGACCCATGCGGGACGAAAACCGCTTCGGATGGCGTTGCGCGCGGAAGCAACATTCGACCATGCGCAGCAGTAAAAGGGGACCTTGCCTCGCGCGATCGTTTCCAGCGCGAGACGGGATGTGAGCGCGCTTGCCACACCCTTTTTTCGATAAGCGGGGAGAACGTCCACACCGATCTGCCACATCGTTTCGCAATCTGCCGAGCAGCCCGCGAGTCCGACGAGCGTTTCACCGTCGTACGCGCCGACGGCGAGCATATCGAGATGCTTTCTCTTCTCGCAGAGCGCGTTCGACCATTCGGGCAGATAGAGAGACGAGAAATCGGACGGTGTCAGTACGCGGAGCGCGAAGGGAGAGGAAAGCGGCTTCAGATGATCCATATCGGGCAGAAAATATTCCGCCATAAAGCAGATATCGAGCCCGAACGGCGTTAGCTTTTCCTGCAGAGCGATCATGTTCGGCGTTTCGAAGCAATGGTAAAATTCGTAGCGGTCAATATAGTCGGAGACGATCTCCGTGAGCGCGGGCGCTGTGGAAGCGACGACGTTATTTCCGTATGAAACGAGCTGACAGGAGAAGGGGAGAGAAAGATATCTTCTTGCGTTTTCGTTTTTCTTCGAGAGAACGACGACGTTCTCCGTTTTCAGAAAATCTGCGGCGTTGCAGGAGATGTCCTCCGCGGATTGAAGAAGGGCGGTCTCCATAATTTCTCGGTTGGTCATAAGCGCTCCTTTACCAGATGAACGGGATGAGACGGTATTTTACTTTTTTCATATAATCCGCGTAGCCGGGAAGCTCGCGCGCGAGAAGCTTCTCTTCGTTCAGCACGCGGACAACGATGATCACGGGATAAAAGACGAAGGGGATCGCGCCCCAGAAGGAGCCGAGGATGAGCGGCATGGGCATGAACATGAGAAACGTCGCGAGATACATGGGATGGCGGACAATGCCGTACAAGCCCGTATCGACGACCGTCTGTCCCTCCTGCACCTCGATGGTGCGGGAAAGGTACGCGTTTTCGCGCATGACCTCGCCGTACATGGCGTAGCCCGCAAGAAAGAGAACGGAGGCGAAGACGACGAAAAAGGTGGGTACGCTCGACCACGCGTAGCGGAAGTCAAATGCCGAAACGAGAAATCCGACGGGGAACATCAACGCGGAAAAGGCGATGACGCCCTTTTGCGCTTTTTCCTTTTCCTTTGCGTTCAGACGTTTTTCGAGCAGAGCGGGGGATTTGATGAACAAAACGACGCCGAGGATCGTCATCGGGACGAACAAAAGCCCGAGAAAGAGCCACGCGTTCGTGTAATGGAATCCGCCTGCGGGCAGAAAAAGGATCGCGCCCATGCAGACGATTCCGACAATGAGTGCGGAGATTGCTTTCAAAAAAAGTTTCATAGGATTTCCTTTCGTTTTCCGCGGATCGCCTTCAGCGTGTACGTCGCGCCCCAGCTTTTCAGTACCTCGACCGCGGAGAAGCCCGCTTCGAGAAGCGCTTCGGTCTCGTGCGCAACGGTAAGCGGCGTATCGTAATGATAAAATTCACCGTCGGTAATGCTTTGCTCGGCTTTCAAGCGGATCAGCTCTTTGCGGTGCGCTTTCTCTTCCTCGTCGGAGAGCGCGAAATAATCCGTCAGAATGAAGTAGCCGTTCTCCTTCAGAGCGAGGCGGAGCTTTTTGTAGAGCGGGAGCTTTTCCGCCTTTGTGAAATGGTGCAGACTTTCGACGGAGACGGCGGCATCGAAGGCGTTTTCCTCAAACGGAACGTCGAAGTAGGAGCCGCAGATCAGCGTGATCTCTCTACCTACGAATTTCTTCGTCAATGCGTCGAGCATTCCTTGCGAGAGATCGATCCCCGTCACCTCGGCGGAGGGATTGAGCGCGAGATATTCCTCCAGCTCAAGCCCCGTTCCGCAACCGAGATCGAGAACGCGGCAAGTCGGCTTTTCGGGAAGAAGACTCGCTGTGAAGGGATAGAATTCGTCGGCGGATTCGATGTTTTTCTTCATATGCGCATCGTATCCGTCCAATCGGTTTTCGAAAAAATCACTCATTTTTTCAAGCATAAGAGGATTCTCCTTTCCGATCAGATGATCAGCTCGTAGGATTCCGAAAGAGCGCCGTTTTCGTACACGACGGTCTTGACCTCGTATTTGCCGAAATTCAGCGGCAATATAGCGCCGTTTACGCAGACGTGAGACGCGCGGACCTCGGGGGAGTTATTGAGCAGACGGAGAATGATCGCTTCCTTGCCGTCAGCTTTTTTCATGGCGGCAAGCGTGGTTACGCCGTCACCGAGCTCGACTTTGAAATCACCGATACCCGTCGTATTCGCGGGGACGGGGAAGATGTTGAGCGCGAAGGGCTTCATCGTGAACTCCTGCGTTTTACGTTCGAGCGCTTCTCTCGGCGCGACGGTGAGACGGAAGGAGAAGCGGTTCTCGCCCTGATCGACCTTTTTCGTGAATCTGCCCTCGGGCATGAGCGGTCTGTCCATGATGGGATGCGCGCAGTACGTGATGCCGCGCACGAGAGACGCGTAGATCGCGGAGTTTTCGTAATGGTTGCCGTAAACGTCCTGATTGAGAAGCGCGAGGCATTTTTCGCCCGTGTCGACGGCGACGAAGCGCTGGGAGACGTTTTCTCTCGCGTCGGTGAACAGCTCCTCTGTGCCGAACGCGGTCTGCGCGATCAGCTTGCCCTGAACGGCAACGGGAACCTTCAATTTGTAAATGCGGTTGATATCGCCGAGATAAAGATTGACGTCAACGTCGATATCGTCGTTGTTTTTGTAGATCTTGTAGAGGATACGGGCGCGGGTGTTATCCTGCTCGAAGAACGCCTCGATGCCGAGATAGATCTCGCCGTCTTCGACGATCTGCACGGACTTCATACCCTCGAAAACGCCCTTGGGCTTCGTAGAGGTGGCGAAGGCTCTTTCGTTTTCACCGACGCGCAGAAGCTGATGGCGGCCCATTGCCCACGGGTCTGCGTTATCGTCGAAGCTGACGAGCCCGAAGCCGTCGGAGAGATATTCCACGCCGTCGATCCGATAGGAAGCGAGAAGTCCCGTTTCGGAATCGATCTCTACGTATTTTCTGCCGTTATCGAATACGAACGCGCAGTGTTTTTCCTTTTGCTTCTTTTCCTTGTATTCCATATATACGCTGTAGCGTGTCAGCGCGAGAGGAGCCATATCGGCTTTGAAGATAATGCGCTTTCTCCAGTCGAGGTCGAGATTGCTTTCCTCCTTGATCAGCTGGTAGGGGACGGCGTTTCCGTTTTCATCGAGGACGGTGAGAGCGGATTCGATCTCTCCGTTCCAGTTCTGATCCGCGAGCATGAATTCGCACTCGATGTTTTCCGAGAGCGCGTAGGGGTGCGGATTGAAGATCACGATGGGGTATTCTCCCTCGCCGGCGGGCGCTTGCTCTGCGGAGAGCGCGAAATACGCCTTGACCTTCACGCGCTCTGCCTCCAGAATGCCGTGATTGAGGAAGCGAACGCCTGCGTCCTCACCGCATTGGATGGATGTGCCGGGGAGAACGTCGTGGAACTCTGCGTTCAGCAGATCCTCCGTCGCGGCGCGGAGCGCTTGCGTGGGATAGTCCTTCATCGCGCCCTTCGCGTAAGCGACGGAGGCGATCTTTTCTGCGAGGTAAAGCTCGTTTTCAAGCTGCGCGTGAAGCTGCTTTATGCGGTGCATGGACGTGTAGCAGCCGGGCTGGGAGGTGCGCAGAGAGCGGTCGAATTCCGCTTCGGGAGATATTTTCGCGAAAAAGCTTTCGGGGGTGGAATGGAGATATTGGATCTCCTCGGAGGAGAGGATCTCGTTTTCAATGTCGGAGAGGTCCTTTGCGGACGGGCCGCCGCCGTGGTTGCCGACGCCCCACGCGATCGCGCCGACGGGAGAGCTCTGTCTCTTTGTCTGATTGCGGATGGATTCGGCGCTTTTTCCGAGCGGAGTGTTGTAGGAATTGATGCGGCAAGCCTTGATCTCGCTTCCGTCAAGTCCGCGCCAGATAAACTGCGGATCGGGCAGAGCAAGCTCTCTCGGGAGCGGGCGCATGAAGAGATAACTGTCCTGACCGCATTTTTTCATGATCTGAACGAGTCCGATCGTGTGACCAAAGGGATCGAAATTGACGCCCGTCGTGGGACATACGCCGAATTTTTCCATGAAGTAGCGCTGACCCTCTCGGATCTGTCGAACGAAGCTTTCGCCCGACGGCATATTGCAGTCGGGTTGCAGATACCAGCCGCCGATGATGTGCCACTTGCCCTCTTTCACCAATTGTCTGATCTTTTCAAAGAGGTCGGGCGCGTATTCCTCGACGTATTTGTAGACCGTTACCTCGTTGTGACAGAATATGTAATCGAATTTTTCGGCTAATTTCGCCGCCGAGTAAAAGGTCGACAAAACGGCGCTGGTGCCTTCCGCCCAGTCCCATTGCCAGATGGGGTCGATGTGTGCGTTGCAGATCAAATGGATTTCTCTTTTCATGCAAAATTTCCTTTCTGACCGAAATTTCAGTTTGTTCATTTTAATCTGTAAGCCTTCCCCAAGGAGAAGGCTTTTAGGAGTTACAACTTGTAAATAAAACAGAGTACTGAGATGTAACCCAAATTTGTGCGCAGAGAGCGCATTTACTGTCAATTTCCCTCGTAAACGTAGAAAAACTGCTCCGGTCCCGTGTCGCGCATGAGAACGGTCTTTTTTCTGAATTTGACGGTAAGCAGATACAGTACCCAGAGATCGCCGCTGCAGCCGCCGAGATGAATGCCGAAAACGAGCGCCGCCATCAGATAATAAAGCGGACTCACGAAATATAGTACGGCAGTCGCCGCGATCAGAATGACGGAAAAAACGGCGAAGGGCGCAACGACCGCGATCAAGGCCGTCTTGCGATAGGTGAATATATTCGGCACGCCGCAGAATGCGCAGCTCCAGCTCATGCCGAAGGTGAGCTTCTCGCCCGTCAGCGCCTTGTAGGCGGCGCCGTGTACCAGCTCGTGCAAAACGATGTAGACGAGAAGCGAGGCGATCAGAACGACGTCGGAGATCATCATGCGCAGAGGGTCGATCTCGAAAATCCCCTGCGTGAGCCTTCCGCTTGTAATCAGCGGAAGAAACGCGATTGCCATCACGATCGCCATGATCACGAATCCGATCAGATTGAAAATAATGCCGAACTTCGCGTCCTTTGCGTTGATGTAAAGCGCCTGCTTGTAGCCCGAGGGCAGTTCTTTTTCAAAGTTTTCTGTTTTTTGTGTTCTCATGTTTGGTTCCCTTTACGTATTCATGATTTCTCGTCGGAGGGTATGCTCCATAGGGCAATTCATTGTTGAACCTGTCGTTCGAGACGAACAACGGCTTCGACGTGCCCTGTTCTCGGGAACATATCGACAGCTCTCATTTTCGTGGGAACGTAGCCGATCTCCTTGAGTCTTGCGCAGTCTCTTGCGGCGGTGGCGCTGTTGCAGGAGACCATGACGATCCGTTTGGGCGCGAGTGTTTTCATCGCTTCCACAACGTCCTCGCCGCAGCCCTTGCGAGGGGGATCGACGATGACGACGTCGGGCTTCATGTTGCTCTCGGCGAGCTTGGT
>JAZRLQ010000192.1:0-16609 GCA_045646925.1 Eubacteriales bacterium
GCTTCCAACATATTCTCGATAAAAATGCCGTATCCTCTTGTCGGGTCATTGACAAGAACGTGAGTGACGGCTCCGACGAGCTTACCATCCTGAATGATGGGAGAGCCGCTCATTCCCTGCACGATACCGCCCGTTTTAGCAAGAAGCGTCTCGTCGGTGATACGAACAGAAAAATTGCGATCTTTTCCTTCCTTTTCTATACCAAAAATCTCAATCTCATACTGCTTTCTCCCCTCGCCGTCAACGGTAGCGTAAATATAAGCCTTTCCCTCCTTGATATCGGAGGATTTGCAAACGGGATATTTTTCAGCCTTCAATTCTTCGGGGATCTCCACGAGAACACCGTACACGCCGGTAGCGTCGTTTTTGAGAAGCTTGCCCATCTTGCGTCCTGCAAAAGAGCCTCGCAGTTCACCGGGCGCGCCCGCCTTGCCCACCACGATTCCGGTCAACGTCACGTCCTCCGCGCTGCCGAAGGCAAACGGGATCGGATCGCCGCCGGCGCCGTTGCAAATTCCATGTCCCAAGCCTGCGAAAGCCATTGTCTCAGGATCAATAAACGTAACCGTTCCGATTCCCGCGGCGCTATCCTTGACCCAAACGCCGATCTTATATTCCCCGCTCTCGTCCGTCATCGGCGTAACCGTTAACGATCGGACTTCCGATCCGTTTTTGCAATCAAGTGTCAGCGCGTTTCCGTCGGAGGTCTTGATCTTCTCGGAAAATTCCTCTGCCGACGTGATCGCTTCTCCATTGATCGCGCGGATGACGTCGCCTCTTTTCAGACCTGCCGCCGAGGCGGGTCCGTTTTCGTTCGGAATCCCGACGACGATGACGCCTTCGGTCCGGATCTTCACGCCAAACGGCGTACCCGCAACGATCAACTCCTTTGCTTTGGCGGCAACAACGCCAAAAGGCATGACCAAAATGATCAGAAGCAAAAGCGACACTGCCGCAATTGATTTCACTGTTCTTTTCATATTAATGAATATTCCTCTACTTTCGGTCCGAAAATCGAACCGTCCCTTTCATCAAAATCATATTTTCAAGCGAAATTTTGCGCTTGTCTTTAATTTGCCGCGGAACACGATTTTTATGTGTAGCAATTTTTTAATAAGTCGTCGGATATTTTCTTTTTTCTATTGAAATTTCCATCAATATTTGCTAAAATAATGAGTAAAGAATAATTATTTTCCGGATTTGCCGAAACGCTCCAGTCGCCTGAAATTTCACGCAAAAAAATAATTTTTGATATAAATAAAGATTCAGAAAGAAGGATTGTAAGATGAAACTCAAACTCATGACCTACAACATCGCAAGTTGTCGCACCTACAAATTGGGTCCCGATTACCGTCCGGTCGTCCGTGATTTTGACCCTTATATCAAGGCACTCCAGGGCTTCGCGCCCGACGTCTGCGGTCTCAACGAAGTTGACTATAAGCTCCCGAGAAGCTGCAGAGTAAAGATGGCGCAAATGCTCGGTGACGCGCTCGGTTATGACAGCGCGTTCGCTCCCGCAGTCACTTGGGGCCTCGGTACATACGGAAACGGCTTCATCTCCAAGTACAAGATCAAGGAAATGGAGTCCTATCCCATCCCCGATCCCGAAGTGAGGGACGAGGACACTTACTATGAATCCCGCGTTATTCTGCACGCAGTCGTTGATATGGACGGCAGAGACGTTGATTTCTTCATCACGCATTTCGGTCTCGCCAGAGCGGAAGCGAAGAATGCCGCAGACACGCTCGTCTGGCTCATCAAGACCGCAAAGAATCCCGTCGTCGTTATGGGTGACTTCAATCTTCCCGCAAGCGATCCGATCCTCGCTCCGATTTTCGAGCTTTTGCAGGATACCTTTGAAGTATATCCCGACAAGGACGTTTACACTTATCCTTCCCATCCCTGCATTACGCAGAAGCCCGAGCATTACTATAAGATCGACTATATTTTCGTGAGCCGTCATTTCAAGGTGGAATCCGTTGAAATCCCCGCTCTCCTGCTCTCTGATCACAAGCCCTATATCGCGACCGTCGAGCTTCTCGACGAAGAAACAAACTAAAAAGGGAGGATTCTTGCTATGAAACTGAAAATTATGTCCTATAACATCGCCGGCGGCAGAAGCTTCGAGTTCGGACCCGATTACCGTCCGATCATTCACGGCGAATTGACATACGCTGAAAAAATCAAAGAGTTCGCTCCCGCCGTCTGCGGCATGAACGAGGTTGACTACCGTCTCCCCAGAAGCGCACGCGTCAGAATGGCGCAGATGATCGGTGATGCCGCAGGCTACGAAAGCGCGTTCGCGCCCGCAGTTACCTGGACGAATAAATACGGCATCGGCACTTACGGAAACGGTCTGCTCTCCAAATATCCCATCAAGGAAACCGAGATCATTCCGATTCCCAATCCCGAAACCAAAAAAGAAGGCAATTACTACGAGCCCCGTGTAATTCTGCACACGACCGTGGATATTGAAGGCAGAGACGTCGAATTTTTCGTAACGCACGTAGGTCTCGCGGATGAAGAAAAAGAGCTTGCCATCAAAACGCTCATGCCCTTCATTTCCATCACGGACAATCCCGTCGTCGTCATGGGCGACTTCAATATGACCTCCGATAACCCCATTATGAAGCCTCTGCTCAATACTCTGCAGGACACCTTTGACGTTTACCCCGACAAAACCGTCTATACTTGGCCCTGCAAGGCGGAAATGTTCCCGAACACCGATCCCAAAACGCATGAAAAGATCGACTATATCCTCGTTAGCGATCATTTCAAGATCGAATCCGTCGAAATCCCCGAGCTGATCCTCTCCGATCACAAGCCCTATATCGCATACCTCGACCTTATGGACGAGGCGAAAGGATAACGCCGTGGCTGAAAAGATCTATACCATACCGATCAACGAGGCGTTTGAAAACGCCATCGACGGAGATTCTTACGATTGCCCCTTCTGTCTGCTCAAGGATATGCTGGAGAAAAATGAATTGGAGATCATCATGGGCGCTTCCATGATGGAGCCCGACATCCGTATTCAGACAAACAAAAAGGGATTCTGCAAGCACCATCTCGAAAAGCTTTTTGAGAACGGAAACCGTCTCGGTCTCGCGCTGATCCTCGAAAGCCATCTCGCCGAAATCGAGAAAAAGATCTTTGAAGGCGGCACGTTTTTCGACGGAAAAGGCGAAAAGGAGCAATCGAAGCTCCAAACGCTCGATGACACCTGTTATATCTGCGACCGTATGAACGATTCTCTCGTGAAAATGTTCGACAACATGGTCTATCTTTGGGAAACCGATTACGAATTCCGTGAAAAATTCAAAAATCAGAAGTATTTCTGCCTACCTCACTACAGAGAGCTTTTGGAATACGGCAGAAGCAAGCTCTCCAAAAAGGATTTCGCCGAAT
Organism: Eubacteriales bacterium; assembly: GCA_045646925.1. Classification (GTDB taxonomy): domain Bacteria; phylum Bacillota; class Clostridia; order Oscillospirales; family CAG-272; genus QALR01. The sequence goes on from JAZRLQ010000192.1 coordinate 3,409, forward strand.
ATTTCAAAACAGCCAGAGAAATCGAAAAAGCGTATATCTCCGAGCTCGGCGGCGACGTCACATGGTTCTGTAAAAAATTCGATTACCGTTACGACAATGAGCCTTGGTACAATTCAAAAGATGCTCTTCCCCGTGCGCTCGCGTTCTTATCGGGCGGCAAGGTAACGAACAAATAAATCTTATAAATTATAGAAGAAGGAAGTATCAATATTATGTCTACTGCAAACACACAGAAAAAAATGAGAAGAATTGCGATCCTGACCTCCGGCGGTGACGCTCCCGGTATGAACGCCGCGATCCGCGCAGCAGCAAGAGCCGCTCTCGACAAAGGCGTTGAGGTTTACGGCGTATACGAAGGCTATCAGGGTCTCATCGATGCAAACATGAAGCTCTACAAATCTCCCAGAGAGCTTTGCAACATCATCAACCGCAGCGGCACCTATCTCTTCACCGCTCGTTGCGACGAATTCAAGACTCCCGAAGGCATGGCAAAGGTTCTTGAAAACTGCAAGAGAAGAAGAATCGACGGCGTTATCGCCATCGGCGGCGACGGCACCTTCCGCGGTGCGACCGACCTTTCCAAGCACGGCATTCCCACCATCGGTATTCCCGGCACGATCGATAATGACGTTACCTCCACCGACGTCACCATCGGCTTCGATACCGCTATGAATACCGCCATGAACATGATCGATAACCTCCGCGACACCTGCGAATCTCACGCTCGTTGCAACGTTATCGAGGTTATGGGCCGTTGGTCCGGCAACATTGCGCTCCGTACCGGTATCGCAAGCGGCGCTTCCGCGATCGCGATTCCCGAAATTCCCTTCGACGAAGACGCTGCGATCGAAAAGATCATCGCACAGAAGGCACAGGGCAAGCGTTCCTTTATCGTCGTTGTTTCCGAAGGTCTCGTAGGCTACGCAGAAAAGCTCGCAAAGACCATTCAGGAAAAGACCGGGATCGAAACCAAGTTCGCAAGACTTGCTCACATTCAGCGTGGCGGTAAGCCCACTCTTCAGGACAGACTTCTCGCTTCCGAAATGGGTTATACTGCGATCCAGTACCTCTTCGAAGGAAAATCCGATATCGTTCTCTGCAAAGAAGACGGCAAGATCGGCTACAAAAATATTAAGGATGCTCTTCTCGTTGACCGTATGTTCAAGAAGAAGATGACCGAAGAAGAATACGCAGCACTCTCCGCAGAAGACAAAGCTTGGATGGAAGCTCGTTGCGAAAAGCTCCTCGACGACATGAAACGTCTCTACGAAATCGCAAACAATATTTGCTGATCATTTAGTTCTGACATCAAAAAAGGTGCAGTTTCCAAAAGGAAACTGCACCTTTTTTACATATTCTTGATGGCTTCGCCGAATTCCTTGACAGCCTTGTAGTACGCGTCCGGCACGGTGCCGTCGGCACGGGGAGCAATGTTCAACAAAAGATTTCCGCCCCATTCCTTGCACACACGGTACTGATTCAGAGTAATGGAAAGATCGCGGTATTTGTCCGCATTCTTCACATAAGACCAGCCGCCGCCAACGTGCCAGATCTGGCACGTCTCCCAAGGCATCTCCGGCTTTTCAGACGGAAGATGGCACTCGTATTTCGAGCAATAATCTCCAATACCGAAGCCCCAGAGTCTGTCGTTCACAACGATCTGCGGTTGAAGCGCACGCATCTCCTCAACAGTGATCACATCAGTCAGATCATCCATCGATCCGTCGAACCACATAAGATCGATCTGTCCGTAGCGAGTTAACAGTTCTCTGATCTGTGTGTTAACGTAAGCCACGTAACTATTGTAATGCTCCTCGGACATGATCGGAAGATCACCCTCGATATCGTTGTGATCGATATCCTTATGCTTTCTGTCGGGATACTTCTCCGTGCGAGAGCCCGTCATAAAAGAGCGGTAGTCGCTATTGAATTTCCAATCGGGAGGAGAATAATAAAGTCCGACCTTCAGTCCGAGAGCACGGCAAGCCTCCACGTATTCACCGACGAGATCTCTGCCGTTCATATACGTTTTCGTTGAAAAATCCGTGGTATCCGTAGGCCACAGACAATAGCCGTCGTGGTGCTTCGTCGTCAGAACTGCGTAGGTAAAGCCCGCGTCTTTCGCCGCGCGAAGCCATTCCATGGGATTGTAATTTTCGGGATTGAATTTCTCTGCCAACGCCCAATATTCACGGGGCGTCACGATACCGTTCTTTTTCTTGCGGCGTTCGGGATTTTCCATCATACCCCAAGAAATATCCAGATCACCGTGTACGGCAGAAATACCGTAATGAATAAAAAGTCCAAGCTGAACAGGCTTGTAAAACCACGCCGCACCGGGGTGTGTGGTTCGCTCAAACGTAATGCCGTTTCCGTTGACGTTACCGATGAGAGCGTGCTGTTCTGCAACCGTTTTGTTTGCGCTCATAACTGTTTTCCTTATCGTTTTTTTGCGCTCCTGCTGATTTTGGAACGCGTTATTTTCCAAGCGGAGCTTTCGTCCGTTTGTCGAGGGTATTTTAACAGAAAAAGCAAGCATTGTCAATGCTTTTTCCGATTTTCTCCCCTTCATATAGCATGAAAAAGGATCGGGATAAAACCCCGATCCATCGACATATTCCGTTATATTCCGTATTTGATACGGATCCTTTCCAGCTTTTCCGAAAAAGGTTTTGCGAAAAAGAACAGAAAAATCACATTTGAAACCGCGTACAGTATCGTGTACGGGACGGAGGTTATCAGCTTCGCAATATAGATTGAGATCGAGAATTCCCCCGCAATCCAGATTGCGCTCCACACGTCCATGATCACAGAAAAGACGATTGCGGCCAACACACCGTAAACGTAAAGAAACGCGCGGCTTTTTTTCAAAGGCGTCGCAAGAACGCCTGCAAAAAAACCGATCAGTCCCCACGCCAGCATCTGAAACGGGGTCCAAGGTCCCTGCCCAAACCAGAAATCTGAGATCAACGCCGAAAACGAACCCACGAGAAATCCCGCCTCCGCGCCGAGAAACATTCCCGAAAGCATGGCAAAAACCGTTACGGGCTTCAAAATGGGAAACATTCTGCCAATGACGGACAAGGCAACCATAACGGAAACGACGACCACGCGCCGATTTCCGACCTTTTTTCTGTCGAGTCCGCAGACGAAAAGCACCCAAGAAAGAATCGCAACGATCGTCGAGATCGCCATATGATATTTGTCACGTACCACGAATAAACCGATTGAAACAACAACGCCGATCATAATCAACAGCGAAATGATCCTCACGATATTTCGCGTCCGCGCGCTTTTGATCAAAGACATACCGTATCCTCCCTCCGTCCGTTCTCAAGACAAAGGCGTACGGCGTCATCGACCGTGATCGCATTTCCGAAAAAGCCGACTGTCATGCGGCTGATCGGCGTGGTGTAAAAACGATTTCCCGAAAAAAAGCTTCTGGGACGATCGGCCGAAACCACCTCTCCGCGAAAGAAAAGTGCCACGCGATCTGCGATAGCCGCCGCAAATTCCACGTCGTGCGTCACGCAAACGATCGCCACCCCCTTTTCTTTCAGTGTTTTCAACACACCCACGACCTCTGCTCTCGCACAAGCATCCAGTCCCTTCGACGGCTCGTCCAATAAAAGCAGTCTCGGCTTCGACGCCGTCACCATCGCAAGCGCAACGAGCTGACGCTCGCCTCCGCTGAGATCGTATGGGTGCTTTGACATCAACGGTTCGAGCGCATACGGGAATTCATCGATCTGAACATGGGCGCTCTCCAGCTCCTCGCGAACCGTATTGCGCGAAAACACGGTCGTGACATCCTGCGGCAAATAGGCAATCGCTCGCCCATAAGGCAATCTGCCCGCATATTCCTTCCATTTCTTCCCGAACAAACGCACAACGCCGCTATACGGCTTCAAAACCCCCGCGGCAACCGAAAGCGCCGTAGATTTTCCCGCGCCGTTGCCACCGAGAATGCAAAAGCATTCGTTCTCGTATGCGTCAAAGCACAATTCCGACAGAATATCGTCTCCGTTTCTCTCGTAACGGAAGCAAACGTTTTCAAATGACAATGCTTTCGCGCCGTTTGCCTCCTCAGGCTCGGGAATGAATTGGATCTCGTTGCGATAACTCGATTTCAAAAAAGATCTGCCTTCTCTTATGGTCAAGGGAGCCTCTGCGTCCGTTCCATCGGAAAGGCGGTGATATAACCGAACGGCAGCAGGCATGGCAAGAAGCAGATCCTCTCTGCCCGAAAGCGCGCGCACCGCTTCTCTCGGAGGCGCGATCGTTAGAAGCGATCCGTTTTCCATCACAAGCAAACGGTCGCAGATCGGAAGAAGCTCCTCCAACCGATGCTCGATCACGATGACCGTGAGTGAAAGCTCGCGGCGTAGCTTATCCAAGGTCGCGATAAAATCTGCCGCCGCAATGGGATCCAACTGCGCGGTCGGTTCATCCAGCAAAAGCACCGACGGTCGCATAACCATAACGGAAGCAAGATTCAAAAGCTGCTTCTGTCCGCCCGAAAGCGAATGGGTATCCCGCAAAAACAAATCCTCCATGCCGAAATAACTCGCCATCTCGGCAACTCGTCTGCGAATCTCGCCCTGCGGCAGTCCCTGATTCTCCGGTCCGAAGGCAAGCTCGTGCCACACCTTATCCGTCACGATCTGTTGTTCGGGCTGCTGCATCACGTATCCGATCCCGCCCGAAGATTCACGCGCGGTCAGAGACGCCATCGGTCTGCCCTCGAAAAAAATCTCCCCCGTCATTTCCCCGACGGGAGCAAGCTCCGGCTTCATCAAGCGCAGGAGCGTGGATTTACCGCTTCCCGTCGCGCCGCAAACCACGATCATTTCTCCCTCTGAAACGGAGAAAGAAACGTCCTTTAACGTGGTCGTTTGATTCATTGCGTAACGAAAGCTTAAATTTTTGACTGTAAGTATTTCCATTTCATTGATTCTCCTGCTTCGATTGCACTCGGCAAAGCGACGAGAACGGCGTAAGTGCCGTAGGTCAGCATTGCCGTCAGATCATGCCGTATGCTAAACGTCGGATAATATTGGTACGATACGGCGCCGCTGAGAATACCGACGGCAACCGCAAGAAAAAGAACGCCGATAACAGAGATTATGATGCCGTCCCGACGATAAAAACGGTAGATCGCAAACGAAGTTCTTCTGCCAGACCCGTAACCGCGCGCCGCCATGCCGTCCGCCGTCACGATACCGTTCTCGAGCGCCCACGTCAGTGTCACGGAAAATACACGTATACCGCCTCGTATACGGGAGACGATCCCGTCATCACGAATCATACCCATCGCCTTCTGCGCCTGCGCCGTCTTTTGCCATTGGGAAGTAAATAAAGCGACGTATCTCAAAGCCATCGAAAGCACGAGCGCCAGCTTCGGAGATAATCGTTTGAGCAAAAACAGAAGCTTGTCGCTCGTCATCATCGCGGAAAAGGATCTAAACCAATACAACATAGCAAGAAGCATGATTGCGCAGACCGCTCCGTATAAAAACGCCTCTTTCGTAACGGGATTTCCATTCAGAAAGAACAGCACCGTCGCGCCGTTATGCGTGAAAATAGGATTTACGACAAGTACGATCAGCGCCAATCCCAACATTCTCAGATGTCCACCGCCATGCGTACGGCGAATCAGAAAAAACAAAAGCGCTCCGACAAATCCAATCATCTGGATCACCGGATTCATACACAGCATGGCGACGCCGGACGTTACTATAAAATATATGAATATAACAATGGGATTGTATCTTTCCATAAACGTCCTTTCTGTGTTTTTTGCAACAATTCAATCATTGAATTTAACACTGCAGATATGCAAAAACGCATTTTCTTCAATTACGGTATGTCCTCTCCCTGTGTCAGCGAATAATGCCATACGATACGGTCGCCGTCGGACAAAACGTAATTGCCGCAACCAACGGAGGGAGATTCTCCGTTCACACGGTAGATCCATCCGGAAAGATCTCCGTATTCCAATTCATAAATATAGGCAATGCCGCGAATATACGCCAATTTCCCCGTTCCGTCGTGTTCGGTATGAATGCGGTATTTTCGCGAAGCTTGTTCAAGAATATCAAACACGCTCTCGCCTTCCGAAAGCGCAAACGTCGTCTCCGCAAGCACGGTTCCGTCCGACGGAACGTGAGAAGCGCCCGATCGATCGGCGATCACGTCGCAACGAATTTCCAGCGTCACACTTCCGATCACATTTTCCTTCGGCTTGTCCGCGCCTTCATAATAACCGTCGGCGCTCTCGATATTCAATACGAAAATAAGCGCGCACAAAACGGCGCCGACGATCAGAGCAAATAAATAATTCTGCGCCTTACGTTTTCCGCACACGGTAAAGATCAGGCACGCAAGCATAACCAATGCGCCGATAATCACGCAAGCGTAAACGCGCCATGAAACACCGTTCTCTTTTTCGGATCCCTTGTCAGCGGTATATACGATCTCCTCCAAGCCGTCGGGATGGTCCACGCGGTAAAACGAGCCGCTTTCCAACGCCGTCAACGCGAGATACGCCTGAACCGAAGCGCTCTCGCTAATCTCACCATTCATGACGTGAGCAAATCCGCCGTTTTCGCAACGATATCGAAGCAAAGCGTCCAGAACACTGTTTTCACCCTTTACAAAACGGGGATCGTCGAGAGAAATATCCAGACACGCCATCATGATCAGAACCTGTGCACTGCTCTCCGCATTTTCTTCGCCGTAAGCGATAAAGCCTCCGTTTGCGGTCTGGTGCAAGGAAAGCGCGTTCAGCGCTCGTTCCACGACCGCGTTTACGTTTTCCGACTCCGTATACGGAGCAAGCGCCTGCAGCGCCATCGCCGTGGCGTCGGGGCTGAACGTCTTTCCCGTGATAGCGAAGCCACCTTCGTCGAGCTCGACGGAAAGCAATCTGTCAACGATCTGTTCCGTCGTCATATTCTGCGGAACGTAACCGTTTTCCGCCAGGTGCAAAGACCAGATAAGACTCATAACACCAAGTTTTCCAACACATTCATCCGCAGTTTTTTGAACGAAATCCGACGTATACCCGCTTGCAAGAAGCGCAAGCGCATATTTCTGCCGTGTTACTGCATTGGCAATCTCATTTTCATTGACGTGAGCGACCAGCGCGTTGGCGTAAGAAGAAAAATCGAATTCTCCCTCGCGGGAAAGCGCAAGAACGTACCATTCCGCGTCAACGCCAATTCGCTCCGGCAAAATTTCGGTCACGAAATCCTGCGTGTCACGCGCGCCCGATTCCCTCACGGTGTATGAAAGGATCGCTTCTCTGATCGCAGACGTCTCGCCGCTTGCCGACACAAAGCAAGACGAAAAACAAACGGCAAGTAATACAACGCAGCAAATAATCCTTAATTTACGCATGGCTTCCCTTTCTTTTCATCCAAAAGATGCCTCCAACCGCAGCCACGATACAGATCAAGCAAAAATAAACGATCATGGAAATACTAAAGGGGGCTTCCACGGAAATCAAACAAACGGGAGGCGTGATGATCTGATCATCGGAACGGGCGCTGAGCACCGCGTTCTGACGGAAATCAACCGCGATCGAAGCGCTTCCGTTTTCGTCCGTTCTGATACCGGAATCTTCTCCATCGACCAGAATGACCGCGTTTGCAACGGGAGCGGTATAGGGATTCCAGTTTTCATCGTATCCGCTCGCGCGAAGCGTGATCGTTACGGTATCGCCGCGCTTGGCAGTGACACTCTGAACGTCAAAATAACTGTAATTATCGGAAAACATGAGTGTATCCGTATAAACAAATGCGTAAATATGGTCGCCCGCTTTCACAGCATCGGAGCAGCTCATGGCAGACGCGTTATTGACAAAGCAACCGTACGAGCCGCCGTTTACCACACCCCAAAGCTTCGTCATCGACGTTCCGTACTGTGTTTGTTCGGAGGAAAAGCCTTTCTTTCCATCCTTGTAATGCGCTTCGTGCGCATTCGCCAATGCGTCGCCCACCGTCAGCGCGCCATCGCCATCCGCGTCGGAAAGCTCCACGCTTTCATAAGCAAGAACAAGATTTCCGTTTTCATCGGCAATGCTGACGAATACCGTCGAAAGCGGATTTGCTTCAGCGAAAACCGTGAAAGAGAAAAGGCTTGCAAGAATTGCCCAGCAACAAACGATACCTGCGAGTTTTTTCATAAGAAAATTCCTTCTTTCCATCATCAATCGTGTCGAATTCATCATTTTCGGCAGTTTCTTGCAAAAAGGAAAAACTGCGCTTTTTGAAAAGCGCAGTCTGTTTTTTAAAATTCCGATTAAAAAGCACCGATGGAATCCAAAAACGGCTACGCTTTTCATACCCAAAAACGTTACGAATTCATTCGTATAGCCTTGTTGCAGAGCGAGCATTCCGACTTGAGCGTAACGCTGATACGGTAATGGCTGTTGCGACGGATTTTCACCGCACTTTCCTCACTCCGCTCACGCGGATCTCTGCAACGGACATATTTCATTGTTACTTTTATTGTATCACAGAAAAGTTATTTGTCAAGACAGATCGAAAAACAAACGAATCGGGCGGAATCGATTCACCGAATTTTTCCTCGACCGAAAGACAAAAACCTCATTCTCGCTCCTTCACGCTATGCGCAAGGAAGCAGTAATCGTCATTCCAACGCTCGATTCCTCCGCCCCATACGCATTTGCGACGGTAAAATTCAGAGGGACCGAGGCTATGTGATTCTCCGATGGCAAGATGGAGCGGACCCTGCATATTGCGAAGATTGTTCGTCAAGGTCAAGGAAATTTCATTTTCACCCACTCGCAAAAGCTCGGAAAGATCTGCCGTAAAGGGCTCCCACATCATCGCAGGCAACGCCTTGCCGTTAACGGATGCCTTTATAACATTCCAACCGCATTTGACAAAGTCAAGCGCAAGCTCCGTATGCTCTGCGACAAACGAACGGCTGACCGTCATCGTGCCCGCAAAGAACGGGAAGCCTTGTCTTTCCATACGGTCAAGCGTGATCTCCTTTTTCGGCGCTCCGATCGCAAACGTCCCGAAGAAGCGGGACGCGTTTCTCTCAAGCTCCGTAAACGAGCCTTTCGTTTCCACGGAAAAATCACCCACCAGATAGATCTGCTCAAGCTCGGTGTCAAAGGTCAGCTTGTTTTTCTCCGATTCGAAGATCTTGCTCTTCGCCATGTTCTCGTATACAACGGGACTCTGGTGGAAATTCGTTTTCAATTCAATCTTATTTTCGCCAAGAACAAGAAGCGCCGTGATATCGATCTTGCGGAAGGACTTGTCGCGGAAATAACCTTTATCCGTCTTGTCCGCCGATCTTCCGTTGATCTTGATCTCAAAAATTTCCGGCGTTTCGCAAACGAGAAATAGCTCACGCGGCAAATACGAAATATCCACGGTATAAGTCATACGAACATCCGTATCTCTTTCACGCTCCAACGCATGATACATAACGTCGAGAACGTACGCCTTTCCCTGCTCCTCTCCGTCGAAGGCGTAATCACAGTAATCAAGTGTCATGCAATTTTCCGTAGCGGAATCGATACGCCACACGCCGTCAAGAGAAATCGGGGTTTTCTCCGCTTTTTCAACCATTCCGATTCTGCCGCAACGCTTGTCTATCACAACGAGAGAAGCGTATTTTTTGAATTCATGCGTTCCGTCGAACGGGTAGATCTCACCTGTGACGGGGTCCATGATATGCGTACCGACGGAAATATTCGCGCGATACGTCTGTTCCGTACTGTTAACGAAGAAGTATACGTCCATATCGTCCAAACGGCGTTCGCAATACGTGATCTCAGGAATATCGATCACGTTATTTTCGGGAAGAAGCGCCGCATCCTTTGCCTGCAGGAGAACGCCGCCGTTCTTTTTGTATTCGTCAAGCAATTTTTTCGTATTGCCGAAAAGGATCTCATGCTCGGGCAAAATGACCGTCGTATACGTTTTTTCTCCGATCACAAGAGAAGCACCTTCCACATGGGCGTGTCTTTCCATGATGATCTCGTCACCGAGATGGAAATTGATATGCTTTCTCTCAAGCGTTCCGATCAATCCCATCAACGCCGCGTGATAACGGCGGATCGCACGAATAGATTCGGCGTCCTTCTGCGTAGCATCGTCATAAAGCGCCCAAGCCGTCGTCTGCGGATGCAAAACAAGCGTATCCACGCCGTCATCTCCCTCGCAAAGCAGCATACCGACGCGGCTCATTGCGTCGTTGAACATACCGTAATCCTCCCACCACGGCTGCTGAATGTACATCGCCGGAGGGTAATCTCGTTTGCGAAGACCTCTGTTGGAATAGCCCTGCAAATGCTGGCAAAGAAGATTGATGCCTCGCACCATCTGATATTCATAGATCCACTTCAACTCATCGTGTCCAACGCCGTGACCGCAACAAGCGAACGTTTCAGAGAGAACCTGCTTCTTTCCGAGCTGTCGCGCAACCGATCCCACCTGATACGGCGTGAGCGAGGGTTTATTATGTCTGCCCAGCCAGTCCATGCCGGGAATATGGAAGTATTCGTAATGAGGCATACAAGCGCCGTTGGAAACGAGCTGACAAAGAAGATCTTCCTCCAAAACGACGTGCCCCGTTACTTTCAAGCCGCGCTCGTCGCAGAAATCGTAGATCTTTTTCATGAAGTTTTTCGAAAACAGCTCCGTTACAAGCTTCCAGAATTTCACGCGCGTCTGCTTATAATCGCCGATCGGCATGAAAAGCTGCGGCAACAAACCGAGCAGATCCTCGCCATACGCAAGCGAATATTCTTCGGGGAGAATAAAGCTCCACGGAATACCGTTTCTCGAGATCTGTGGTTCATCCGTGAAAAATCCCTCGAACGATGTTCCGAATTTCTCGTAATACGGCTCATAGATCTCGTGGATAAAACAATCCGTCACCTTGCCGTCAAGCGTATCCACGTAGAAGGGATTGACGTCGTAATAAAAATGGAAGCCTCCGCAATTGACGATCGTGCGCTCCGTTTGCTTTTCGCCCTTTTCATAGCGAAGGTATTTCTGCTGATACGCAATGCCCTTTCCGTTGACGATACCGCTGCCGAAGCCGCTGGGCCATCCGTTTTCATCGTACGCCCAGGCGCGCATACCTCTTTTTTCGGCCTCGTCGATGGAAGTCGCAACGTTCGCAAACCATTCTTCGCCCATATATTCCGTCTGCAAGCCGCCTCTCGCGTGCATAAAAAAGCCGCCTATGCCGACTTCGTTCATTTCCTTGATCTGCCGTCTCGTTTCCGTCTCGTCAAGCTTTTCATTCCATGACCAGAACGGGATCGGACGGTACTGATTCGATACGTGCTTCAGATCCATCTTCATTCTCCTTTTTCTACGGGCTCGAAGGGTCTGTCGGCAAGGCCCGTGTAGCGATACAAACGAATATCGGAAGAATACTCTCCATTTTTGCTATGATCCTCAGAGAAGTAGAAATAACCGTCGCCGAGTGCGATCATACCCGTAGAACCGTATGGGAAGCGATAGCCGTAAATTCCTTTTTCACAAAGTCCCTCTTCTCTGACGGACAACGTCATGCCGCAAACGCCGTTCATTCCGGCAAGCGCCTTTTCCTTGGGTGCTTCAGAACCGTCGATTACGTACATTTTAAAGTTCGGGAAGCACTCCTTCTGACCGCGGTATACGGCAAGAAAAATATCTCCCGTATAGGGATCGTATTCCATATTCTGAACACCGTAGGTGGTATTTCCCGTATAAACGAAAAATCTCTCCTTGCAGGAAGAAGGTCCGCTTTCGTGAATATTGTCAACGCGCAAAATATCTTCATAAGAACGAAGCTCCGCGGGATCGTAAGAAAGAAGCACCTGATAATCGTTGTCCTCGCGCGCAATGTCGCTGTAAACTCCGTATGCCACGAGCAAGCGCATTTCTCCGCGGATGGGAGCAAAGGTCATGCCGTCGATGCCCGAGCAACCGAAGCGATGCTTGCAGATCTCGTCACCCTGCTTCCATTCATAGAGATAATCGTCCGTCGGCTCACGAAGAAAGACCGTCTTCATAACGCCTTCGGTTTCTGCGTTCATGCCGCTACGAACGATCTTTTCTCCGTCGAATGCGGCAACGTAAAAGGCGTTTTTGATTTCATTCTGAATACCCAAAGTACGCAGAACGCCTTTTCCGATCGCATCGTTTTTGTATTCGAGCGAAGCGTATACCCTGCCGTCCTCTTCGCAGTAAGCGAGACAGCCGAGATGGCCCAAAAAGCCTTTTACGGAGCCGATCTCATTTCCATCCATGTCCAACTTGACAAGCTCCGTGGTAAACGAGCAATAAATGTATTTGCGCTCCTTATCAATGGCAATTCCCTGTATATGTCCGCCGCGATAGACACCCGTGCGGATCACTTTCGGTAAATTTTTCATATCAAATTCTCCTTATCAATTTTATTTTCTCAAAAGAAAAACCGAGGGCAAGATCATGCGGCTCGGTTTCTCCTTCATTTTCACCTTAATTTATTCTGCGGAACCCGTATCGCTGCCGAAGTTCAGAACAGGGATCGTGCCGTCGCCTCCGACGTAAGTCGGGAGCTTGCCGTCCCACTGTTCGATCTTCTTGTATTCAATCAGTTCATCCGAAAGACTTGCCGCGATCTTTTCGTTTGCTTCCGCTTCCTTTTCACCCGCGTAAGCCATTGCGTCAGCTTCTTTTTTCTTGGCTTCCGCTGCAGCCTCTGCCGCCAGAACAGCCTTTTCAGCCTCGGCCTCCGCTGCGATCACGGCACGTTCTGCCGCGGCTTTCGCTTCGATATTTGCCTGCTCCTGCTGAATTTCCGCTTTCAGCTTTTCCTGCGCAGCAACCTGCTTTGCTTCGACTGCATTGGTAAAAGCGTCCGAAAAGTCCAGATTCTCGATGGACGCGTCGATCACCTCAATGTTGTATGCGGAAAGCTTGGTAGTAAGATCCTCCTTGATCTCTTGCGAAAGCTTTTCGCGGTTTTCTATCAGCTCTTCCGCGTCATATTTTGCAATCATGCTTTTAACGGATTCCTGAATACGCGGAAGAATGATCGTGTCGTAATAAGATTGTCCGATCGTACGGTAGATCGTCTGCGCATTTGCCTTTTCAATCTGATAGTTGATGGTATAGCTGGTATCGACCTCCTGAATATCACTGGAGAAGCAGCTCATGTCCACGATCGCCTTCTGGAT
>JAZRLQ010000193.1:0-3995 GCA_045646925.1 Eubacteriales bacterium
TCATCAACTACACCAACCCCATGGCGGTCAGCATTGGCGCGCTCTACCGTGAATTCCCCGCGATCCGCGCTTACGGCTGTTGCCACGAGGTATTCGGCACGCAGGAGCTTCTCGCGGACGCGCTTGAGGAAATGGACGGCGTTGCCAACGTGCCCCGTGAGGATATCTCCGTCAACGTAGTGGGTGTCAACCACTTCACTTGGTTCAGCTCTGCGTATTATCAGAACAAGGATCTCTTTGAGGTCTACGACCGTTTCGTCGAGAAATTCTACGAGACAGGCTACAACAAAAAGGGGCTCGGTCACTGGATGAACAACTTCTTCCAGAACGACGCGAGGGTTCGCATGGACCTCTTCCGCCGCTTCGGCTACATCGCCGCCGCAGGTGACAGACATCTTGCCGAATTCATGGATTTCGAGGACTACCTCTCCGATTGCAAGAAGTGGTCCTTCGGTCTGACTCCCGTTTCCTGGAGAAAGGACAATCTGAAGGAACGCCTTGCGCGCAGTGAACGCTTGCTCTCCGGCGAATCGACCTGGGAAATGCAGAACACCGGCGAGGAAGGCACGCTCCAGATGCGCGCGCTTCTCGGCCTTGACACGCTCGTCACCAACATCAATATGCCCAACAGAGGACAGATCTCGAACCTCCCCTACGGCGCGGTCGTCGAAAGCAACGCCGCATTCCGTGACGGCTCTCTGTCCCCCGTATTGTCCGGCGCGGTACCCGACAGCATTTACGCACTCGTTTCGCGCGCCGCTCGTGAAAACGAAATGACGCTCGACGCCGCGTTCAGCCTTGATCTCGGCTACGCTTACGAGCAGTTCGCAAAGCTCAATATGCTGAAATCCCTCAAAGAGGAAGAAAAGAAGGCGCTCTTCGAGACCATGTACGAAAACACGAAGGGTTATCTCGGAATGTATAAGAAATAAAGAATGATTTCCGTTTGGCGGCGCTGACGACGCACCTTCAGGGTAAATCGGCGGCTCCGCCTTCGCAGATCAATCCTTGCCTTGCAGATTTTTGCGGTAGACGGTGGGCGATACGCCCTTTTCGGCTTTGAAAACCTTGCAGAAATAGGAGGAGGAATTGAAGCCCGCGCGGGTCGCGATCTCCGTGAGATTCAGTCTTTCGTTCTGCATAAGCTCTGCCGCCGCGCGGATCTTGATGGTATTGAGATAGGAGACCAGCGGCAGACCCAGATTCTGATTAAAGGTTCGGCAAAGGTGGTATTTTGAGATGAAAAATCGCTCGGCGATCTGCTCGATATCGCTGATCTCGCTGTAATGCTCGTTGATGTAACGCACGATCTGCCCGATTCTGCGATCGGAGAACGGCGTTGCGACGTATCCGTTCGAAGCGCCCGAGATCCCGAACAAAAGGTGGCAGAGTCGGCTTGCGACAAGCGCAAGCGCGCCCTCGGCGTATTCCGCAAGCATGGCGGAAAGCGCCCCCTCGATCTCCGCGCGAAGCGAAGCATCCGGTCGGAACACGATCGCCTCGTCAAGCGGAAGCGCCGCTATCATTTCCTCTGTGAAAAAACGGCGCAGAAAGTCCTCCTTGAAATAAACGAGAAAGCGCGTCGCGCCCTTCCCTGCGGTGCGGTGCAGAAGCCCCTTCGGGATCAGGACGATATCGCCCTCTCCGATCTTGTAGAATTTGTCCCCGATGAAATATTCCCGCTCGCCGCGGCAGAGATAGTAAAGCTCGAACGCATCGTGGTCGTGCATATGAGGCATCGTCGCTTTACCGACGGCTTTTTCTATGTAAAAATCGGGGATCGTGTCGAAAAGCAATTGCGGCATGGCGCGCCCTCCTTTTTGCTTCTTATTTTATCTTATTATACACCAATGGGAAGAAAAAGACAAGCGTTTTCTCACAAAAGGCGCATTTCCCACGGTTCGCCGCGGATGATACCGCCGAGAACATCGATCCCTACAACATTCGTTTGCAGACGGCGCATTAGCCTTCCCCTTGGGAAAGGTGGATTTTGCGAAGCAAAAGACGGATGAGGTACTTATTGAGGTATTGGCAAAATCCCGTCAACGATCAAAATAAAGAACTTTCTCCTACAGAACTCATTCGAATTTTGATGTGCAGGCATTACCTCATCCGCCTCGTAAACTCGGCACCTTCCCCAAGGGGAAGGCTTTCGGGCGATTCGTGAATCGTCCATAAAAAACAAAACTTCACACACAGGAGAAAAAATTATGCGTACTTGTACACCCGAGCAGGCAGGGATCTCCACTGCTCACGTTCGTCGGTTTTATGAGACGCTGGAGGGATACCACATTCCCGTTCACAGCGTGATATTGGCAAGGGGGGACGCCGTTTTTTCGGAGTGCTACTGGGCGCCCTTCCACAAGGATTTCAAGCACCGTATGTACTCCACCACGAAATCCTTCGTGGCGGTCGCCATCGGCTTTTGTGAACAGGACGGCTTGCTCTCGCTCGACGATCCGATCGCGAAATTCTTCCCCGAATATCTCGAAAAGGAGGGCGCGGCGCAGCACACCTCCACCATCCGTGAGCTGCTCACGATGGAAAGCACGATCCGCGGCGTTCATTGGTTTCTGCCGCACGTGACCGACCGCGTCGACACCTATTTCGAAACGTATCCCACGAAGTACCCCTCCACCCTCTTCGACTACGACAGCGCAGGCTCGTTTATGCTCGGCGTCATCGTCGAAAAGGTGACGGGAAAGCTCTTTTTGCAATATCTGCAGGACAAATTTCTCACGGAGATCGGCTTTTCCGAGGACGCCTTCTGTCTGAAAACGCCCGGCGGCTATTCCTGGGCGGATTCCGGCATACTCTGCACCGCGAGAGACCTTCTGCTTTTCGCGCGCTTCCTGCTCAACAAAGGGACATGGAACGGCAAGCGCTATCTGAACAAGGCGTTCATGAACGATATGACGAACACGCGCATTTGCAACAACGATTTCGACTTCGTCGCGCACGATTCCTTCGGCTACGGCTATCAGCTCTGGGGCATGGCGCGCGGTTGCTTCAGCACCTTCGGTATGGGAACCCAGCTCGGCTTCTGCGATCCGAAGCACGATCTCGTTTTCGTCATCAACGCCGATACGCAGGGCAATCCGCACGGCTACGAGCAGGTCTTCGACGCGCTCTACCGCTGTATTCTCGACAATATCAGCGAGAACGGCGCGGCGCTCCCCTGCGACGAGAAGGAAAACCTCGCGCTTTCCGCCTTTCTTGCCGACAGAAAGCTTTTCTCATTGACCGGTCCGCTTGAGAGCGATTTCGCGTCCGAAATTGACGGCGTGACCTTCAAGGCGGCGAAAAACCGCATGGGAATCCAGTGGTTCCGCCTCGAATTCGACGGAAACGAGGGCGTTTTCCATTACGAAAACGCGCAGGGTGTGAAATCCATGCCCTTCGGCTTCGGGCATAACGTCTTCGCGCAGTTCCCCGAGGAGGGTTATTCCGACATGGTCGGCAACGAGATCGCGCCCGGACACACCTATCGCGCCGCTTTCAGCGCCGATTGGCCCGAGGAGAAAAAGCTCCGTATCCGCGTGCAGATCATCGACAACTATTTCGCAAATCTCGCGATCGTTTTCGGCTTCCGTGACGGTGGACACGTCTCCGTCCGCATGACCAAGGTCGCGGAAAACTTCCTCGAGGAGTATTCCGGCGTGATGAACGCGGAAAAGGAGTAAGCGAATATGTTCGATTCTCCCATCGATCTGATCGTCGCCGCGCTCGGCGTGCTTGCCATGGCGCTCTCGATTGTCGCCTTTCAATTCAAGCGCCGCGTCACCATCATCCTCTCCAATTTTCTCGGACAGACCTGCTGGGTTCTGTATTTCCTTCTGCAAAGCGACGTGACCAGCGCCGTCGCCTGCGCTTTGAGCGCCGTTATGCTCGGTGTGTTCGCGCAAAAGGACAAGTGGAAATGGGCGGTGAGTCCCTTCACCATCGGGCTTTTCATCGTTCTGATGTCGGGCTTCTCGCTTTTGAGCTTCGCTACG
>JAZRLQ010000194.1:0-3651 GCA_045646925.1 Eubacteriales bacterium
AAGTGGGTACAGGACTTCCGCGGAAAGAACCTTCTGATCTTCACGAGCGAATGGAACATCCGTTGGGCGCTCGAAAAGAATCCGGGACTTGAGCTTTCCGAATTCAGCAAGAACTGATAAAGAAAGGCACGGTCGTAACAATGAAAATCCAGATCAAAAAACTGAAAGAAAACGCGCAGCTTCCCACCAGAGGCTCCGCATACGCGGCAGGCTACGATCTCTACGCTTGCATCGACGAAGCGATCGCCATCGAAGCGGGTGAAACCGTAAAGATCGGCACCGGTCTCTCCATCGCCGTTCCCGAAGGATACTTCGGCGCGATCTTCGCAAGAAGCGGCCTCGCCGCAAAGGAAGGACTTCGTCCCGCAAACTGTGTGGGCGTTGCAGATTCCGATTACAGAGGCGAATACATCGTCGCGCTTCACAACGACTCCTCCGTCACTCGCACGGTAACTCCGAATGAACGCATAGCGCAGCTCGTGATCATGCCCTTCCTCTCCGTCACCTTCGAAGAAGCGGAATCTCTCGACGAAACCGATCGCGGCAACGGCGGCTTCGGCAGCACCGGCAAATAAAAGCAGTCATTTCGTGAGAGTTTTGCTTTCACGGATATTTACAAACATCAAATTCTATTGTATAATGATAATAAAATAATCCAACGCAAGAATTATTTTACGCGATTCCCCTTAGCGCTTCCGTTTGAAAATACGGAAAATCAAAATATTGACAGATTGGGAATGTTACAATGATCATTAAAAGAAAACTTCTTATCATGGGCGGCAGTTACATGAATCTTCAGATGAAGATCAATCCTAAAACGAAACTCGGATCCAACACGCTCGGCAGCGAATATTTCTTTCACCCCGCAGGCGATTCCGCGATCGCGGCGGTCTCCGCGGCAAAAAACGGCGGTGAATGCATCTTCGCTACGCGCTTCGGTGACGATATCAACGGAAAAAGACTGTACGACTACTATAAAAACTGCGGCATCTCCAAGCAGCTCATGCGCAAAGATTCGGAAGCGCAGACCGGTCTTTGCCTGACGCTTTTCAGCGACCTCTACGAGCATGAAAATTTCTTGACGTCCGGCGCGTCCATGCGCTTCACGAAGACCGAGATCGACGAAGCATTCTCTACCACGTCGCCCGATCTGTTCCTTGCTCCGCTCGAGGAGCTTGGATACGAGGAGCATATGGTGGTCATCCCCGCGGAGCAATCTCCCGAAGAGGCTCTGGAGGAAGAAATGGCGCAAGCGCTTCTGCCGAGCGTCATGATCGAAACGTCTGAATTCTCCATCGTTCCTCCGGAGGATATATCCGTTCCGACCGAAACGAAAGCGGAAAAGAAACAGGAAAACCTCACGGAAAAGGAAAAGCTCATTTCCTCCGAAACGGTTTCTTCTTATATCGAGAAGGAAAGTCTCGCCATGTACGCCGTCAAAAAAGCCGACGAGCTCGGCTTGAACCTCATGGTGCAGTACACGCCCTTCACCTCGCAGTACCCTCTGGAAACGCTCGAGCATCTGAAGATCTTCGTGATCTCTGACGAGGATCTCCGCGATCTCGTCGGCTTTTATCCCGATAACACGGAGAAAACGCTTCGCGCGCTCGTCAACCTCTCCACGAGGATCCGTTCCAAATATTACATTCTCCAGCGCGGAGACGACAGCGTGTTCATCTACGACGGCACGCATTACGAGATCGTATTCGCTCCCGAAACACTGCGAAAGGATACCCGCGAGATCGGCGTCAAAATGAAGCCCTCCTTCATCGGCGCGCTTGCGGCAGAATATCTCGACAGCAAAAACATCATCCGCGCCTGCCGATTCGCCATTATCGTAAGCCTGCTTACGAAAACGAAATTCGGCAATCTTGAAAAACTGATGTCCCGCACCGAGCTCGTTCAATACGTAACGGAGCGCGGCATTCAGATCTTCAACTGATCGGCGGTGGCTATATGAAAATACTCGGTGTAGACTACGGCGAAGCCCGCACGGGACTCGCTTACTCCGATGCGCTCGGCTTGTACGCCGTCGGCATGGGAAATATCAAAAGCTATAATATCGAAAAAGCGGCGGCAGATATCGCCGCAAAAGCAAAGGAGATCGGCGCGGAGCTGATCGTCATCGGAAAGCCCGTCAATATGAACGGCACGTACGGTGAAAAGGTCGAGAAGGTAACGCATCTCGGCGAGCTGATCCGCACACACACGGATACGCCGATCGATTTCTTCGATGAGCGCATGACCACGGTCCGCGCGCATCAGATCCTGCAGGAAAGCGGCGTTCGCGCCAAAAACCGCAAGCAGATCATTGACTCCCTCGCAGCAGAGCTGATCCTGCAGGGATATATGGATATGAAAAGAAATAAACACTAAATATAAGAAAGGGTTATCACAATGGAACAGACAAAAAAAACAATGGAAAAGATCGTTGCGCTTTGCAAAAACCGCGGCATCGTATATCCGGGTTCTGAAATCTACGGCGGTCTCGCAAACAGCTGGGATTTCGGTCCTCTCGGTGTAGAATTCAAAAACAACATCAAAAAAGCATGGTGGAAGAAATTCGTTCAGGAATCCAAATACAACGTTGGTCTTGACAGCGCGATCATCATGAACAAGGAGACCTGGGTCGCTTCCGGTCACCTCAAGGGCTTTGCCGATCCGCTCATGGACTGCAAGGCGTGCAAGACTCGTCACAGAGCTGACAAGCTCATCGAAGACTACGCGGCAGAAAACAACCTCTCCGACAATCCCGGCGGTTGGACCAACGCACAGCTTCTCGAATACATCAAGGAACACAACATCGCGTGCCCCAACTGCGGTAGCCACGATTTCACCGATATCCGTCAGTTCAACCTGATGTTCAAGACCTTCCAGGGTGTAACCGAAGACTCCACCAGCGAGCTTTATCTCCGTCCCGAAACCGCTCAGGGTATCTTCGTTAACTTCAAAAACGTTGCAAGAACCACCAGAAAGAAAATGCCCTTCGGTATTGCTCAGATCGGTAAGTCCTTCCGTAACGAAATCACCCCCGGTAACTTCATTTTCCGTATCCGCGAATTCGAACAGATGGAGCTTGAATTCTTCTGCCGTCCCGGCACCGACCTCGAATGGTTCGCATATTGGAAAGACTACTGCGCAAACTTCCTCTACTCTCTCGGCATGAACAAGGAATACCTCCGTCTCCGTGACCACAGCGCAGAAGAGCTTTGCTTCTACTCCAAGGCTACGACCGACTTCGAATACCTCTTCCCGTTCGGTTGGGGTGAACTTTGGGGTATCGCTGACCGTACTGACTACGACCTCACCCAGCACCAGAATCACAGCGGCGAATCCATGGAATTCTTCGACGACGTTACCGGCGAAAAATACATTCCCTACGTTATCGAGCCCTCCCTCGGCGCTGACCGTGTTGCTCTCGCATTCCTCGTTGACGCTTACGATGAAGAACAGATCGGTGAAAAGGACGTTCGTACCGTTATGCACTTCCACCCCGCATTGGCTCCCATCAAGGCTGCCGTTCTTCCCCTTTCCAAGAAGCTCGGCGAACAGGCTTGGGAAATCCACGATATGCTTGCTAAGCACTTTATGGTTGACTACGATGAATCCGGCTCCATCGGTAAACGTTACCGCCGCCAGGATGAAATCGGT
>JAZRLQ010000195.1:0-4774 GCA_045646925.1 Eubacteriales bacterium
TTTTCATGTTTTTTCTCCTTTAAATATTTTTTCCGAATATCGTCGGATTACGCGATACTTTACTATTATACAATGTAATTTCAAAAAAATCTATAGTTTTTTAAATTTTATTTGAATATATTTTTTTAACAAATCGTGAACAAATCCAAAAATAGGCTCCGAACGTTTTCTTTTGCAGATGACATGAGGCTTTTCCGCGGGTCTGATCAAAATCCTGCCGGGATATTGCGCGGCGATTTCCGACCAGGTGACTACGTCCAGCACGCTCGGATAGATCAATACGTCATCATGGTTCTGATCAAGCTGGACGAATCCGCATTCGCTCGCAAGAGAACGGATCAAAGAAATGGCGATCAGCGCTTCCACGGAATTCGGATATTCGCCGTAACGGTCAAGAAGCTCATCCGCAATATCATCCGCATCTGCCTGATTTTCGATCGCGGCAATCTTTTTATAGATATCGATCCTTTGCGCCGCGGAGGAAATATACTCCTCGGGAATATAAGAATCTCTGCTGATATTGATCACGCATTCCGTTTTTTCCTTCGGCTTGATTCCCTTTTCCTCCAATACGGCATCGTTCAGCAATTTCAGATACATATCGTAACCGACACTTTCCATATGACCGTGCTGACGCGCACCGAGGATATCTCCCGCGCCTCTGATCTCGAGGTCACGCAACGCGATCTTGAAACCGGAACCGAATTCCGTAAAATCACGAAGCGCTTGCAGACGTTTGGAGGAAATATCCGTCAGAACCTTTCCTGCGGGATAAGTGAAATACGCGTACGCGCGGCGAGCGGAGCGTCCAACGCGTCCTCTGATCTGATGAAGCTGAGAAAGTCCCATGCGATCTGCATTCTCTATAACGAGCGTATTGGCATTCGAAACGTCCACGCCCGTCTCGATGATCGTCGTGCAAACGAGAATATCAATATTGCCGTCCACAAGCTCCTGCCAGATATCAGAAAGCTCCGCTTTGCTCATCTGTCCGTGCGCAAAACGAATGCTCGCCTCCGGAAAATGCTTTTGCAGATGTGCGGTTTTATCAATAATCGTTTCTACTTTATTATATAAGTAGAAGACCTGTCCGCCTCTGTGAAGCTCTCGTCGGATCGCCTCAAAAATAACGACGTCATCATGTTCCAAAACGTACGTCTGTACGGGAAGACGGTCGCCCGGCGCTTCGTCCAGAACAGACATATCGCGGATCGCCGTCATAGCCATATTGAGCGTTCTCGGGATCGGCGTTGCCGTCAAGGTCAGAACGTCGACGTTTTTGGAAAGCTGCTTGAGCTTCTCTTTGTGCGCAACGCCAAAACGCTGCTCCTCGTCGATGATTACAAGTCCAAGGTCTCTGAACTGTATGTCGGAGGAAAGTAGTCTGTGCGTACCGACGATAATATCCACATCGCCCCTTCTGACCGCGCGGACCGTCGCGTCCTGCTCTGCGGTCGATTTGAATCGGGAGAGATAGGATATCTTCACGGGGAAGCCTCTCATTCGCGCGCAGATCGTATTGTAATGCTGCATGGCGAGGATCGTTGTAGGAACGAGGATCGCAACCTGCTTAGAATCCATGACCGCCTTGAAGGCTGCTCGAAGGGCGACCTCCGTTTTACCGAATCCAACGTCGCCGCAAAGGAGTCTGTCCATCGGAACGGAGCGCTCCATATCGTCCTTAATATCGCGTACCGCGATCAACTGTCCGTCCGTTTCCTCGTAATCAAAGGTAGATTCGAATTCTCTCTGCATTTCGTCGTCGGGAGAAAATGCAAATCCGGGACGGCGCATACGCTCTGCATAGAGCGCGATCAATTCCTTCGCCATCGATTTGACTGCCGTTTTTACCTTGGCCTTCGCTTTTCCCCATTCAGCGCCGCCGAGACGGGAAAGCTTCAGCGAACCGTTCTCTGCAGCCGCGCCGATATATTTCGAAACGCTGTCGATCTGCTCGCAGGGAATGTACAACACATCCTTGCCGGAATATTGGATCTTGATATGGTCGCGTCGAATACCTTCGTAATTCTTTATACTTTCGAGTCCCTGATAAATACCGATACCGTGAAGCTCGTGCACAACGTAATCACCAACGTGCAAATCCGCATAGGAAAGAATTTTTTCCTTGGATGCGGAAGCAACCTTTTTTTCGCCTGCGTTGCGACGTCGAAGCGCGCGCTCCGTCTTGTTTCCTCCGCCCGTGAGTGAAATGCAAACGAATCGCTCCGTCGGCATCTCGAAGCCCTTCAATCCGAAGGCGCAGACCATGACCATTCCCGTAATCGCGCCACTGTTCATATCCGTCAGAAGAACTGCCGGAATACCGCTTTCGATCAACAAGGTGCGCATGGCGCTCGCTTCCGCGTCGTTTTCACACAACAGTAAAACGGAATAGCCTCCACGCATATAAGCGGAAACGTCCTCGGTAACCACGGCGAAATTCGTGGCGACGGAAGGCGTAGGACGAACCGAGAACGAATACGTTCCCGAAAGCTTGCCTTGATATTGCGTAATGAAGTTATTGAGCAATACCGCCGTATGCGTTTCAAAGAAAGAAAACAGAACGGGAGCGTTCAAAGAAAACTCACAATATTTCGGAAGCAACAACCCCTGCCTGATCAGTTCCCCGACCGTGCTTTCCATATGAGCGAATTCCGCTTGCAAGCGGTCGGCAATGGCAGGCGTTTCGACGGCAAAAACCAAATCGTCCTTTCCGATATAGTCAAGAAGCGTGGTTTTTTCCGGATAGATATAAGAAATATATTTATCCGCAAAAGCGATCTCGAGAGAACCGGAAAGCGCTTCATACTCGTGCATAAGCGAGCTTTTCACCTGAGCCGATCCCGTCTTCTGCGCAGCAGCGCGGATCAAAGCGGCAAGCCCCTTTCTCTTTTCCGGCGAGATCAGGATCTCTCTGGCGCAGGTGATGGTAACGTTCTGAATATTTTCCGTTTTTCTCTGTGTCATCAGATCGAAATAACCAATCTGATCGATCTCATCACCGAAAAATTCCATTCGCACGGGCGCGCGCAAATGCGGCGGGAAAATGTCAATAATACCTCCGCGGATGCTGAACTTGCCTTTTCCGTCCACGAGATCGGAACGAACGTAGCCGGAGCTCACGAGAAATTCCGCAAGCTCGTCCATCTCCATACAATCTCCGACCGCAAGCGTTCTCGTCGCACTGCGCAACATATCCGCCGAGATCGTGAAAGACAGCGTGGCGGTCGGCGTTGAGATCACAGCATCGAGCTTTCTGTCCAGCATATCCGTCAGAACGGCAATACGCTCATGCTCCAACTCATGGGAAGACACCATATTATAAAGAACGGGATCGCGGTCCGGATAGATCGCGGCTCTCAATCCAAACGCAGTCAGCGAGCGAAACAATCGGATCGCCGTTTTTTCATCCGGAACGCAGATAAAGGAGAAGTTCGATCGAAGACCCTTCTCCGAAACGCACGCCGCGAGAAAAACGTCAAGCGCACCCTCGCAAAGCCCCGTCACCATGAGCGGCCACGGCTTCGGACGATTATCCGTGTGTCGCAGATTTTTAATGATTTCACCGTATTCGCGATTTTGTCGGATACGGTCCGTAAAAATTCTCATAAAAGGATTTCCTCCTTTCTTTACCGATATTATTATTTATTCATTGAGTTTGGGCGTAAACTCATCCGTTGTAAAGGCACATCGCGCGGTCAAGATCGCCCGCAAGAATCAGCGGAACAGCCTTTTCAATATCTGAAAAACGCGCGCTGATCGCCTTCTTGTCTTCGGACGAAAATTTTCCGGTCACCCAATCCGCAAGATCGTATTCCGGCGTAGGCTTCGCGCCGACACCGATACGGATGCGGGGGAATTTGTCACTGCCTGTACGCTCGATAATGTTTTTCAACCCATTGTGGCCGCCCGCGCTTCCGCTTTTGCGAATACGGAGCTTACCGGGATTCTGAGTGATATCGTCACACAGAACGAGAATATTCTGCGACGGAATTTTGTAAAAATCAGCAGCCGCGCTGATGGACGTACCGGAAAGATTCATGTATGTTTGCGGCTTCATCAGAAGCACGTTCTTGTCTCCAATGCGGACCTCTGCGCACAAAGCGTTGTATTTTGCGCGATTGATCTTCACGCCAAGCTTCTCCGCCAGAAAATCAATGGCAAGAAAGCCTGCGTTGTGTCGAGTTTCTTCGTATTCCCTGCCGGGATTTCCGAGCCCTGCTACGATATACTCCGGTTTGCCCGACGCATTCGCGCCACCCGACGAAATCTGTCTGAACAAATCTTCAATAGACATAGGGTCTCCTTTCTATATATTAATATAAATGGTATGCCGTCGAACTCTCTTTCATTTGTCTTTGCAAGAATTTTTTATAAAGATGATCCAAAAGTCCAGCAGTTTTTATATTCTACACGATATTGGTCATTTTATCAAGTGATTTTTACTTATTTTTGAAAAAAATTGTTGAATTTTTTTTAAAAATTTCTAAAAAACTATAGATAATTCAAAAACTTTGTGGTATAATGTTTCCGTAAAGGTTTTATTCTAAATCCAAAAACCAAAAAATATCGGAGGTAACTAAAAATGGCAAAAAAATATGTCTACCTTTTCACCGAAGGTAACGCTTCCATGCGTGAACTTCTCGGCGGTAAAGGCGCAAACCTTGCTGAAATGACCAACATCGGTCTTCCTGTACCCCAGGGCTTCACCATTTCCACTGAAGCTTGCACCCAGTACTACGAAGACGGTCAGAAAATCAACGATGAAATCATG
>JAZRLQ010000196.1:0-4721 GCA_045646925.1 Eubacteriales bacterium
GAACATGATCACCGGTGCTGCTCAGATGGACGGCGCTATCCTCGTTGTTGCTGCTTCCGACGGTCCCCTTCAGCAGACTCGTGAACACGTACTTCTCGCTCGTCAGGTAGGCGTTCCTGCAATCGTTGTATTCATGAACAAGTGCGACCTCGTTGACGACGAAGAACTTCTCGAACTCGTAGAAATGGATATCCGTGATCTCCTTTCTCAGTACGATTTCCCTGGCGATGACACCCCCGTTATCCGTGGTTCCGCTAGAGAAGCTCTCGTTTCCGCTAACACTGATCCTTCCGCTCCTGAATACGCTTGCATTCTCGAACTCATGGAAAACGTTGACGACTTCATTCCTACCCCTGAAAGAAAGTCTGACCTTCCCTTCCTTATGCCTGTAGAAGACGTATTCTCCATCACTGGTCGTGGTACCGTTGCAACTGGTAGAGTTGAAAGAGGTACTGTTAAGGTTGGCGACGAAGTTGAACTCGTTGGTCTCGCAGAAGAAAGCAGAAAGACCACCGTTACCGGCGTTGAAATGTTCAAGAAGCTTCTTCCCCAGGCTGAAGCTGGTGACAACATCGGTGCACTTCTCCGTGGTATCCAGAAGAACGAAATCGAAAGAGGTCAGGTTCTCTGCAAACCCGGTACTGTTAAGCCCCACACCAAGTTCATGGGTCAGGTTTACGTTTTGACTGAAAAAGAAGGCGGACGTAAGAAACCCTTCCTCGCTGGTTACAGACCTCAGTTCTACTTCAGAACTACTGACGTTACCGGTGTTATCAGCCTCCCCGCAGGTGTTGAAATGTGCCGCCCTGGCGATAACGTAGATATGACTGTTGAACTCATCTCTGCTATCGCTATGGAAAAGGGTCTCCGTTTCGCTATCCGTGAAGGCGGTAGAACCGTTGGTTCCGGCGTTGTTGCTGAAATCCTTGCATAATTTAGTTTTATACTGAATATGATAGAGAAAGGACGCTTCGGCGTCCTTTCTTCATTATTACGTTTCGCCATCGGCGAAATATATTACTCTTTGGGGGTTGGTGAAATTCCACATCGGCGGTAAAGTCCGCGCGCGTTTGCTGAACGGGTGAGATTCCCGTACCGACGGTTACAGTCCGGATGAGAAAAGACAAAAGCTCTGTGTTTTGCATATTTGCGAAATCCCCCCATTTTTACAATGGGGTTTTTGTTTTTTCCAAGCAATATCTTGAAAGGAAAAAATGAAAATGAAACAAAGAAAATCCCTGCGCGGCTACACGCGTCCGATGGCGGTCGTTGCCGTCATGTCCGCGCTTTCCATCGTACTGATGCTCCTCGAATTTTCCGTTCCGGTCGTTCCGAGCTTTCTGAAATTTGATATTTCCGATTTCCCCGCGGTTCTAACGTCTTTTGCGATCTCTCCTCTTGCGGGTGTGGCGGTTTGCTTGCTCAAAAATCTTCTGCACCTCTTTTTCACGAGCACGGCAGGTGTCGGTGAGCTTGCGAATTTCATCATCAGCGCGGCATTGGTTTATCCCGCAGGTCTGATCTATTCTCGCATTCGCACGAAGAAGGGCGCAATGCTGGGCGCTCTCGTTGGCGCGGTCGCTGCCGCTTTGATGTGCATTCCCGTCAATTACTTCATTACGTATCCCTTTTACGCGAAGGTCATGATTCCGATGGATATTATCATCGGTCTTTATCAGGCGATCCTTCCTTCTGTGGACGGCTTGCTTGAGGCTCTTCTGATCTTCAATCTTCCTTTTACCTTTGTCAAAGGCGCGTTTTGTATCCTTCTCACGTTTTTCGTGTATAAACCGCTCTCTCCGATCCTGAAGGGAAAGGCAAAACAGTAAAAAAATGGCGCAGTCGTTAGATGTGATGACTGCGCTTTATTTTTGAAAATGAGAATTCTCATATATAAGGAATTTTTCTCACAAAATGAGTTATTCCCAAAATGTGAATTTTATGGTATTATATAATCGTAAGCAGTGCACGGCTACAAAAATTCATTTTTAAGGAGAAATAGCTATGAAACTGAATTTTGCTGAAAATTTAAGAAGACTTCGCCGTGAGCGAGGCTTTACACAAGAGGGGCTTGCAGAAAAAATGGGCGTTTCCTTCCAGACGGTCAGCCGTTGGGAAACGGGCGTCGTTTATCCCGACATCGAGCTTTTGCCCGAGATCGCGGATTTCTTTGAGGTGCGTCTGGATGAATTGCTCGGTTGTACGAAAGAGGATAAAGACAAGGATCTTAAAAGAAGATGGGCAGCGTATGAAAAGCTTTCCGATCCCGAGGAGCAATATGCTTTTCTGAAGTCGATGAAGCGCGATTTCCCGAAGTCGTATATGATCCCCTTCCGGATGCTTCGAATTATGCACGTTGACCGTATCCACGTGGATGAGGTCTGCGCCGTGTTTGAGGACTTTTCCGCTTTGTGCACGGATAAATATTATATCGACCATGCGCAAGAGATGTATATTTCACTGGAAGAGGAAAACGCCGTCAAGGCGTATATCGCAAAATCCGGTTTAAGTGACAACGACGTCGAAGCCTATTTGGAAAAACGGTATTTTTACCGCAAGGAATGGGCGAAATACGATCTGCAAAGACAGTTGAATCTGTATTATAACATTCATAAAATCTGTTTCGAGCAGTTGCGTAAAAGAAATCCCTTTTCTGCGGAAAACAGTGCGTGGGCAATGAAAAAAGCATTGGAGACCGTCAATCTGATTTCCGAAGCGAGTCGTGAAAATCTTGTTACGGGTGGGGAAGCTCTTGACCTTTGGTGCTTTACGCGGTATTTGCTTGGATTTCGTTTGGCAGCGGCGTTGGCGGCAATTGGCAAAAGGGAAGAGGCATACGAGGCTCTTGAGGGAGCCGTGACGATCATCGAGAAGATCTGCGCTTTGCCCGAGGGCGCAGTGCTTGGGTTCCATTCTCCCACCTTGGACAGAATTAAAGGAAAGCTGACGACCAAGCATGATGATAGCGGTGAAATATATAAGCAGTTTTCCCTTTACGACGGAGAGGAAAAGCTTGACCGTGGGTTTGCCGCTTTTCTCGTGTGCGATCTGAATATTCTTGAAAATCGAAAGGGATGGGAATGGTTCGATTCCATCCGAAACGAAGAGCGCTACAAGGCGCTGACAGAGCGTTTCCGCAAGGCCGTTTGTTGATTTTCAACGGAAAATAAAGGAAAAGTTCAAGAATTCGCCCAAAAATTTTCGAAAAAAATCTAAAAACATTCGATTTTTACAAAAAAACCTATTGAAATTTGTTGAAATTCATGGTATAATAAAACGAAACTTATCAAGAGTGGCTGAGTGACTGGCACGATGAAGCCCGGCAACCTGTTTTTTCAAGGTGCTAATTCCCGATAGATGAGTGTTTTATGCTGAGTACAAACTCTCTTTCGGGCCAAACGAAAGAGAGTTTTTTTGATAAGTTCAGAAGATTATAACGTGAAAAGGTATGACAGAAAAAGAAGGAGTAAAAATCATGGCAGAAAAATGATATTTTTCCAGTGAATCCGTAACGGAAGGACATCCCGACAAGGTTTGTGCCAAAATTTCCGATTCCGTTCTCGACGCAATTTTCGCGCAGGACCCTATGGCGCGCGTTGCTTGTGAGACCTGCGTTACGACCGATTTCGTTATGGTCATGGGTGAGATCACCACGACCGCAAAGATCGACGTAGAAGCAACCGTTCGCAAAGCGATCAACGAGATCGGTTACAATAAAGCAGAATACGGCTTCAACGCTTCCACCTGTGAAGTTGTTAACCGCATTCACAAGCAGTCTCCCGACATTGCAATGGGCGTTGACAAATGCATCGAAGCAAAGACCGGCACGCAGGCTGACAAATACGACACCGGCGCAGGTGACCAGGGTATGATGTTCGGTTACGCAACCGACGAGACCGAAAATCTTATGCCTCTCGGCTACGCGCTTGCAACCAATATGGCAAAGCAGCTCACCAAGGTTCGTAAGGACGGCACGCTCTCTTACCTCCGTCCCGACGGCAAGACGCAGGTAACCGTTGAATACGACGGCGAAACCCCCGTTCGCCTCGAAAACATCGTCGTTTCCACCCAGCACGACGAGGACGTTTCTCTCGAACAGATCCGTGCGGACATCATTGAAAACGTAATCAAGCCCATTGTTCCCGCGCACTTCATTGATGAAAATACCGAAATTTTCGTAAATCCCACGGGTAGATTCGTAATTGGCGGTCCTCAGGGCGACAGCGGTCTGACGGGACGTAAGATCATCGTTGATACATACGGTGGTTACGGCAGACACGGTGGCGGCGCTTTCTCCGGTAAAGACCCGACGAAGGTTGACAGAAGCGCTTGCTATGCGGCTCGTTACGTTGCGAAAAATATCGTTGCGGCAAAGCTTGCTAAGAAATGTGAAGTGCAGATCTCTTATGCGATCGGTGTTGCAAAGCCTCTCTGCGTAAACGTCAATACCTTTGGTACAGGCGTTCTTAGCGATGAAAAGATCGCAAAGATCGTGGAGGAAACCGTTGACCTCCGCCCTGCGGCGATCATTGACTATTTTGAACTTCGCAGTCCGATCTACGCGCCTCTCTCCGCATACGGTCACTTCGGCAGAGAAGAGCTTGGCGTAAAATGGGAAAAGACTGACATTGCAGAAACTCTTCGCGTAAAAGCAGGAATTTAATCAATTATTGGCAGTATTCACAAAATAAGCCTCTTTTTCATATTATGGGGATAGACCC
>JAZRLQ010000197.1:0-11301 GCA_045646925.1 Eubacteriales bacterium
GGTACATTCCTTCTCAACTGCCAGTGGACACACGAAGAACTCGACACCATTCTCCCTGCTGAAATCAAGAACTACATCGCTAACAACGATATCAAGTTCTACACCGTAAACGCGATCGACAAAGCTCGTGAAATCGGTATGGGCAAGAGAACCAACACCATTCTTCAGTCCGCATTCTTCAAGCTTGCTAACATCATGCCCATCGAAGAAGCTGTTGACTACATGAAGTACATGGCTAAGAAGTCCTACCTCAAGAAGGGCGAAGCTGTTGTAGAAATGAACTACAAAGCAATCGACGCAGGTGTTGACGCTCTTGAACAGGTTATCATTCCCGAATCCTGGAAGACTGCTACCGATAACACTGCTCCCGCAGCTGTTACAGGCAACCGTCCCGAACTCGTTGAATTCGTAAATAACATCGTTATTCCCGTAACCAAGATGCAGGGTGATTCTCTCCCCGTATCCGCTTTCGCTAAGCTCGCTGACGGTCAGCTTCCTCAGGGCGCTGCCGCTTACGAAAAACGCGGTGTTGCCGTTGACGTTCCCGTATGGCACCCCGAAAACTGCATCCAGTGTAACAACTGTGCGTTCGTATGTCCTCACGCTGCGATCCGTCCTTACGCGATGACCGAAGCTGAAGCTGCAAACGCTCCCGCAGTTACCAAGTTCGCTGCAAAGCCCGTCGTTAAGACCAACTACAAGTTTACCATGGCAGTATCTCCCCTTGACTGTATGGGTTGTACCCTCTGCGTTAAGGCTTGCCCTGTAAACAACAATCCTAAGCTCGGCACCGCTATCGAAATGGTATCTCTCGAAAGCCAGAGAGAACAGCAGGCTGCATTCGACTACGCAGTTGCTAACGTTTCCGAGAAGAAGGAACTCATCAACACCACCATCAAGGGCTCTCAGTTCAAGCAGCCCCTGCTCGAGTTCTCCGGCTCTTGCGCTGGTTGTGCTGAAACCTCTTACGCTCGTCTCGTAACTCAGCTCTTCGGTGAAAGAATGTACATTGCTAACGCAACCGGGTGTTCTTCCATCTGGGGTGGTTCCGCTCCCTCTACTCCTTACACCGTAAACCGTGAATCCGGCCGCGGTCCCGCTTGGGGTAACTCCCTCTTCGAGGACAACGCTGAATACGGTCTCGGTATGATGCTCGCTCAGAAGACCATTCGTGAAAGACTCCTTGCAAAGACCAAGAAGGTTCTCGAAGGCTGCTGCGCTACCGACGAACTCAAGGCTGCTGCACAGGCTTGGGTTGACACCTACAACAACGGCGCTGAAAACGACAAGGCTACCACTGCTTACGTTGCTGAACTCGAAAAGGCTACTTGCGACACCTGCAAGGAAATCCTCGCTGAAAAAGACTACCTCTCCAAGAAATCCATGTGGATCTTCGGTGGTGACGGTTGGGCTTACGATATCGGCTTCGGCGGTCTCGACCACGTACTCGCTTCCGGCGAAAACGTAAACATCATGGTATTCGATACCGAAGTTTACTCCAACACCGGCGGTCAGGCTTCCAAGGCTTCTCAGATCGGTCAGGTTGCACAGTTCGCTGCTGCAGGTAAGGCGATCAAGAAGAAAGACCTCGCTAACATCGCAATGTCCTACGGCTACGTATACGTTGCACAGATCGCTATGGGCGCTGATATGAATCAGACTCTCAAGGCTATCACTGAAGCAGAAGCTCACAACGGTCCTTCCATCATCATCTGCTATGCACCTTGCGAAATGCACGGTCTTAAGGGTGGTATGACCAACTGCCAGATCGAAATGAAGAAGGCAGTTGAAGCAGGCTACTGGCAGCTCTTCCGTTACAACCCTGCTAACGAAAATGCTCTCACCGTAGACAGCAAGGCTCCCACTGCAAGCTACATCGACTTCATCAAGAGCGAAACTCGTTACAGCCGTCTTGCTCAGCAGTTCCCCGACAGAGCAGAAGCTCTCTTCGCAGAAGCTGAAAAGCAGGCTAAGTACAAGTACGAACGTCTCGTTAAGCTCGGCGAAGTTTACTCCAAATAATCGGATCATTTGATTTGATTTTTAACGGCGCACCCGAAAGGTTGCGCCGTTATTTTAAAATAAGGAGGACAGAACTATGAAAAAATACGACGCGATATTATTTGATCTGGACGGAACGTTGCTCCCGATGGACAACGATCTTTTCGTCAAGACCTATCTCGGTCTGCTCGCAAAAAAGATGGCGCCTCTTGGCTACGAAAAGGATCTTCTGATCGCCTCGCTCTGGAAAGGAACGGGGGCTATGATCAAAAACGACGGCTCGAAATTGAACGCCGAGGTTTTCTGGGACTATTTCGCGAAGGTCTTCGGAGACCGCATTTACACGGACGTCGCCAATTTCGACACCTTCTATGAAAACGAATTTCTCGCCGCCGCATCGATCACGTTTCCGACGCCTTTGGCGCAGATCGCCGTCGATCTCGCGAGAGAGAAGGCAGACAAGGTCATTCTCGCAACCAATCCCTTCTTCCCCGCAGTTGCCGTGCGATCCAGACTTTCCTGGGCAAAGGTCGCACCCGAAAGCTTCGATCTGATCACGACCTACGAAAATTCCCATTTCTGTAAGCCGAATCCCGCATATTACACCGAGATTGCAGAAAAGATGGGAATCGATCCTTCTCGCGCGCTCATGATCGGCAACAACGCTGAGGAAGACGTCAAGGCGGCAAAGGCTCTCGGCATGGATACCTTCCTTCTGACAGACTATCTCATTTGCGAAGGAAAAATGCCCGAAACACCCTCCGGCAATTTCGAGAAGCTCATCGAATTTCTCCGTGCAATATAAAAAAACCGCGTCCGGATCAAAATCCGAACGCGGTTTTTCTATTCGTAGTGCGAAAGGGGTTTCGGAGCAAAACCAACCCTCTCAGAATATCAAATATAAAGTGTTACAACGTGCTACGATGGAATCACGCACGCCTCTTTCGAAGCTCCCATACGCCATACATAGCCACACAGACCGCCGTCACGGAAGAAACAACGATACCGAAAGCAAGTCCGGGCGCACGGTAACGGTATTCCACGGTATGCGTTCCCGCCTCAATATCACAGAAGCAAAGCCCCATGCCGAGATCGTATATCTCGGCTTTTTTGCCGTCGATATAGACCGACCATCCGTTTTCCGCGGGAACAGAGGCGTAAAGAACGCGATCTGCGCCGACGGTGATCTCACCGCGGATCACCGTATCCGAGGCGTATTCCACCTGCAAGACCTCCTTTGAAAGCTTCGCGCGGGCCTCAAGCAGAGCGTTCTCCTCGATCGTATAACCGCTCACACCGCCCT
Source organism: Eubacteriales bacterium (assembly GCA_045646925.1). Classification (GTDB taxonomy): domain Bacteria; phylum Bacillota; class Clostridia; order Oscillospirales; family CAG-272; genus QALR01. The sequence goes on from JAZRLQ010000197.1 coordinate 3,305, forward strand.
CGGCATACGCATAGCCTCTCGTCGTCACCGTGACAGTCACATGGTCACCCGGTGTCACGTATCCAACTTCGAGAAGCTGATCCGCGCCGCAATGCCCCGTTTTCGCGCTTCCCTCGTTGACAGAGACCTCGTAAGTACCTACCGTAAAATCAAAATCGAGATAGAAATACCCATCCGTATGCACGGCGTACTCCACCGTATAGCGCGCGGCGCTTTCCACGTCTCTCACATACAAGCAACCGTCGAGATATTCTCCGTTGGAAACGAACGTTTGAACGACCTTTTCGCGACGAAGCAACGGTTGCTTCCCTTTTGTCGCAAGTCGGATAAACTCCTCCTGCAAGTGAAGTCCCGTCGCGGAGGTATCTGCGATACTTCTGATATCGGGATCCACCGCGTATGCCACGGAGAGCGCGTACGGGCTTTCATAAACCGAAATACCGTTCGCTTTCTCCAGACGTTTCGCGTACGAAAGCGTTCTCGCGCCGTTCATATAATGGTATTTCACGTCGAACATCATGTCCTGCAACGGTGTCGGCATATAGACCGTGCTGACGTTTTTTGCGTAGACGCGGTTGCCGAGCCTTTCCATGAGCGCGTACGTCCTTCCGTTCATGGTCGAGGAATAATAGGTGACACCCTTAAATCCGTAAAGCTGACCGCAGTTGAAGGTATAATTCGGTGTCATCTCCGACCGATAAAAATCATCGTCCGCGCTCTGATACTTTTTCGCATAGAGAAGCATTTGCTCCTCGTTTTTGAGATAATCGGGCGCGTTGTACAGTGCCGTGCTTTTCTCCAGAACGTAAGACGCGTGGACACAGATATCCGCAAGCAGAACGACGGCGAGCGCCGATCTCACAAAATGCAAAGCGATCGGCGATCGTTTCACGGCAAGTCCGATCGCAAAAATCAGAAATACCACCGCGATCACCATAACGGTGATCAATCGTCCGCGCGCGTTTTCGCTCTCCGCGATCTGAAAAAGAAAGAAGGCCGCCGACGTAAACAAGGACGCAATCGTCCCGAAAAAGCCTACGCCGTCGAAATTCACCGCGTTCTCGTATCCGATCAGCGAAACGACGAGAATGAACAAAAAGCTCTGTCTGCCCGGAAGCTGATTCGGAAAATGCAATCCGTGCCAGATAAAATCGAGATAGCTCCATTCAAACGAAACAAACAGAAATACCGCAAGCGAGAGCATGACGATCCTCTTTTTCAATGAGATCCTCGTATTGAAAAGGTAGGTCAAGACGAGGAAGATCGAAGCCGAGCCGCAAAAAACGTTCGCGGGTCCGAATTCCAGCGACGTCGGCACGAACGCAGAAAAGGAATCCGCAATCTCGGAAAAGTCATGATACCATTCTCCCTGTTCGGGAAAGCCGACGGATGCCGAGATCCAATTTTCCATATGCAAAAGCAAAGGGATCAACGTAAACGCGCACAGAAGCCCAGACGCGACGGAGGCAAGCGCGAATCTCGCAGAAATTTTCAAAATATCACGGAAGCCTGCCCACCGATTCAGAATGACATATACGACAAATCGGATCGCGAGAAAGAGACAGAGCGCAAAGGAGATATAGAAATTCGAAAAGACCGCCAACGCAAGCGTAAGCACGTATGGGATCGGACTTCCGCCCAAAAGAAGCCTCTCCAGCGCGCAAAGGACGATCGGGCAGAAAAGAACGATATCGAGCCACATCGGCTGATTGAGATAGGCAAGCGTATACGCGCCGAGCCCGTAGGCAACGCCGAACACCGCCGTCAGAAGATCGTATTTTTCAAATTTTCTGCCGAGATAATGCGTAAGCGCCGCCGCGGAAAGCGCGATCTTCAGAAAGATCATACCGTGAAGCGCCGCAATGCGCACGTATCCCGAAAACGGGAGCAAAAGCACGAGAAAAATGCTGTTCGTATAATACGCGCTCTGCGCGACGGTCGAAAAGCCGAGCGCACCGTCCCATGACCAGACAGAGAAGAAGTCCGATAGCTTCTCCCACATCATCGGATAATACTGCCCGTGCAGGTCCATCGCAAGCAGACATTTGTTCCCGAACGGAGCAAGCTGCGCTTCGCTCGCAAAGCAAAGAAGCAAAATCCACGAGATCGCGAAAGCGAGAAACGCGTATTTTTCCCGAAAAAGAGTCTTTTTTATTTTTTGCAACAGAGACATCACCTTGGATTGAGCGTTATTCAACTTCAACCTCCGCCCAATGCACCTCTGTTCTTCCCTCGCAAACGCCAACCTCGATGACGGCAACGGGAACGATCGCCCCGTCGTTCTCCGCTTCGAAACGGAAGTATCTCATGTCGCGGAATTGCTGCGCGCGAGGCGCTTCCTCTCCGAGAAGACGGCAAGGCTTCGCGTTCAGGAATACGCGGATATCCTCCGGCGCGTACTCCTCGCCCGAAAAGCCGAGAACGACGGAGACCTTCTGCGTGGGAAGGATCTTGCCCGTCGCAACGCGCAGAGTGGAAAAGCCCGTCGGCTCGTCTCTCTTTCCGTACAAGCGCATGGGAAGCTGCTTTCTCGACGTAACGCCGACGGCGCTCACGTCGCTATAGGTCACGAGATGACGGCGATGTGCGGCGGCAGAGAGGTCGTAATCGCCCGCGGTGTGCAGAAATCTCTGATAGATCTCGTTGTTTACACAAAGCGAAAGGTCTCTGCCGTCCTCGGTGATTCCCGTTCCCGTCTTGTCCGCGCTATCCATGTAATTGAAAAGATAGATCGCGTCCGCGCCCTGAAAATGATGCGCGCAAGCCGTGGCGATCGCCGTTTCGTACGTATTGTATTGCGGAGAGAAGCCGCGGCGGTTGTATGCATTGATCAGAATCTCCTGTCCCGCCGCAAGCGTGACGTTCTTGCCCTTCAGAATCTTTTTCCAGAGGTCGATGGGCATATGGTTGTCGGAGCTTGCCCAGCGCGGCGTGACGACGAGACAGTCGACGATGCCCTCATCCACCCAATCGAAGAAGTCGAAGCCGAGACGGAGCGCCTTTTCGGGCGTGTCCGGAAGACGGACCGCAACCTTGACCGCGTGCCCGAGGCGATTCTCCGCGTTCTCCACGAGCGCGTGAACGTCTCTCATGAATGCGTTGATGACGGCGATTCCCTCGTATTCTCTGCCGATTCCGATCGAGAAGATCTCGCGCATGAAGTCAAGCACGATGCCTTCGATATCGAAGCGTTCGAGCGCCTCTCCGACCACGCCGAGATAATGCTCGCGGACCTCGGGGAACATATAGTCGAGCGCGTAATCGTAATATCCCGCAGGCTCTCTGTGAGATACGCGGTTCTTCTCGCGGTTGTTGCGGAAAAATTCACTGTGCAGAATGGATTCCTTGTCTCCCGCGTTGTGAATATCGTTCATTCGAATGCTGACCCAGGGATTGATCCCGATCTCGCGGAGCGTTTTCACCCATACCGCCTGCACGGACGTGCCGTAATCTCTGTAAAACCGTTCGATGAGGCTGACGGAGCTGACAACAATATTGCTCTCGTTTTCATCCGTTTTGCCCTCGGCGATCCAACGTCTGTAGTTCTGCATGACGTTTTCGGTCTTTTCGGAATCGTACCAGTTTCCCGAAGCGCCGAGACAGACGAAAAAGTCCGTGATCTGCGAGCCCTTGTATTGCAGAATGAAATCTCTCGCCTGCTCCATCGTGATTCTTTCATATCCCGCCATTTTTCTCGTAAAGACGAAATGATTGCAGTCCTCGTTAAAAAATATTCTTCCCATGACAATTTCCTTTCTTTTTGTATATTGTTCAAATTCGTGTTTGCTTTGAACCTCTGTATACCTTCCCCTTTGAAAAAGGGGGAAACGTTAACTTTTTTCTTTCCCTTTGGAAAGGGGAAACGGTTAACTTTTTCTTTGCCAAAAAGAAAAAGTTACAAAAAGAAGTTGGCAACCTTGCAGGTTGAACGCTTGTGCGTATGGAATGCGTATCAAGCGAAGCCCACAAGCTCTACGCAAACGCCCGCACAGCGGAACTGTTTGCTTGACGAAAGGGTTTTCGCCGCTTGTGGTTCTTCGTCGGGCTTTGATCTTATGGAAGCCTTGCGCTTCGCGCGGGTGCGCCGACGGAACAACATTCACCCCTCTCGGGGATCTTTTCCCTCTGGGCGTAGGCGGTCAGCTCTCTGCCTCGCTCCGTCTGTGTGCGATACCGCCTGTACGCCCCTCCAGCGAGCATCCGATTCCGATGGTAGAACGGGAGGCGAAGCGGCAATTTTCTCACACGACCACGTTTTGTCTTTTATAAACCCTTTCCTTCAGCGCCTTGGCGAGCGGCTGATTTTCCTCGGAGGAGAGGGACGGGTCCTCCGCCAGCAGACGCTTGGCTTCGTCGAACGCGGTATAGAGGAGCTTCACGTCCTTTTCGAGAGAGGCAATACCGAGATCGAACTCACCGCTCTGGCGCGTTTTTCCGAAGGTCTGCTCCAAAAAATCACCCGGTCCGCGCATTTCGAGGTCCTTCTGCGCGATCGCAAAGCCGTCGTTCGATTTGCATAGAATGCCGAGACGTTCCTTCGCCTTCTGCGTTTTGCTGTCGGAGACGAGCACGCAGTACGATTTTCTCGTGCCTCTGCCGACGCGTCCGCGGAGCTGATGGAGCGCGGAAAGACCGAAGGTCTCCGCATTCTCCACGATCATGAGCGTTGCGTTCGGCACGTTCACGCCGACCTCGATCACGGTCGTGGAAACGAGGATATCCAGCTCGCCCGAAGCGAAAGCGTTCATGATACGGTCCTTCTCCTTTCCATTCAGCTTCCCGTGAACGAAGGCTGAACGGTATTCAGGAAACGTTTCTTCCGAGAGGACCTTCGCGAAATCGACCGCCGCCTTCAGACGCGGCTTCTCCTCGTCGGTGTCTCCGAGCGCAATGGCTTCCGAGGCGGAAAGCTTTTCCCCGCTCTCTGAAACGAGTGTTTCCTCCTCCTCGACGGCGGGACAAACGATATAGACCTGTCCGCCCGCTTCGACGTTTTTGCGGATAAACGCATTGAGCCGCTCGCGATACGATTCCGTGACGAGAAAGGTATCGACCTTCTGTCTGCCGGGGGGCATTTCGTCGATGACGGAAACGTCCGTATCGCAATAAATGACCATCGCGAGCGTTCGCGGGATCGGCGTTGCGCTCATCGTCAGAATATGGGTATCACGCCCCTTTTTCGCAAGCGCTGAGCGTTGCGCAGCGCCGAATCGGTGCTGCTCGTCGATGACCGCAAGACCGAGATCGGCAAAGGAAACGGTATCTTCAATGAGCGCGTGCGTGCCGATGACGAGATCGATCTCGCCCGAAGCGAGCGCCGCCGCCGTCTTTCGTTTCGATGCGGCGGTCATGCTACCGACCATGAGTCCCACGCGGAAGCCAAGCTTCCCGAACGTTTCGGAAAGCTCGCCGTAATGCTGTCTTGCGAGAATTTCCGTCGGCGCCATGATCGCCGCCTGCTTTCCGTTGATGAGCGCGAGATAAACGGCGTACGCGGCGCAGACCGTCTTGCCCGAGCCGACGTCACCGACGACGAGTCGGTTCATCAGCAAACCGCTGCGGAGATCCGCCGCCACCGCCTCGAAGGTTCTCTTCTGCGCGCCCGTCAGCGCGTACGGAAGAAGCTCCATGAAGCGCCGATCGTCAAAATTCCCATACGGCGCGGAGACCTGCGCCTTCTCCTCCTTTCCGTACAAGGAAACGGAGAGTGCGAACATGAAAAGCTCGTCGAACGCAAGTCTGCGGATCGCCGTCAGCGTATCCTCCATCACGCGCGGCGCGTGGATCATGGATAGCGCCTCGCGAATGCCGCAAAGTCCGAGCCTTCTTCTCATTTCGGGAGAGAGATATTCGGAGATCCCGTCCGTCTCCGAGCAAACTGCTTCCAGCGCCTCGCGCATGACCGAGCCCATGAATTTCTGCGTGATCCCCGCCGTCAGCGAGTAGATCGGAACGAGGTCGCGAAGCGGCGTGATCCCGTGCACCGCCTCCACAATGGGACTCGTCATGGAAACGCCCGAGCGCTCCCTCTTCACCTTTCCGAAAAAGCGGAACGTCATGCCCTGCGACACCTGATCCTTGATATACGGCTGATTGAAAAAGATGAGATTGCAATTGCCCTCTCCGTCAAAGCCCTTGAATTTCGTCAACGTCATTCCCTTTCGGATCATGGCGTTTTTCGGACGATCCGCAACGGTCAGAATGAGCGAGCATACCTCGCCGTCCGCGGCGCTTGCCGTCGTCTTCACGTTCCCCCTCGGCTCGTAAGCGCGCGGAAAGCGGTAGACCGCATCCGAGGCGGTAAAAATCCCTATTTTATGAAAGGCCTCCGCCCTTTTTTCGCCTACGCCGTAAAAGCGCTCGATCGGCGTGTCCTTGCCCTTATCTAAAAAATTCTTTCTCATAACGCTCCGTTTTTCTTCCTTCATATTGATTTCTCTTTGACCCTATTATATCACATTTGGAGAAGTCCTGCAAAGATATTTTTCAAATTTTTTCAGGTAAGTATCTTGGCAGAGAAAGACGCACCCCACGGGGGGCGGCTTTCATATTTCTCGGTATCAATAAGTTATCGTACCATCTGTGCAGGTAACGGTGCAATTATATGAAGACACATTACCGTAGTCTCCAATCAAATTGACCCACTGTTCCATCGTACCACCATAAGTAATACTGCAATTTTGGAAATAAATATGTCCTGTAATGCTCGTTACACTATTCGGAATTACGATGCTCGTCAACTTACTGCAATACTCAAACATATATCCACCGAGGGTTGTTACGCCATCGGGAATCACAATACTCGTCAATCCGGTACAACCGTGGAACGCAGAATCGCCTATACTTGTCAAACCGGCAGGCAACTCAATACTCGTCAATCCGGTACAGCCTACAAACGCAGAATCGCCTATACTCGTCACACCGTTGCCGATCGTTATGCTCGTCAAACTCATAGAATTGCCGGATCCGAGATACCAATTATCAGCACTGAATGCATAGGCTCCTATACTCGTCACGCTGTCGGGAATCACAATACTCGTCAATCCGGTACAACCTAAAAACGCACAATCGCCTATACTCGTCACACTGTTACCCAGTGTCACGCTCGTCAGACCGCTACAACCGCGGAACGCACCCTCACCTATACTTGTCACACCATTACCAATCGTTACGCTCGTTAATCCGGTACAGTAGGAGAATCCATTTAAATCCGTCACGCTATCCGGAATGACAATGCTCGTCAGACCACTACAACCGGAGAACGCACCGTAGCCAATACTCGTCACACTGTTACCCAGTGTCACGCTCGTCAGCCCGCTACAACCGGAGAACGCAGATTCACCTACGCTCGTTACACCATTACCAAGTGTCACATTCGTCAGACTAGTACAATACCAGAACGCAGATTCACCTACGCTCGTCACGCTGTCGGGAATCACAATACTCGTCAATCCGGTACAGCCGGAGAACGCAAAATAGCCTATACTCGTCACACTGTTACCCAGTGTCACGCTCGTCAATCCGGTACAACCGCGGAACGCATCCTCGCCTATACTCGTCACGCTGTCGGGAATCACAACACTCGTCAGATTTTTGCAATCGAAGAACGCACCGTAGCCAATACTCGTCACGCTATTCGGAATCACGATATTTTTAAGATTGGTTGCGCCAGCAAAAGCCTGTTCCAAAATCTGTGTCACAGCTATTCCCTGATAGGTTGCGGGAATTTCAATGGTTTCAAGATATTTTGTCGTTCCCATCATGACACCATAAGTGCCGTCGGGGAGCGGGTAATATTCCAATCCCTTCGTACCCGTTTCTTCCGTGAGGATATTTCCGAGATTCTGTACCGTTCCATCGGAATATGTTACAACGAGCTGACCGTTGACAATTTCCATTTTTGTGATACCGACACCCGTGTCGCCCTTATCACCTTTTTCGCCTTTTTCACCGGTGTCGCCTTTATCGCCTTTTTCACCGGTGTCGCCCTTTTCACC
>JAZRLQ010000198.1:0-11875 GCA_045646925.1 Eubacteriales bacterium
CATTATCCATATTCATATAAGAAATTCCTTTCCGAACAAGTGATTTCCAATGCGATTAGTTTTCCCTTGATCCGTGGGATTTATATATCTTTTCAAGAAAAAACCTTGACTTTTTTTAAAAATGTGCTACAATATAGTCATAAGGTACGCGGATGATTTCGCTTACTAAATTTTTCAGTTCAGAAAAGGAGATTTACTATGCCTTACGTTATTAATGCAGACACATGTCTCGGTTGCGGTGCTTGCGCAGACGGTTGCCCCGTTAGCGCTATCACAGAAGAAGACGGCAAATACGTAATCAATGCTGACGAATGCATTGACTGCGGTGCTTGCGCTGGTACTTGCCCTGTTGGTGCTCCCGAAGAACAGTAATTAATTGTCGAAAATAATGGGTTCCAAACGGAGCCCATTATTTTTTTATTTTTTCAAAATTTTTTGATCTTCTTTTACATTTTGTGGTATAATAGACGTACGCGGTTATTTTCCGCGCAAATACGACTGAAAATATAACGGAAATGAGGAATAACTCAATATGAATACACAGAAAAACATCATCCCCGTGCTTCTCGGCGCAGATCTGAACTGCTACAGCGTTGCGCGCGCCTTCCACGAAGCATTCGGCGTAAAATCCTACGCATTCGGCAGATACGAGCTTGGCACGACCAAACGCTCGAAGATCGTCAAATTCCATTCCATCGATAACGTGGACACCGCGGAGGTTCTCCTTCCCACGCTCGAAGCGTTCGCAAAGCAGCACGAGGGCGCGCTGATGATCCTCGTCGGCTGTACCGACGCTTACGCGGATCTCATCATTGAAAACAAGGAAACGCTCTCCCGCTATTATTACTGCGCTTGTCCGAACGCGGAGCTTGCGAAAAAGCTGATCTCCAAGGAAGCCTTCTACGAAATGTGCGTTCAGCACGGTATGGACTTCCCCAATACCGTCATCATCAAAAACGAAACGGAAACGGACAAGTTCGACGCGCTTCCCTTCGCATACCCCGTCATCGTCAAGCCCTCCAGCTCCATCCGCTACTGGCAGAATCCCTTCGCCGGCATGAAGAAGGTATACAAGGCTGACACTCCCGAAGAAGCGAAGGAGATCGCAAAGACGATCTTCGCATCCGGCTACGACGATTCGCTGATCATTCAGGACTTCATCCCCGGAGATGACTCCCGTATGTACGTACTTACCGCATACTGTGACAAAAACGCAAAGGTCAAGATGATGTGTCTCGGACACGTGCTTCTCGAAGAACATACGCCCAAGGGAATAGGCAACCACGTCGCGATCCTCACCGAATACCACGAGGAGCTGATGATGACCGTACGCCGCTTCCTCGAATCCGTCGGCTACACGGGATTTGCGAACTTCGATATCAAATTCGACGAAAGAGACGGAAAGTTCAAGATCTTCGAGATCAATCTCCGTCAGGGCAGAAGCAATTTCTACGTCACGCACTCCGGCGCGAATATCGCGAAGATGTTCGTGGGAGACGCGACGGATTCTCTCGGCGACGACGTTCTGCTCATCAAGGAGCCTTCCTTCTGGCATACCGTTCCGAAAAAGATCATATATTCCTATATCAAGGATGAAGAAACCATGAAGACCGTGAAGGCGCTCGTGAAAAAGGGCAACACCGCCTCCTCACTCTTCTACTCCTACGATCTGAGAATGAATCCCATGAGACTTGCTTACGTGCTGGTACACAATCGCCGTTACTACAAGAAATACAAGCTCTATCCTTGATCAAGAAAGGAACGACCATGGCAAAAACACTCGGAATTCTCGGCGGACTGGGGCCTGCCGCCAGCGTATATTTTTATCAGTTGATTACCGAGCATACGAAAGCCTTGCGCGATCAGGATCACCTCGATATCGTCCTCATCAGCAAAGCCTCCATTCCCGACCGAACGGAATTTATCCTCGGTAAAAGCCCGTCCTCTCCCCTTCCCTCCATGGTAGAGGGCGTGCGGGCGCTTGCGGGCGCGGGAGCGGATCTCATCACCGTTCCTTGCAATACCGCGCATTATTTCTATAACGAGATCGAAAAGATCTCGCCCGTCCCCGTTTTGAACATCGTAAAAGAAACCGTCCGTCTGGCGAAAAATGCGGGCGTTCGCAAGATCGGCATCATGGCGACCGCCGGAACCGTCATCGCGGGCGCTTATCAGCAGGCTTGTCTCGAGGAAGGCGTTTCGTTCGCTCTGCCCTGCGAGCAATCGCAAGCCAAGCTGATGGACATCATATACAAAAGCATCAAGGTCGCGAAAGAACCCGACATGGATGAATTTATCGGCATCGCGGAGGAGCTTTACGAAAACGGCGCGGAAGCGATCATTCTCGGCTGCACGGAGCTTTCTCTGATCCGAGGACTTGAAAATTACCCCCGCTATCTCTTCATCGACTCTCTGCTCGTACTAGCTCTGCGCGCGATCGAAAGCTGCGGAAAGATCCCAACGGGATTCCCCGACGTCTACATGCAAAATCCCGCTGTTTTGAAATAAACGCCGCTTCAGAAAGGATTTTTCATCATGCAAACATTAAAAAATCTTCTCCTTGCCATTGATATACCCGAAAAAGACATTCCGTGTCCGCAAATGATGATATCGGACATCGTATACGACTCCCGCAAAGCCACGGACGGCGTTATTTTCGTTTGTATCGTCGGCGCAGTCGCGGACGGTCATAAATACGCAAGATCCGCTTACGATAAGGGCGCTCGCGTTTTCGTCTGCGAAAAGCCGCTCGATCTCCCTGCCGACGCGCTCGTTTTCCGTGTTGAAAACACGCGCCGCGCGCTCGCCTCTCTTTCCGCCTGCATTTTCGATCACCCCGAGAGAAAGCTCCGCGTGATCGGCGTGACGGGAACGAAGGGAAAATCCACGATCTGCGAAATGATCCGCCACATCCTCTGCAAAAACGGGATCCCCGCCGCTTCCATCGGCACGGTCGGCGTTCGTATCGGCGACGTGCTGACACCGACGGGCAATACCACGCCCGAAAGCTACGAGCTTTTCCGTATCTTTGCAGAAATGGTCGAAAAGGGCGTTTGCTACGCCGTTATCGAGGTCTCCTCGCAGGGCGTGAAGCTCGACCGTATCTACGGCATTCCCTTTTTCACCGCGATCATGACCAATCTTTCCGAGGATCACATCGGCGGCGCGGAGCACCCCGATTTCGACGATTACAAGGCGTGCAAAAAAGCGCTCTTCGCTCGTTGCGACCACGCGATCTTCAATATGGACGATCCCTATTTCGAGGAATTTTACGAATCTGCCTCTTGTGAAAAGCAGACGTACTCCATTGCAAACGAAGCGGATTTTTCCGCAAGATCCATTCTCTCCACCGCAACGGAAAAGGGCTTCGGCTCTTCCTTTATCGTTAAAAATAAGGATACAAAGACCGATGCATTCGTGCCGTTTCCCGGCGCGTTTTCCGTCAGCAACGCGCTTGCCGCCATCGCCGCCGCAACGCTTGCCGACGTTTCGCTCGAAAACGCCGCGGAAGCGCTCGGTGACGTCTGCGTGAAGGGTCGCTTCGAGCTTGTGCCGACGAGTATCCGCGGCGTGACCTTCGTCATCGACTACGCGCACAACGGAGAAAGCCTCTCCGCCGCCTTGAACGCGCTCCGCAAATACGAGCCGAAGCGACTGATCTGTCTGTTCGGCACCGTCGGAGGACGTACCGAGATCCGCCGCCGCGAACTTGGTATTGCCGCCTCCGCTTACGCGGACTTCTCCGTGCTGACGAGTGACAATCCCGACCGTGAGCCTCCGATGGATATCATTGCCGATATCGAAAAGTATATGCAGAACGCTCCCTACGTCGCGATCCCCGACAGAAAGGAAGCCATCGAATACGTCGTTTCCCACGCCGAAGAGGGCGACATCGTCCTTCTCGCAGGAAAAGGTCACGAAAAATATCAACTCATAAACGGTAAAAAAGAGCCCTTCTGCGAACGGGACATTCTCCTCACCGCCGCAGAAAAACTTGCACTTGCCGAAAAAAATTGATCGAACGTCAAAACGCCGACCGCTCACGTTGAACGGTCGGCGTTTTCTGTGTCAAGAGAATCCCCACGGGATCAGTCTTTTCTTTTTCGTCTCCTCGGTTTCTCTTGGTTCAATGGGAGTGGTTTCCACGGGTGCGGTTTCTGCCGTCGATTCTTCGCGCATCACCTCACTCGACGAAAAGGGGGCAGTCTCCGTCTCCGACGTCTCTTCCGCAGATTCCGTTTCCGCCGACTCCGTCGAAGGTCTTTCGTGCTCGGCGCAGTAACGGTTGCTTGCGCGCTTACCGCCGCAAATACCGATAAAATTGCCGTTCGATTCGTAAAAGTCCTGAAAAAACGCTTCGTTTTCATCGACGGACGGCGACGCGCCGTATGGCAAATGTCTGTACATATATTGCGCGTCCGTCACTTTGATCTCGCACGGAAACGAGCGATTGTAATATTTGAGAAGAGCAACGCGCACAATATTTTCACTCGGACAATGCTCCGCGGCGATAGCGCGCGTTTCTCCGTCGTAATCGACAAGAACGTGTGTTTCGCAACGGGATTTCGGTTCGGTTCTTTTTTTGAAATAGCCGTACTCCAATCTGTGACCGCGCAGATCGTGCGAGCAGACCGACGTCGGAAGATCGCCCGAATCCTTGCAATAGAGACAACGGACGACGTTTTCGCTTCTCGTGAACGTATGGCTTTTATCCAACGTTACCGTTTCCGCGCTGTTTTTCGCGTAGATCCTCGTCATAAGTCCGTCGAAGATCAGAACGGCGGGATTCTTTTTATGCGTTCCGATATCGCGGGCGTCCTTGTGTCCATACCAGACACCGCAAAGCAGATCGGGCGTATAGCCGATAAACCATCGGTCCGTGTTAGCATTGGAGGTTCCCGTTTTCCCTGCGACGGGAAGCGTCTTTCTCAGGCTGATATCCGTTGCCGTACCCTGCGAAACAACGTTTTCCAGAAGACGTGTCATCAGATCCCCCGTCTCCTCGCTGAAAACCCGTTCTCCATCGCCGCCGTGAGAAAGAAGCAGATTTCCGTCCTTGTCATAAACGGCGGTATAGGAGATCGCCTCGTGATAAACGCCGCCGTCGGCAAGCGCGCTGTACGCACCCGTCATCTCTCTGACGGAAACGCCTCGCGTGACCGCGCCCAAGGCAAGCGGAGCGAGAGCGATATCCGAAAGCGTCTTCCCGTTTTCTCCGTTTTCCCTTTCAATCAGATGAGAAAGGCCCAATCGCTTTGCGTATCCGAATGCCGTCTGTACGCCAAGCTCCTGCAAAATGCGGACGGCGACCGTGTTTGTCGATTTGCAAAGCGCGGCGTTGACCGTCGTCAGTCCCGCGTATACACGCGGATTATTTTTCGGCCACGGAGCATATCCGCTTCCCTCCTTCGTGAAGGTAACGGGAACGTCGTCGTATACGCTCGCCCATGTGATCAGATCCCTTTCCATCGCGGGTGCGTAAACGGTAATGGGCTTGATCACCGAACCGGGAGAACGGAGCATTTGCGTTGCGAGATTGAAAATGCGATCCGATTTTTTCTCCCCGACGTCGCCTGCGACCGCGAGCAATCGCCCGCTCTTCGGATCGATCAGAACGGCGGCGGAATTGGCGCGCGCGCCCTCCTCGCTTTTCGGAAAGTTCTCGATATTTTCGTAATACTGCTCGACGGTCTCCTGCATTTTTTTGTCCATCGTCGTGAAAATGGAAAGACCGCCGTTATAGAGCATACCGGACGCTACCGTTCGGGAAAGACCGTACTTTTCCGACAAATCGGCGATCACATCCTCGATGACGACCTCCGTAAACCACGATTTTTTTACCTCCGTCTCCGTCCGTTCTCCAAGCCGCAGAGCCGTCGGCGCGGAGATGCTTTCCTCATACGCCGAGGTCTCCAGAAGTCCAAGCTCGTGCATACGCCAAAGGATCGTATCTCTGCGCTCCCGATTGTATTCCGGATTTTTGATGGGATCGTATTTCGTCGGATATTGGATCACGGCGGCAAGCGAAGCGCCCTCCGCGGCATTCAGCTCCGATGCGCTCTTTCCGAAATAGGTCTCCGCGGCGGTTTCGAGTCCGTAGCACCCCTGCGCAAGATACACGGTGTTGAGATAAAGCTCGAGGATCGCTTCCTTCGTCATGCTCTTTTCCAGCTTCAACGCCCGCATGATCTCCGTTAACTTCCGTTTCGGCGTTACGCTATTGTCCCCCGTCAGATTTTTGATGAGCTGTTGCGTGATCGTGGAGCCGCCGTAGCTCCTTACGCCTCCCGAAAAAAATCCGAGGATAGCACCCGCCGTCCGACGAAGATCCATGCCCTTATGCTCGAAAAATCGGTGATCCTCAATGGCAATAAAGGCGTTCTGCACCTCGATCGGTATTTTTTCAAGCGAGATCCAGATTCGGTTTTCCGAACCGATCAAGCGCTGATCCTCCATTTCGACCGCGTTCCCGTCGGCATCGGTATAATATAATTTCGTCGTCCGTCCCTGCCCGGAAACGAGCATATCCATGTCAAGCTCTGCGTCAATGCCCTTAACCGCATATATCACAAACGCCGACGACAAGATCAATGAGCAAAAGAATCCGATCAATAAAAAGAAAGCAATCGTTCTGCCGATCGCGTTTCGTATTTTATGCCGTGTTTTCATCATATACATTCCTTTCTTCAAAGTCTGCAAATAGTATGAGCGCGGCAGAAAATTTTATACTCCGAACAATTGCCGTGGAATCGCTTACGCAGTCATGTTTGCTTCTCAAAATCCAAACGAATAAAACCCCTCTTTTTCGTACATACTACATCCATCTCATATAGGAAAGGAAACAAGCTCATGATCGAACAAGATACGATACGTTTGCTTCGTGAATGCGACGCGGGTGTGAAAATGGGAGTCAGCTCCATCGACGAGGTTCTGGAATACGTAAAATCCGACTCGCTGAAAAAGACACTTGCCGATTGCAAGACCGCGCACAAAAAACTGGAAACCGAAATCGACGAAAGCCTCAACCGCTTCGGAGACGAGGGAAAGGAACCGAACCCCATTGCCAAGGGGATGTCGTGGATGAAGACCAATATCAAGCTCATCATGCAGGAATCCGACCATACCATCGCCGATCTGATCACGGACGGTTGCGATATGGGTGTCAAATCTCTCAACAAATATCTCAATCAGTATGGGGCGGCTGACGAAGGCTCAAAGGATATCGCAAAACGGCTGATCGAATTGGAGGAAAGACTCGGAAAGGACGTCCGCGGTTATCTGTGACGCGGCGTCTGTAAAAAAGAAAAGCCCCTCCGTCATTCGTAAAACCAACGAAAACGGTCGAGCGCATAACTCCAAAAATGAAATTAACCCTTGATTACGTTTTTTCGTTCGTAACCAAGGGTTATTTCTGTTCGATTTTGATATCTAACGTCATTTTGGTATTCCTCTCTTTCGTAGTCTGCCTGTGCTTCTTCTTTTCCTCAACGATCAAAACTCTTTTCATTATTATTCTCTATGGAGAACGCCATTTTTGTCTTGTAAGAACTTCAGTAGCCTGAGGTGAGGGTGAATAAACTTTCAAAAGATTTCCGATTAAAAGAATGGAGGTATTCGTATCACTGTCATTGTGTACGAATGAAATAAATCTTATGTTTGAAAGTTCGGGAATTTAAAGTTTCATCGGTCTGTACCTCCTCTGTTTTGTGATTTCATTATAACATATATTTTGGTGATTTTCAATTGACATTTTATCAAAAGTTCACAAATATTTTTTGTTTATTTGGGAGAAGTTTCAAAGACTTTACAAAACCGTATTTACAAACGCTTCTTTTTGTGGTAAAATAAAAGTGTTGGGGCTGCGTGTGATCCGTATCGGATAACGCGCGCTTTTTTTATCCCGCCGGTCCTAATCCTCCGTTCGCGGCACATGATCCGAAACAAAAAATCCCCCGTTTCTGCGGAAAACGGGCGGAAGAACTCCATACAACGAAATAACCCTTGACCACGTTTTGCCACAACATAGTCAAGGGTTATTTCTGTTCGATTTTGATATCTAACGTCATTTTGGTATTCCTCTCTTTCGTAGTCTGCCTTTTGTCTCTTCTTTCCCACAACGATCAAAACTCTTTTTCTAATTCTCTATGGAGAATACCATTTTTTGTCTTGTAAAAATTCCGGTTCAAAAGGTGAAGGGGTGAAAAGCCAGATAAAAAATTCTCTTTCACGTTTTATTCGAGATCTGCATTGATAGATTGGTTTGTAGAATCTATATAAAGCGTTAACACCGCCGTGGACTTCAATGGAAATTCGGACGTTCATTATGCTCAATACAGATAGCAGAAAATCTTTTAAAAAGCTCGGGGATCAAGTTCTCATCGGACTGTACCTCCTCTGTTTTGTGATTTCATTATAGCATACATTTCCCCGTTTTTCAATTGACATTTTAACAGAAGCTCTGAAATCTTTTTTGTGGAACAGGGAGAAGTTTCGGCAACCTCTCCAAAGCATATTTACAAGACGATTTTTTTGTGATATAATAAAAATGTTGGGGCTTGTTGACATACAAGTCCCATTTTTATTGCAATTCTCCAAACATCACAGATCATCCCCCGGCAATATGTTCGTAGGCGAATGCTTCGCATCGGACAATCTGAGCAAAAAAATAAGCGGCACCTTCGCCGCAAACGTATCACATAAAAATGAAATAACCCTTGATCGTGCTTCCCAACACAACCAAGGGTTATTTCTGTTCACTCTTGATATCTAACATCATTTTTAGTCCTCTCTTTCTTTTTATTAGGTTAACTCATAAATCAAAAAATACGTTCGGAGAATTTTCTGAAGAATTTGTCTTTCGCTCTTTCGATCTTTCCACCACAATCAAAAGATTGAAAACTGAAAGTTTAGCTTCTCATTGGACTGTACCTCCTTTGTGATTCCATTATAGCATATATTTTGGTCATTTTCAATTGACATATTATCAGAAGTTCACAAATATTTTTTGTTTATTTGGGAGAACTTTACATCACTTCCAAAAAACGCATTTACAAACCGATCGATTTGTGATATAATAAAATTTAGCGGGGTTTTCGATTGTTGGAAGGCTTCATTGGCGTGATGAAATATTCAAAAGGAGAAGAAAGCACATGATACTCGCGATAGATATCGGCAATTCCAATATTATGATCGGTGGATTTGAGAACAACGAGATGATGTTTGTGATCAATCTTTCCGCAGAAATCAATAAAACCGCGGATGAGTATGCAAGCAAGATTCTGAGCGTGCTTGCCGTTCACAAGGTTGCCGGCAAGATTGTAAACGGTGCGATCATTTCCTCGGTCGTTCCGCCTCTCAATGCAACTCTCAAAGAAGCGGTGCGACTTCTTTGGAAAATTGACGCACTGATCGTTGGCCCCGGAATCAAAACCGGACTCAATATCCATTGCGACACGCCGTCTTCCGTGGGAGCTGATCTGATCTGCGCCTGCGTTGCAGTCCATAATATTTATAGCAGCCCCGCGCTGATTATCGATATGGGAACCGCAACAAAAATGACCGTCGTCAACGCCAAAGGAGCGTTTGCAGGAGTTTCGATCATTCCCGGTGTCATTATGGGGCTGAACGCTTTGTCAGAGCAAACGGCACAACTACCCAAAGTTGACTTGACAGCGCCCAAAACCGTCATCGGAAAAAATACGGCAGACAGTATGCGCTCGGGCGTTATCTTCGGAAACGCATCCATGGTAGACGGTATGATCGATCGGATCCGTGACGAGATCGGTACCGCTCTTCCGGTATACGCAACAGGAAGCGCCGCAACTCTGATCGTACCGCATTGCAGACATACGATCACGGTCGACAAGCATCTGGTATTAAAGGGACTCCATCTCATTTATCAAAAAAACAATTGAATATCCGTTTGTATATTGCTCTCAAAGAGAGATAATATAAATTTTTATGCGTTGTACCGCAAAAGCGGACGACAGCAAGGAGGAATTTATGAAAACTACAAACAACAGAAGCGTGCACACGAAAAAGCTCGTATCGATGATCCTTTTGGCTTTGCTTTCAGCACTGGTCGCGGTACTTGCCTATTACGGTGGATTCATTAAAATCGGCGGTCTTGCCTCGATTTCTCTGACATTGATCCCCGTCATCATCGGCGCGACTTTATTCGGTCCGTTCGCGGGCGCGTGGCTGGGAGCCGTTGCAGGTATTATTTTCTTCGCAACCCCCGACGCCGCATTCTGGTTCGGACTCAGCTTTCCCGGAACGATCATTACCGTCATGGTGAAAGGCATTCTTTCCGGCTTATGCGCAGGACTCGTGTATAAACTTCTCGTGAAGATCAATCAGTATTTCGCGGTTCTCGTAAGCGCGATTGCTTGCACCGTTGTGAACACGGGAATTTTTCTCATTGGCTCGCTCGTATTCTTTGCAGATACGGTCAATGCTGGCGCGACCGCAGAGGGAATTTCGGTCGGTATGTACCTCATCGTTTTCTTCGTTGGTTTGAATTTCGTATTTGAGCTGATCGCCAACATCGTCGTATGCCCTGCGATCGTAAGAATTCTCAATATTGCAAAAAAACAAAATATCCGATAACGGAAGCTGTCTCAAACGCAACATCGCGTTTGAGGCGATTTTTATTTTATGACATTTTCACAACAGACTCGATAAAAAAGACCTTTTCTCAAGCAAAACACCCGACAAATCCAATAAAAAATATTGACAGTTGTCCATAAACCACTTATAATAAAAGGGACAAAATCACCTCTAACGCCAAACGGCGAGAAAGGACCCCTTCATGAACGCAAAAAAATGGCTCACTCCCGCTATGCCGGGCGAAAACAGAATGCCCGCGCGCGCATATTATATCCCCCACTCCTCCGACTCCTTCGAAAAGACGGTCAGCAACGTCCGTTCTCTCGACGGCATCTGGGATTTCCGTTATTACGAAACGATCCCCGAGGTACCGGAGGACGTCGCCGCGATCTCTTACGACGCAACCATGCCCGTTCCCGCTTGCTGGCAATGCCACGGCTACGGACAGATCCAATATACGAACTGCGCGTACCCGATCCCCTTCATGCCCCCTCACGTTCCGATGGACACGCCCGTCGGCGTATATCACAGAAGCTTCGATCTTCCGTGTGTTGACGGCCGCCATTACGTCATGTTCGACGGCGTATGCTCCATGTTTCTCGTTTACGTAAACGGAAAATACGTCGGTATGTCCAAGGGCGCTCATCTCGCGTCCGAATTCGATCTGACTGATTTCGTGACCGCGGGCGCAAACGATATCACCGTCGTTGTCTTCACCTACAGCGACGCGACCTATATGGAGGACCAGGATTGCTTCCGTTACAACGGCATCTTCCGCTCCGTATGGCTCCTCTCCCGTCCCGAAAACCATATTCACGATCTGGACATCCGCACGAACGTAAACGGCGACGTTTCCGTTTCCTGCACCTATATCGGAGAGCCCGTCGAGATCGAAGCGAAGATATGCGACGGCGAGACAGAGTTTTCCACACTTCATGTTGAAAACCCGAAGCTTTGGACGGCAGAAACGCCCTATCTCTACACTCTCGTGATCAAGGCGGGCGACGAATATATCAGAAAACAGATCGGCTTCCGCAGCATTGCCGTCAGCGGCAAGGGCGAGCTTCTCATCAACGGTACCGCCGTCAAGCTCAAGGGTGTCAACCGTCACGACACGCACGCGCGCAACGGTTACACCGTCACCGTCGAGGATATGATGGCAGATCTCATCCTCATGAAAAAGAATAATATCAACTGCATCCGCACCTCCCATTATCCGAACGCCCCCGTATTTTACGAGCTTTGCGACAAATACGGCTTCTACGTC
>JAZRLQ010000199.1:0-9833 GCA_045646925.1 Eubacteriales bacterium
GTCCGCTTTTATGACGCTGTGGTGTCCGACGCCTTCTTCAAACTCGTTGCGGAACATAACGGGCTTGAATTTGCCGTTATCCGTGACCTTTTCGTAATCGACCATGGTGAGATCCTGTTCGTCCGTTTTCGCGCGGGCGTAGCCGATGTGATAGGTATCGTCCGTGAACGCGCCGCCGCTGTACATGACGTACTGCCAGCCGTCCTCCTCAAACCAGAAGGGGCCCTCGACGGTGTGCCACGGCTTGTCGTAGCGCGTGCCCGTGATCTCCTCGTCATAGGTGGGGACGATGACCTCCTTGCAGATATTCGCGGGGGTGAAGGGGTCGAGGAGCTTATCCACGAAAATGCGCGTGCCGATACGGTCACAATCGATATTGTCCTCCGCGTACCAGAGGAAGAGCCCCGCGTCCGTTTTCACAACGTGTGAGTCGATGGTGAAGCGCTTGTAAAGGCGGGTGATATTTTCAAAAGGACCGAGCGGACCGTCCGAGCAGCCGACGTGCATATGCTCGAACATACCCGGAACGTGATACGAGAAGTAGATGTAGTATTTGCCGTCGAGCTTGATCATGCTCGGCGCCCAATATTCGTCGCCGCGAGGCATTTGCAGAATAATGCCCTCGTATTTCCATTCGCCCGTGAGCGTGTCGGAGGAATATGCGTGAATGCCGTCAACGCCCGTGTTGTAGATGTAGAATTTCCCGTCGTCGTCGCGGAAAATGAACGGATCGGGCTGCGTTTTTCCTTGTACGTTGAAATGCAGTTTCATGAGTAGGTTCCTTTCTTCGTTATGGATTTACCTTTCTATTTTACCACATTTGCGTGGGAATTGTCAATAAGGTTTTCGGGAGCAGTAAGCCGCTCCCCTACCGACTGAGAACCGATTTTGCGCGGAATTCTGTCTGCGCAAGAACCCCGATAACATCGTAGGGGCGATTCACGAATCGCCCGTTTACCTTCCCCTTGGGCAGCGAAGCGGCGCGAGGGGAAGGCTAAGAACAATCTCACTCTCCTCTCCAAAAAAATCTCCCACAGCTCGATCTGTGAGAGATTTTTGATTATAACGTATCACGAAAAGAGCGACATGAAGGTCATCACGGCGAGGAAGACGGTGCAGGCAATGACGCCGGAGGTCTTGAAGACCGTCTTTGCGGCTTCCTTTCTCGGCAGACAGTATTCTCCGTATCTCGTCTTGAATTTGCCCTTGGCGAGACCGATGAACAGAAGGAAGATACCGAGAAGACTGAGCGTTCCGACGAAAAGCGAGTAGATCGCGTAGAGGAAGAGCGGCAAGCCGTATTCGGGCATAAGCTCCATCACTCTCGCGAGGATCTCTGCGCCGTCCATCGTCTCCGAAGCGATTCTTGCGAACTCCTCCATGAATCCGTTGATGGGATCGAGGAGAAGAATGGAGATGACGCCCGAGACCGTATTGAAGATCGCGTGGATCAGAACGGTGAGCAGATAACTGCCCGTTCTGCAATAGAAATATCCGAGGATCACGCCCACCGTGAAGGCGTAAAGGAACTGGGAGGCGCTCATATGGAAGAGCGCGAAGAAAAACGCGGGCAAAAGGATCGCGGGAAGCTCACCGAACACGCGCAGACGATCGGTGAGAAGCTTGCGGAAGAACAGCTCCTCGAGGATCGGCGCAAGCACGCCGACGGAAACGAACATGAGAACGGGATCCATGTCGTAAAGGAGCGTCGCCAGCTCGCCGCCGACGGAGTTGCCCGTGATCATATTCCATATCATGAGCGCGACGGAGCCGATGGCGTTCGTGACGTAAGCCACGCCGAAGCAGATCGAGAGCGCCATCATGAATTGGAGCGCCGTGATCTTCTCTTTTCTGATATTGACGCGCGGCACGGGGAAAAGAACGGTAACGGCGACGGCGATACCGATCGCAAGCGTCACCTCGTTGATGATCAGAAGATATTTGTTGTAAATGGCGATACCGCTTTCACCGAAAAGCTCGGCGACGGTCGTCGCGAAAAGCACCGCGCCAAGCCATACGGCGACGAGGAGCGCCGTCGCCCAGCCGATACGGCTCGCGGCGAAACGGAGTCTGCGTTTCGACTCTTCCCTTCTTTGTCTTTCCGCCTCCGCGGGATCGAAGGCGATCCAATTCTCCTCGGGCGGACGGGAATTTTCTTTGTTTTCAAAACCGAATTGATCCTGCATGATCAAATCCTCCTTCTTTCAGTCAGTTATCCGACGGCTTCTGCGGATTGACGTAGGCGGTGTAGTTCGTGTAGTAGACCACCTTGCCGGGCACGGAGCCGGACGGCTTTTTGACGTTTCTGACCTCCGTGTAATCGACCGCAACGTTCTCGCCGTCGCGGAAGCCGGAGTAATACGCCGCCGCGGCAGCCGCCTCCGTAAAGTCTCTCGCATCGGGGTCTTCTCCGATATCGCAGACCATGATGACGTGCGAGCCGTGACCGCCTTTGACGTGGAACCACCAGTCCGAGCGCTTCGCGAGCTTCGTCGTCAGATAGTCGTTCTGCATATTGTTCTTGCCGACGAAAAATTCGCGGCCGAGCGTCGTTCTGCACTTGCGGATACCCTTTTCGGGCTTTTCCTTCTGCTTTGCCATCGTCGGATTTTTTGAGATATAGCCGGAGTGCATAAGCTCCGCGCGAATGCCGAGAATGTCCTCCTCGTTTTCCACGCGCGCCATCGCCTCCTCGACGGATTCGAGGTAAGTGAGCTCCTCGATCGCCTTTTCGATCTGCTGCGTCAGTATCGAGCGCGCCGTTTTCAGCTTCGTGTATTTCTTGTAGTAGCGCGCCGCGTTCTGCGAGGGCAGAAGCTTGTTATCGAGAGGGATCCGCACGGTCTCCAGCTCCTCGCTGTAATAGTTCGTGACCTCACAGAAGGAGGCCTTTTTCGTCAACATATAGATGGAAGCCGTGATGAGATCGCCCCAAAGCTTGAAGGTCTCCATCTCGTCGCATTCCTTCAGCTCCTTCTGAAGCTGGGGGATCTTGCGGGAGAGCTTGTTCTTCACGCTCGAAAGAAGACTTTCCATATCGTGCATACGGGAGCGCATAGCCGCCATTTTCTCTCTCGCGCCGAAGAAGGCGTCGAACATGGCGGAAAAGCTCGGGAAGACCTTCACCGTCGCCGCCGATCCGTACTGACCGACGGGCATGAAGGTGTATTCGAAGGGCTCGCCTTTTTCGCGGCAGAGCAGAACGGGTGTGAATTCCTTCTCGAAGATCTTCTCGCGGAACGCGCGCAACGCGTGCCAGAGAACGTCGGTGCGCGGAAGCTCGCCGATGGTTTTTCCGAGCGCGCCCGCGCGGAACGCGATCTCTCTTGCGACGAGGGGCGAAATGCCCTGAAAGGTGTCGAGAATGAATTTCTCCGCGAGACGTTCCTTCGGATACGAATTCACCGCCGCCTCGAAATGCGCGGCGTTCTCCGTCAGCGGATTCGTCTTGTCCTGCGAGGGAGGCATTTCGTACGCCATGCCCGCAAGCACCTGACGCTTCGAGCTGGTCGTGAAATCGACGGGCTTCAATGCGCCGAGCACGCGCTTTTCACCGTTTTTCTCCTCCGTGAAAATGAGATTGCTGTACTTACCCATGATCTCCGTGTGCAGAAATTTCTTGCACGCGAAGCCCATTTCGTCGAACGCGGAAAGCTCAAGCTCGATCACGCGCTCGAAGCCGTACATTCTCACGTTCTGGATCACAGCGCCCGTCAAATGCTTGCGAAGCTGCATACAGAACATCGGTGGCGTTTTCGGATTTTCGCGGGAAAGCTCCGTCATGCAAACGCGCGCCGAGGAAGCCGACGCGGAAAGCAGAAGCTTTCGTCCCCCGCCCTTGCCGCGACAAACGAGAACGATCTCGTCGGCGGACGGCTGATATATTTTTTCGATCTTGGAGCCGACCGCAGCCTCGGAAAGCTCCGCGCAGACCGCGGCGGTCATACCGGCATCAAAAGCCATAATGATTCACCATACCTTTCTTTTTCATTGTATGTATTTTCACTCTTTTTCCCTCTGCGCACAGACTCGGCGACATCGCAGGGGAGACGTTTCGCCTCCCGCCAAAAGCCTTCCTCCGCACATTATGCTTCGCAAAATGTTATGGGAGGTGGATTTTGCGTAGCAAAAGACGGAAGGAGCCTGCGTGCATACAAGACACGGAATACGTTCCGTGGACAGTGGGAATCGACTGCTTGTCTTCATTGCCGAACACTCCCTCAGTCACCTGCGGTGACAGCTCCCTCCCGGAAGGAGCCTTCCGGCTATAGCGCGCGAATCTCGATCATCATTCCCCGAACTCGACGGTCTTTCCGACGCGGTCGACGATGGCGACGCACGGCGAGAGCCACGGGAAGCGCACCGTCTCACAAGCGGCGCGGCGCTTGACGTCAACGGTCGAGAGCGCTTTGTATTTCTCGTCCGCGCTCACGGTCTGCGTATGGAGAAACGGCGGCAAGCGTCTCGTCTCACCGAGCAGAAAATCCATCGCGAGATGTTCTTGAATCTCGTTCAAATTGAGAGGAATACCCTTTTCCGAAAGAAAAGCGGCGTATTCCCATAGCAAACGGAACGCCTCCGTCTGCGGAAGACGGGCGATCTCAGCGCAACCGAAACGGCTCTCCGCGAAATCGCAAAGCCCGTCGAAGAACGCGAACGGCGAGCCGGACGCGATCGGCAGATACGGGAAGGTGTAATCGAACTTCCCGCTATTCGAGAATCGGTCGTTGAGCCCGTCGATCCTCTCGAGGCGCATAAGCTCCGAAAAGGAAAGCTCTCTTGTCTGCAGAACGCGGTACGGCGGCCGCGGCGAATAGAGAATGCCGTATTTTTCCGCCTCCGCGCGCATACGCGAGCCGCGCAGAAGCTTCAGAATGCCGAGCTGAAGCACGTTTCCCTTTCCGTAAACGTCGTCGAACGAACGTCCGAAGGTCGCGTAATCCTCGTGCGGAAGCCCCGCGATGAGATCCGCGTGAACGTGCAGATTGCCCTTTTTATGCAAACGCTCGAGCGCTTCGAGCGTTTTTTTCGTATCAAGCGCGCGTCCGATCGCGCGGATCGTGTCGGCGTTGGTGCTTTGCACACCGATCTCGAGACGGAATTTCCCCTTCGGCGCCCTCTCGAGAATAGCGAAGCTCTCTTCGTCCAGAAGCGCCGCCGAGACCTCGAAATGATACTCCTTCGTGTAACGGTCCTCCGACAGCGCGCGCCATATCGTTTTCGCGCGCTCGCGGTCGAAATTGAACGTGCGGTCAACGAGCTTGACGGTACGGATGCCGTCGAATTTTTCGAATGCGAGAAGATCCTCGAGCGCCTTCTCCGCCGATTTTGCGCGGATACCCTCCGCGCGTGAGGAAAGACAGTACGCGCAGGCGAAAGGACATCCGCGCACGGATTCGTAATAAACGAGCCCCTTCGGCTCTTCGCCGATCTCGTCGTAATAGATCCCGCTCTCCGCAAAACGAGCGTACGGCTTCGCCATGATCACGCGGCGGCGCGGTCTCTCGCCCGACGAAAGCGATCTCACAAGCGCGGGAAAAGCCTCCTCGCCCTCCCCCGCGATGATCACGTCCGCTTCGGGATGTCTGTCAAAAAAGTCCCCATCCTCAAAGGACACCTCGGGGCCTCCCATGACGACGAGCGCGGAAGGAAGAAGCGTCTTCAGCTCCGAAGCGAAGGCGTACATTTCGGGCGCGTTCCAGATGTAGACGGAAAAGCCGTATACGTCCGCGCGCTCCGACACGAGCGCCTCCAGAACGGAAAGCCGCGTGTCCTTCAGATTTTTCTCGAGAATAACGACCTCCTCGCCCGCCGCGCGCAGCGCGTGACCGATCGCGCGTACGGCAAGATTCGTGTGCGAGTAAGAGCCGTTCAATGCAAAAAGTACGGTTTTCAACGTGGTACCCTTTCTTACAATGTTCTTCAAAAAAATGATTGCCGATGAACCGACGGAACCGATTCATCGGCAATATTCAGGTTATTCTTCCGATACGGAACCGTTTTCTTCCGTTTCGCTCGTTTCGGGAGCGACCGCTTCCTCGGAAACGCTTTCCGTTTCCGTCGCAGGCGCTTCGATATAAGCCTCTGCGGCTTCCTTCATCCAAGTGCCGCACGAGTCGCCGTCGCAGTAGAAGAAATGGGTGGTCTTGCCGTCGTCGCATTTCGCGAGCGCGCGCACGCGGCGCACACGGCTCCAGACGATGAGAACCGCAAACGCGAGAATACCGATGACGGAGATGAGACCGCCGTATACCGCGCAATCGGGACGGTATACGAATTCGATCTCGTGATATCCCGCCGTGGAGGGAACCGCAAGCAGAGAATCAAGCACTGTGATCGTCTCGACTCTTTCGCCGTCGATGTAGACCTTCCAGCCCTCGTCGTACGGGATCGTCGTGAAGATCAGCTCCTGACCCTCGGGGAGATCGATCGTGCCCTTCACGTAGTCGTTGCCGTAATCCTCAATATACATGGATGCGTATGCGAGCTGATCGAACGCGGCGTTCAATCTCGCGTAGTCGATATAGTAGAAGTAGTAGGGAGATTCGCTGGAAATATAGAGCTTACCGCCGGAGAATTCGAGACGAACGGTGATCTTGTCTCCGTTTGTGAAATTACCGATATTGATGACGGTCCAGGTGTCGCTCGTGAAGTAGTCAGCCGCGTTCGCGTTGCCGTCGAGCTTCACGTCGTTGACGTAGATCTTGCACGTATCCATACTGTCCGTGAAGATGCAGCCGGGCAGATACATATAGATATCGCCGTCCTGCTGTGCTTCAAAATTGAATTCGGCAGAGCCGCTGTCGCCGTCCTTGGGCTCGATGATATAGTACCGGTTGTTGACCGTTACCTTTTCACCGTTTTCGTCCGTGACGGTGTGCGCGTTCGTGAACGAGCGCAGAGAGCTGGTTTCCTCATCTGCGGAGGGATTTGCGTAAATGCCCCTCAGCACGTTGGGCGTGGACATCACGCCGGAGAGCATGGCGTTGATGAGCTTGTTCTGCAATTCGAGAGAGCTGTAGAACTTCGGCTCCGCGAGGAAGTCCTCCATTTCGAGAACCTTGTTGCTGACGCCGTACGCGAGCGAGAGCGCCTTCGTGTTCTGCATAGCGTAGATCTTGTTCGTGCTGGGGATATATTCGTAATATTCGTCAACGGAAGCCGCTTCCATATAAATATTGGGATCGAGTCCGTTGTATTTCGTCACAACGTATTTGATACCGAGAAGCGCGTCCGAGATCGGCGTGCCGCCGATGTACTTCGTCCAGTGGCTCTCGGAAGCATAGCCGAGCTTTTTCATCAACTTGATGACGGATTCGTTGAGCGTGGAGGTCGAGTGGGAAATACCCTTGATACCGAGCGCCATCGGCTCGTTGACACCGCCTTTTCTGCGGTAAACGTCGCTTTCCATGCGGTAGAAGGAGGTATCCTTTTCGAGAATCTCGTTCACGATCGCCTCCGCGCGCTTCACGGAGCCGACGTAACCGCTGTAGTATTCCGTCTTTCCGCTGTCGGAAAGCCAGTTGCCGTATTTGATGGAGCCGACGTCTTCTTCAAGGTCGACGATGTTCATGAGCGAGCCCGCGAACATTTCGAGACAAACGACCGCCGCCAGAGCGAACGCCGCCACGTTTTCTCTCTTCGGCTGCTTCATGAAGTAGAGGATCACTGCGTAAATGATGACGAGCGCGATCGAAAGCAAAATGCACTTCACGTCGTCAACGACCTTCAAATCGGGGCCCTGCTCGAAAACGTAGTCGAATTTCTGCACCATCATGATGAGCAGACAGAGCGCAACGCTCACGGTTGTGACCTTGCCGAAGGGGATCTTTTTCAGCGTTCGAACGCCGTCACAGGCGAGAACGAGAAGGAAGAAGATCGCGAGGAAGGAGTTTCGGAATTCGAGCCAGTTCGGCGCGGAGAAGCCGTGCCACGCGAGGTCGATCGTATTGATCATGAAGGAAAGCACGAGGAAGCCCAGCACGCCCGCGGAGAGCGCCTTCTTCTTCGTCGAGATCGCGGGGGACATATAAAAAAGCGGGATCGCAACGAGAGCCAGCACGCCGCAGTAGATCATCGGCATACCGTCGGGATGGACCGTGTCGTAAGCGCCGGGGAGCATCTTGACGAAAAGGTCGAGGAAATCGAAGTTCGCCGTCGGCGCGAAATTCGGATTGGAGAAATCCGTCTTACCGAAGCTGAGCGAGTAGAGCGCGCAAAGAAGAACGAACGCGGAGATCATGAGCGCGATCACGGTGAACACACCGAAGCGCATGAGCGTCTCGAAGCCGTTCGAGCGGAAGAGTCTCTTCAGAAAAGGACCGCTCTTCGCGCCCTCGTTCTGCGCGAGCTCGTCGCGCACGAGGAAGAAGTAGTAGAGATAGTACACGAACGTGAAGATCGCGCACATATAGCCGATGTAGTAGTTGGTACAGAAGATCAGAACGAGAGAAACGGTGTAAAGGATGAACTTTCTCTCGCGGATCATGGATTCGATGCCGAGCACGAGGAGGGGCAGGAACACCATCGCGTCAAGCCACATGATGTTGCAAAGGTGAACGACCGCGTACGCGGAGAGCGCGTACATCGTGCCGAAGCAGACAGAGATCATGTCGGAGGTCTTTCTGGTCTTTCTGAGATAGTACGCGAAGGTCACGCCCATCGCGCCGATCTTCGTCAGCTGAATGAACATGATCGCATCGGGGATCATGGATTTCGGGAAAAGAACGACCAGCAGATTGAAGGGGCTCGCAACGTAATACGCGACGATACCCATAAATTCGCCGCCGAGCGTACGCTCCCACGAGTAGAGCCAGCTTCCGCCCTCCGTGAGCAGACGTCTCAGCGCCTCGAAATAATACACGTACTGAGCCTGCATATCGAGAGTCAGAACGGAATTATTGCCGAAGGGGTGCTTTTCCATGCAAACGTAGACCGCGAGCATGATCATGAACGGGATGATAAACGCCGCGATCAGATAATACGACTCGAACGGCTTTGCGCCTCGTTGAAAGATGCCGGGCTTCCGCTTTTTCTTCTGTGAAGCGGGCGTCTCTGCCGAAAGCACGGTTTCGTTGTTGTTTTCGGTATTCATAGTAAACTTCCTTTCTTTCTATACGCCAAATGAATAAAAGTCATTTCATTTTCTTTTTCGCGCAATTTGAAAGTATTATATCACAAGTTTTTCCGTTTGTGAACACTTATTTTGTAAATTTTTCTAAAAACGATGGTATTTTTTTCTGTTCTATGCTACAATATGTTCACGAAATCAAAAAACGTAACGGAGGAACCGTACTTATGTCACTACTGAATATGTTTAAAAAGAAGAAGCTGGAGGACTCGCCGGCGTTCCGCATGGAGATGGCAAAGAAGATCGCCGTCCACAGATTGCGCTACGTCACCGAGCGCGAGGGCGAAACGGAGATCGTCATCGGGCGCGACGGCGGCTTCAATATCCGAAACGGCGAGTTCATCGTCAGTGCGGATAACCGCGTCATCTTCCGCTGCAACGTGAAGGATATGCAGGCATCCGAGCTTCTCAGCAAGGAGGGCGCCATCCTCACCGCCCCCGATCTCGAAAACGGCGGCAACGTCCGTACCATCGTCGTCTATTACGTCTATTTCCGTTGAACAGAATTCAAAATGTGAAACGACTCTACCACCGCGTAATGCGAGGTTCGTGCGTTGATTGAATGCGGATTTTTGCCAAAATGAACACCGTGTTTGTAGGGGAGGCGTTTCTGTCAAGAGTAACATGGTTTACAATTTGTGAAGGCACATGGTTTACAACTATTCGACCAATAATTTTTGAATGAAGGCGTAGCCGAAATGAG
>JAZRLQ010000200.1:0-41965 GCA_045646925.1 Eubacteriales bacterium
AAGGATATGGCACACAAAGTTATCACTGAGCTTCGCAAAACTCCCACCTACCGCCACGCTGTTCATACTCTTTCCGTACTCACAATCACATCAAACGTTATGTACGGTAAAAATACGGGCGCAACTCCCGACGGCAGAAAAGCAAGCGCACCCTTTGCCCCCGGCGCCAACCCGATGCACAACAGAGAAGAAAACGGCGCACTTGCTTCCCTCAACTCCGTTGCAAAGCTCAGCTATGACGATTGCCGCGACGGTATCTCCAATACGTTCTCCATTACGCCCGACGCCCTCGGCAAGACCGAAGAAGAAAGAATCGATAATCTCGTTGCCATTCTCGACGGCTACTTCGCAAAGAAGGCTCACCACATCAACGTCAACGTTCTGAACCGCGAAACGCTGATGAAGGCATACGAAAATCCCGATGCATACCCCAACCTTACCATTCGTGTTTCCGGCTACGCCGTTAACTTCAACAAGCTCTCCCGCGAACACCAGAGAGAAGTTATCAGCCGTACCTTCCACGAATCCATGTAAGACGATGGGACGCGTTCATTCGTTTCAGAGTCTCGGCACGGTAGACGGTCCCGGCATCCGCTTCGTCGTATTCTTTCAGGGATGTCATCTGCGTTGCAAATGCTGTCACAATCCGGACACGTGGTCCTATGCCGACGGCACGGAATACACCGCAGAGGAGATCGTAGAAAAGGCGCTTCGCTACCGCGAATATTTCGGCAAGCAGGGCGGCGTTACCCTTTCGGGCGGCGAACCGCTTTTGCAAGCGGATTTCGCACGCGAGATCTTCGCGCTCTGCCACGCAAACGGCGTGAACACCTGCCTCGACACCTCCGGCTCCATTCTCAACGACTCGGTCAAGGCGCTTTTGCGTGAGACCGACCGCGTTCTGCTCGATATCAAATACACGAGCGAAGCGCTCTATCGCGAAAACGTCGGCTGCTCCTTGCGCGCCGCGCTGGATTTTCTCGCATATCTGAATGACGAGCATATCCCCGTCACCATCCGTCAGGTCATCATTCCCACGGTCAACGACGACCGCGAGAATATGCTCGCGCTGAAGGAGATCGTCTCCCGTTATCCCTGCGTGGACAAGGTCGAGCTTCTCCCCTTCCGCAAGATCTGCCAGACGAAATACGATAGCATGAACCTCGTTTTCCCGTTCGGACATCTCCCTGCCGCAACGAAAGCCGCGACCGACGAATTATATAAGATACTCGAAGAGTGATCAAAATGCCCCAAATGCCTCAAAGTATTTGGGGCATTTTATTTTGCAATAAAATCGGGTTTGGGAATTGGTTTCAGCAAATTAAGCAAAGATGTATTTCTAAAAAAGCCTCCCTTTCCACATATATTTTTCGACAATCCTATTCTCTATATCATAGTAAGTTGCTTTATAGGTCTTGCAAAACCCATTTTTTCATGTTACAATGGTCTTGTGAAAAATACAGATAAGGAGACTACGACTCATGAATTTTCTTGAACTCGCAAAAGCACGCTTCTCCGTTCGTTCCTTCAAAAAGGACCCTATCGAAGAAGAAAAATTGCTGACGATCCTCGAAGCAGGCCGCGTAGCGCCCACCGCCTGCAACAAGCAACCGCAAAAAATATACGTCATCCAGAGCGAAGCCATGCGCGAAAAGCTCGCTTCCGTTTGCAAATTCACCTTCGACGCGCCCGTCGTCCTCGCCATCTGCTACGACGAGGAAAAAGCGTGGAAAAACGATCTCACCCCCGGCTACTGCTCGGGTGAAACCGACGCGGCGATCGTTTGCACCCATATGATGCTCGAAGCGTGGACGCTCGGCATCGGCTCCTGCTGGGTTGCATGGTTCAATGCCGACGAGGTACACGAAGCGCTCGGTCTGCCCGAAACCGTCCGTCTTTGCGGATTGCTCCCCATCGGCTATCCCGCGGACGATGCCGCTCCGACCAAGCTCCATACGAAGATCCGCGATTTCGGCGATACCGTTCAGTTTATGTAAGGTTCCGCCGTTTCTATCGGTCAAAAACGAAGAGAGGTTGTTCTCATGGGAGACAACCTCTCTTTTTTGCGAAAATTATACGGTTTTGTTGTTTTTGAACGTAAAAAAGCAAACGAACCCCATTTACTTCCCGCCGTCCATTTGTTATAATCAAGGTAACAAGTAAAATAATTCGTCCGAAAAAGCCCGTCATCACGGAGGCACAGCGTGAACATTATGTTTGAGTGTATCATGTTTCACGCGTTAAAGTATTTTTGCCGCTGTCCAAAGGATAGCCGAAAGGAGATTTTCATGAAAACTTCAGACCGTCACATCATTCGCGAGCTTGCAAAGCAATACGTAAGCTACGCCAACTCCGACGAACAAAAGCGCTCCAATCTCCGCATGAAAGCTTCCAACGATCTGCAGATCGTGCGTCCTCCCGTTCTGCTCGACGAGATCCCGTGGCACGAGCTGTCCCCCGATCCCGAGCTCAGCTGTCTGTGTGAGGACCCTCTCGCGCGAAGAACGGAATGGTTCTTCCGCCGCACCCTCTATCAGAAGAGGCATTTCCGCGCGGACGTTCTCATGCCGAATTATTGGAAGGTACGCATGGCGTACGAAATTTCCCCACTCGGTGTGGAAAAGCAGGTCTCCCGAAGCGCGAGCGGCGCAAAGAGCTACGCGGACGTTCTGGAGGATGAATCGGCGCTCGATACGATCTGTGAACCGACGTTTACCGCGCGTCCCGATCTCGACGAGCAAAATATGGAACTCTTCACCGACCTTTTCCACGATATCATGCCCGTCAGACTCGTCGGATCGAACTGTATGTATATGCAGTTCTGGGACGATATCTCCGAGCTTCGCGGCGTTGAGCCCATCTACGAGGATCTGTACGACCGCCCCGAATACCTGCACGCGATCATGCGGAAATTCGTTCGCCGCGCAAGCGCGCGCATGGACTTTCTCGAGAAGCATTTCCACGTGGACGGCGATCCGATCAATCTCCATTGCACCCCCGGCATGATCTCCGGACTTGCGGATGACGGCTTGAAGGCGACGTGGTACAGAGGAATGGCGCAGCCGTTCTCCTGCGTATCCCACGCCATGTTCAAGGAATTTGAGTTCGATTACATAAAACCGCTCGCCGAGCGGTGCGGCTATACGTATTACGGCTGCTGCGAGCCTCTGGACGATCGCATTGAGATCCTGAAGGGCATTCGCAACCTCCGCAAGCTCGGCGTTTCCCCGTGGGCAAACGAGGAGGTCTGCGCCGAGCAGATCAGCAAGGACTACGTTTTCGCAAGAAAGCCCAATCCCGCCGATGTTGCGTTCCGAACGGATCCCGACTTCGTCCGAAAGGAAACGGAGCGCACCGTGCGGCTTTGTCTGAAATACGGTTGCCCTCTGGAATTCGTGCTGAAGGACATCACCACGATCTCCCGCAGACCCGAAAATCTGACGATCTGGGCAAACGCAGTCAGTGAAACGCTGGACGCATATTATGGCAAAGCGTAAGCCGAAAGGAAACCGCGATGACTTATGAAGAAAAAAAGCCACTGTATCTGAAAAAAAGCGCTATTCTGCAAAACGATCCGATCCGCTGCGAATCGACCGTATGCAGAACGGCGTACGACACCGATATCTGCGCCTCGCACCTCTGCACGAGCGAGGTTGTCGAGATCTCCATGATCACGGACGGAAACGGATTCCACCGCGTATTGAATCAGACGATCCCCTGCAAAACGGGCGACGTATGTATCGTCTCCGCGAACGTTCCGCACGGATATTTCACAGCGGACGGCGAAGCGCCCATGACGGTCAAGAAGATCCTCTTCGACCCGAAGGATTGGTTTCCTCCCGAAATATCGACCGTCGGCGAGCCGCGCTACTGCTACGGCGTTTTCAGTGATAACGCCATTCTCGCGTACGCCATGCTGAACACCCGAACATATACGGAAACGGACCTTCTCTTTTCCGGAATCGCGGAGGAGACCGTGCGCCGACAAAACGAATGGCGCGACGCCGTCGGCGCGTATCTGACACAGCTTCTGATCAAGATCAGCCGTTACATCAACGGCGCCATCAAAAATATCCCCTGCGCACCGTCAAAGGATTGGAACACCGTGCTTTCCACCGTCCACATCATCATGAGCTCGTTCGACGATCCCGAGCTGACGCTGGAAACGATCGCAAGCTCGCTCTACATCAGCAAATCCCATCTGAGCCGACTGTTCCGAAAGCTGATCGGAGAGAGCTTCTCCGAATATCTCCGCCGAATCCGCATCGATCAGGCTTGCCGCCTGCTCCGCGAAACGAAGCTGAATATGGAGGAGGTCGTCGCGCGATGCGGACTTCGGGATATGCAATCCTTCTATCATAACTTCCACACGCTCATGCAGGTCACACCGCACCAATACCGCCTCTCGCAGAATCCGCCCTCGGCATTCCGAACGCCGCAAAAAGAAGAACAGACGACGTCACTGCTCCGAGAGATCTCGGAAAATCTTCAGCACGGAAACGCGAAAGCCGTCAGAGAGCTGATCAGAGAAGCCATCGCCCGCGGTGTCGATCCTCTGCAGATCCTGTCCGAAGGTCTGCTCCACGGCATGAGTCTGGTCGGAGAAAAATTCAAGAACAACGAGATCTTCGTTCCCGAGGTTCTCGTCGCCGCGCGTACGATGAATATCGGTACGCAGACGCTCGGGCCCTATCTGTCCGACCGCTCGCGCGCCGCGACGGGCAGAGTGTGTCTCGGAACCGTGCAGGGCGATCTGCACGACATCGGAAAGAATCTCGTGCGCATGATGATGGAGGGCAAAGGCCTCGAGGTCATCGATCTCGGCGTGGACGTTTCGCCCGAGACCTTCGTCCGCACGGCGATCGAAAAGAATTGCGACGTCATCGCCTGCTCCGCTCTTCTGACGACAACGATGGGCGTGATGGAGGACGTCGTGCGCGAATGTGAAAAAGCGGGGATCCGCGATCGTGTGAAGATACTGATCGGCGGCGCTCCGATCACCGAAGATTTCTGCGCCGCGATCGGCGCGGACAAATATACCGCAGATGCCTGCGAGGCGGCAGAAGCCGCGTTTGAATTCTGTAAAAACAAATGTATATAAGGAGACGATCACCATGAATCAGACCAACATGAAGCAATGGCTGAAGGAGCTTTGCGAAAGCCCCTCCAAAAAAGCACTCCCCATCCTTTCCTTCCCTTGCATTAGTCTTTTGAACATTCCCGTCAAGCAGCTTATCTCCGATTCCGACACGCAGGCGAAGGGTATGCAGCTCATCGCGGAGAAAACGAACGCGGCGGCATCCGTCAGTCTGATGGATCTTTCCGTGGAAGCGGAATGCTTCGGCGCTACCGTACGCTTCTCCGAGGACGAGGTCCCCACCGTAACGGGCAGACTCGTTTGCGATATGGACGAAGCGGAGGCGCTCGCCGTTCCCGAGGTCGGCGCAGCCCGCTCCCGTATTTATATCGAAGCGATCGAAAAAGCGCTGAAGGTCATCACCGACCGCCCCGTGTTCGCGGGCATGATCGGTCCCTTCTCTCTCGGCGCGAGATTGCTCGACGTTTCCGAGATCATGATGGATTGCTACGACGATCCCGACATGGTGCATACCGTTCTCGAAAAAGCGACCGAATTCCTCATCGCTTACGGAAGCGCGTATAAGGCCGCAGGCGCGCACGGAATCATCATGGCAGAACCCGTCGCAGGATTGCTTTCTCCCTCGCTGGAGGAGGAATTTTCCGCCCCATACGTCAAGAAGATCGTGGACGCGCTTCAAGACGACAAATTCCTCATCATCTATCATAACTGCGGCGGCAACGTGCTTTCCATGACGGATTCCATTCTCTCGACGGGCGCGGCGGCGTATCATTTCGGTAACGCCATCGACATGAAGACCATGATCGAAAAGCTCCCCGCAGATACCGTCACCATGGGTAACGTGGACCCCGCAGGCGTTCTCTGCTTCGGCACGCCCGAGATCGTCAGAACCGAAACGCAGGCGCTCCTCGATGCCTGCGCGAAGTATCCCAACTTCATCGTTTCCTCCGGTTGCGATATTCCTCCCCTCACTCCATGGGAAAATATCAACGCCTTCTTCGAGACCGTCGATCAATTTTATCGTTAAACAAAAAAACCGCAGATCTTCATGATCTGCGGTTTTTATATTACGTTCAGGAAAAAGCGACGCCGTTTCCGCGGATAATAGCGCAAACACCGAAAATGACACCCAAAATAATCCACTTCATATCATTCTCTCCTTTTGAATTTCATATTTCGCTTTTATTATAGCATTTTCCCCCGCGTTTGTCAATATAATGTACTGACAATCCAAGCCGTCAGAAGCAAAAACACGATCGGCTTGACCCGAAAAGGAGGAATCGTTTTTGAAAGGAAACACATGGGCCAGAGCCATCCGGCTCGCTGAATATATCGTCGAAACGAAAAACACCGTCCGCAAGACCGCGGTAGCCTTCGGCGTCAGCAAATCCACGGTACATAAAGACGTAACCGAACGTTTAAAACATATCAATCCGCCTCTTTACCGAGAGGTCGCGCTCGTTTTGGAGCAGAACAAGCAAGAAAGACATATGCGCGGCGGAGAGGCGACACGATTGAAATATATCCAAAGAAAAGGCTTTTCAGAAAAATAACGTAAAAATAAGCGAATCCCCCTCAAGAGCACTTGAAGGGGATCCTTTTCCTTGCCAAAAGCTTTTCATTCGTTTCATTGTTGTGCCTCGCGATAAGTGGGAATGACCTCCTTGAGCGTCTCGCGGACCGCGTCGTCATCTCCCGTATCACATACCGCGCGCAGCTTACGCAGCTTTTCACCAATCTCGTCAATGCCGAACGGCACTTCTCTTTCAATGAAGATCAGCTCGTTTTCTGTCTTCTCGAGATGATCCGTCATCAGAAGCTCCTCGTATAGCTTTTCTCCGGGACGAAGTCCGATCTCAACGATCTCGATTCCCTTCGCGCCGGAAAGCCGTATCATATTTTTCGCCAAATCGTAGATCCGCACGGGTTGTCCCATATCCAAAACGAAAAGGTCGCCGTTCTTCGCCATCGCGCCCGATTGCAATACCAGCTGAGCCGCTTCCGTGATCGTCATGAAATAGCGAATGATCCGTTTATCCGTCAGCGTAACGGGGCCGCCGCTCTCGATCTGCTTTTTGAACAGAGGAATCACCGAGCCTGCCGACCCGAGAACGTTGCCGAACCGAGTCGAGCTATATTTGACCTTGCCTGCAGTGCTTGCGCTCTGCACGATCATTTCGCACATTCTCTTCGTCGCGCCCATGACATTCGTCGGATTGACGGCTTTGTCCGTGGAGACCATCATAAAGCGCTCGGTATCGTAGCGTTCGCAGAGATCCACGAGAATTTTCGTGCCGAAAACATTGTTTTCGACAGCCTCCGCGCAATTATGCTCCATCAAAGGCACGTGCTTGTGCGCCGCCGCGTGAATGACGATCTGCGGATGATAGAACGAAAATATCTTTTCCATCGCGCGCCGATTGGTGATGGAAGCGATCTCCACGCGCACGTCAAGCACATTTCGATACGAAAGCCGAAGCTCTTGTTGCACGTCGTACGCGCCGTTTTCATAAATATCGAGAATAACGATCGTTTTCGGTGAAAATTTGGCAAGCTGACGGCAAAGCTCGGAACCGATCGAACCGCCTCCGCCCGTAATCAAAATCACCTTGTTCTCGTAATATCCCCGTAGCTGACCATCGTTCAGCGCGACGGGCTTTCGGAATAACAAGTCATCAATCTCTGCGTTTCTGCGCTTGTAGGCGTGACGATGGCGCATACGGATGCTGAAGCCCATTTCTCTTCACTCCCCTTTCTCACAAATTTGTCGCCGTATTTGCCTAAAATTTCCGCCAGACCATCTTATCAACGACACCCGTATAGGATTGGATGATCTTGACGACCTTCAAGGACACGTTTTCTTCGATATAATCGGGCACGGGCGTACCGTGATCGCCCGCTTCGTGCATGGCGACGGCGGTTTCAACGGCTTGCAAAAGTCCCTTTTCATCGATGCCGGAAAGGATAAAGCACGCCTTGTCCAACGCCTCCGGACGTTCCGTCGAGGTTCGGATACAAACGGCGGGAAAGGGATGTCCGACGCTTGTGTAAAAGCTACTCTCTTCGGGAAGCGTTCCGCTGTCGGAAACGACCGCGAAAGCATTCATCTGCAAACAGTTATAATCGTGAAAGCCGAGCGGCTCGTGGCAGATGATCCTTCTGTCGAGCGTAAATCCGCAAGCCTCCATACGCTTTCTGCTTCTCGGGTGGCAGGAATACAAAACGGGCATATCGTACTTCTCTGCCATCCGATTGATTGCTGTAAAAAGACTCGTGAAGTTCTTTTCCGTATCGATATTTTCTTCTCTGTGCGCGGAAAGGAGAATATACTTCCCCTTTTCAAGTCCGAGCCGCGCGTGAACATCACTTGCCATGATATCATCGAAATTGTTACGCAAAACCTCCGCCATCGGCGATCCCGTCACGTAGGTTCTCTCCATCGGCACTCCGCAATCGGCGAGATAACGTCTTGCGTGCTCGGAATACGCCATATTCACGTCGGAAATGATATCCACGATTCTTCTGTTGGTCTCCTCGGGCAAGCATTCGTCCTTGCAACGATTGCCTGCCTCCATATGAAAGATCGGGATGTGCAGGCGCTTCGCGCCGATCACGGAAAGACAGGAGTTCGTATCTCCGAGAACCAAAACGGCATCCGGCCGGATCTCCGCCATCAGCTGATACGATCTCGCGATGATATTTCCCATCGTTTCACCGAGATCGGCGCCTACGGCGTTCAGATAGACCTCGGGCGCCGAAAGCTTCAGATCCTTGAAAAATACGCCGTTCAGATTATAATCGTAATTCTGCCCCGTATGTGCAAGTATCGTATCGAAATACGTTCTGCATTTCGTGATAACGGCGGACAGACGGATGATCTCGGGTCTTGTGCCGACGATGATCAAGAGCCTTAGCTTTCCGTTATTTCGGAAAGCAACGTTTTGAAATTCTCCCATTTCAGCTTATACCTCCTCAAAGAACGTATCGGGATGCTTGGGATCAAACTGCTCGTTTGCCCACATCACAGTGACTAAATTTTCCGTTTCGGAAAGATTGACGATCTCGTGCGTATATCCGGGCAACATACGGATGGCTTCGGGTCTTTCGCCCGAGACCTCGAATTGCAGTACCTCATCCGTGTCGATCCTTCTCTGCCGAACGAGACCGCGCCCCGCAACGACGACGAAAAGCTCCCATTTCGTATTGTGCCAATGCTGTCCCTTCGTCGCGCCGGGGACGGAAATATTGACGGAAAGCTGACCGCATTTTTCGGTTTTCAAAAGCTCCGTAAAGCTGCCTCTGGCGTCCTCGTTTTTCTTCAGAGCAACCGAAATTTTATCCTTCGGAAGATACGAAAGATAGGTACTGTATAGCTTTTTCGCAAACGAACCAAGTGGAATTTCGGGCATGATCAGATCGGCGCTTTTCACCTTGAACGATTCGAGAAGCAACGCGATCTCACCCAGCGTCGTCTTATGCGTGATCGGCGCCGCGCAGTATCGTCCTTTTTCGCAAGGGATAGCCTCAACGCCATCGAATTCACAGCGGTGCGCCCCGCCTCGCAATGCGTCGAGCATTTCCGCCACAAGATCGTCTATATAGAGAAGCTCCATGGGGGTCGAAGGATCGCTGACCGCGATCGGCAGATCGTTTGCGATTCGATGGCAAAACGTCGCCACGACGGAATTGTAATCCGGTCTGCACCATTTTCCGAATACGTTCGGGAAACGATAAACGAGAACCTCGGCGCCCGTTTCCTTTTCGTAAGCAAAGGCGAGCGCTTCCTCCGCTCTTTTGCTTCTGCCGTAATCAGAGTCATAACGTCCGAGGCAAGTCGCCTGAATGGAGGAAGCGATCATCACGGGACACGGATTTCCGCGTTTTTGCAGCGCGCCCAGCAATACGGAAGCGAAGCCGACGTTTCCCCGCGTGAAATCCTCGGGGGCCTCCGAGCGATTGGTTCCCGCAAGATGAAAAACGAAATCTGCTTTTTCGGCGTATTCCTCCAGAAGCGCGGGATCGGTATCCACGTCGTACTCAAAAATATCGTCGATCATGATATCCGCGCGGTGTCCGTCCCTCCCGTCGCGGATATTTTTCAAATTTGCGCAAAGATTTTTGCCGACAAATCCCTTTGCGCCCGTTACCAATATATTCATTGCTTTCCACCCTTTGCAAACTCGTTCTGAATATAAGAGAGACTCAACAGCTTCGCTTTCGTCTCTTCAACACTCAGAAGTCTCGTGTTATTGGAATTGAATTCCGTGAGTGTGTTTCGGTCGATATTGCCTTTACTGAAATACTGATCATAATTCAAACCGCGTTTGTCACAAGGAACACGGTAAAAATCACCCATATCGACAGCGCTCGCGCATTCCTCGTTCGTAAGCAGGGTTTCATACATCTTTTCCCCGTGGCGAATACCAATGACCTTGATTTCGTCCTTATTTCCGCCGAAAATCTCGCAAACTGCCTCCGCCAGCGTCCGTATCGTGCAGGCAGGCGCTTTTTGAACAAGAACATCTCCGTTTGAACTATGCTCAAAAGCAAAGAGAACGAGATCGATCGCCTCGTCGAGAGACATAATGAATCGCGTCATGCTTCCGTTTGTGATCGTGACGGGATTTCCGCTTCTGATCTGATCGATCCAAAGAGGAATGACCGAGCCGCGCGAGCACATGACGTTGCCGTAACGGGTACAGCAGATCTTCGTCCCGTTCGCCGTGCGCGACTTTGCGACGACGACCTTTTCCATCATCGCCTTGGAAAGACCCATGGCGTTGACGGGATACTCGCCTTGTCCGTGGAAAGACAAACGACGTTTTGCACACCCGCTTCGATCGCGGCGTTCAGTACGTTTTCCGTACCGAGCACGTTGGTCTTCACCGCCTCGATCGGAAAAAACTCGCAGGAAGGAACCTGC
This sequence comes from Eubacteriales bacterium, assembly GCA_045646925.1. Classification (GTDB taxonomy): domain Bacteria; phylum Bacillota; class Clostridia; order Oscillospirales; family CAG-272; genus QALR01. Next base: position 11,022 of record JAZRLQ010000200.1, read on the forward strand.
TTGAGCGCCGCCGCGTGAAATACGTAATCCACGCCGTGCATGGCGTTGCGCACGGATGCAATATCTCTGACGTCGCCAATATAAAATCGGATCTTCTCCGCCGCCTCGGGCATACGGAGCTGAAAATCGTGTCGCATATCGTCCTGCTTTTTCTCGTCGCGCGAAAAAATTCTGATCTCTCCGATATCGGTATCGAGAAAGCGATTCAGCACGGCGTTGCCGAACGAACCGGTTCCACCCGTGATCAGAAGGGTTTTATTCGTAAACAAGCTATTTTTCATACCTGCTCCTTTTCACTGAATTTTTCAAAAATAACTCTCGGATCGAATGATCTCCATATCAATTTCGTGATCGGCCTTATCGGTCTTATGATGAAGCATAGCGCAAAATTGGTGAAGCATTGCGTTGCGAGAGAGGCAAACGCGGCGCCCGCCGCTCCGAAGGAGGGGATGAGCAGCAGATTGCCCGCGATATTGAGAAGCGCGCCCGACAGATTGACAAGCCAAAGATATTTTTGTTTTGACTCTGCCAAAAGCCAGATATTGCGCACGGTTCCTATGTAAGCAAAAGCGGAGCTCCATATGAGGACCTGCAAAACGGGCGCCGCCTGCGCGTACGCTTCTCCGTATAATATCATGACGATCCATTTCGCAAGCAAGGTAAATACCACGCCTTGCGCAAGCCCCATGTAAATGATGATGGAAAACAATCGGGATACGCTTTTTTCAAACTCCAACCGATCCGCTTTCTTCTTTTCGAAAATGATCGGTCTTGTCGTGTCGATCACCGCCAAAAAAACGAAGCCCGACAGCACCGCGCACGTTGCCGCGGTGGAATAATATCCGGTCTGCGCATTGCCGATCATCATTTTGAGCATGATCTTGTCGGTTTGCGAAAAGACCGCGACCATCATTCCCGACACGATATAATGCCGACTCTTCGAAAAAAGAGTCCTCGCCATCGAAAAGGAAAAGGTCAAGCGCTTTGCACCAAGATGTCGGTAAAGGATGATCGAGCCTGCCGAGATCAGCAAATGATCGAGGGCATTTGCCGCGGCAAACCAAAAAACGCTTTTTTCCGTCACGAGAAGAAATACCTTATAGATCGAAACGACGGTGTACGCAATGAGGGAGATGACGGAGGTATATTTTGACAATAGCTTCGCTTGATACCAATATTCCGTCATTTCCGTCATTTGAAAAATAAGAGAAATACTGTAAAGCAAGCACACGAGGAAGGTATCCCGCTCATTCGCGTTCGCGATCATGGAAAAGGCGATACACCCCATCACGCAAAATATACTCGCCGTCGTGCTCATAACGAGCGCCGTTCCCACCGTTTCGCCTTCGCGCTCCGGACTCGCGACGATCTGCTCCACAAGCACGTTTCTCAGTCCCAATTGCGCAAGCGGCGTCATGAACGCGACCATGGAAGCGGCGTAGCTGATCAAGCCGTAGCCGGACGGGCCGAGATAGCGCGCGGAGATCGTTCCGATCAATAGCGCGACGAGAGATTGCGCGGTCTTGCACGCAATGATCCACGAAGCGTTGCTGATCAATCTGTTTTTCGTTACGGTCATAAACCTCGCCTCCCTTTACGATTTCTTTTTCGTTTGTCTGAGTCTGATCTTCCGTCCGTCTGCGGAAGTTTCTTCTATATAATCTCTGTATGAGCGGTTCGGATCGAAAATCACGTGATCGTGATGTCCGACCTTTTGCTCTTCGGGAAGCTCCGCTCGCCAATCGCCATATTTCTGCGCCAGATATTCGTCATATCTCTCGGGAATACGAACCCGCAAGCCCTCGAATATAGCCTCCGCGCCCTTTCCGTATTGATTGCGCGGCGCAAATTCGCGCGGCGACGAGGAATTGGCGTGATTACACCAAACGTCAGACTCATCTGTCGGAAAAGCGGAGACCACACCCTCGAAGCGCGCGATCGCCTTCGCGGTATCGCCGTACAGACCGAACAAACGATTGCAGATATAGTAGAAAAACGTCCGCTGCGACAATAAATTCGCGGGGGAAAATCGATTGTATTCGAGATGGACGCGGCGCTTTCCGTCGAAGACGCGCCTTTGTCGCCGTATTCTCTTGTATGCCTTCGGCGTATCCCAATGACCGTCGAGCGGAAAAACGTCGATAAAGACGCCGTGATGGATGTTCAGACCTTCGCACATTGACTCGACGAAGGTCGTTCTTGAGTCGCGAAGCTTCGTTCCGAGCAAATGAAAGCACGGATCCGTTCTGTAATTCTGAACGAAGCACCAATCGGGAAGCACGTCCTTCGCGCGAGCAAGAAATATCTCGTAATCTCTCCGTGGGAGCGCGACGTCAATATCATCGTCCCACGGAATGAATCCGCCGTATTTCACCGCGCCCAAAGCGCTCCCGCACACGAGAAAATAGGAAAGCTCCAGCTTTTCACAAGCCGTTACAAATGCGCGCAAGATATCAAATTCCTTTTTTTGAAGCTCCGTCACAGATCACGTCCGTCCTTTCTTTCTTTGATCACGGTGGGCCCACCGCCATAGATATCCGTTTGCCCGTATCAATACGAAAATCGCAAAGGCGAAACGGCGGCGCAACGCCCAATGAAACGCGCGTCTTTTGTAACCGCAAGGCCGCGCCGCGCGCAAAGCCAACGATCGAATGCGGTAATCTCCCAATTTCCGAAGATACTCCTTGAAATCCGCGTAATTCATTTCCGAAACATACGGATTCTGCAAAACATAGGTCATAATCTCCAAGCAAAAGCTGCAGATCGCAGATTCGTGAAAAGAATATCCGTTTTCACGGATCGTCTGCATCATGGATACCGTCGCTTCATAGTCGTCGGATCGGTCTGCGGCTCTGCGCACGGCGGAATCGGAATTTTCACAATAATGATACTGCGCCTTTCCGCAATACACGACGCGGCGACAGTAACACAAATATCTAAAAACGAAGATCAGATCCTCTCCCAATTTCAAGCCGACGGGAAACCGAAGCTCGTTATCGATGAGGATCTGCCTTGCAAAAAGCTTGTTCCAACAGGAAAACGCGATCGTTTTCCCGAGCGTTCCCGCGAGAAGATCATCGGGCATGCTCTGCCCGATCTCGTACAGATACTTCGTCTCCTCGGTGTCGGCAGCATCGCAAGGAGCGCTTCCCGTAAAGCCGACGGCAGACAATGCGCCCTCCTCGCGCAGAAGATATAGAGACATCAGATACGCAGACTCGACGTAATCGTCGCCGTCAACGAAAACGATATACTCGCCCATGGCATTCTCGATCCCGAGATTGCGGGCGGCGCTGACACCCGCGTTTTTCTGTCGGAACAAACGGATGCGAGGGTCCGAAAAGGATCGGACCTCCCGCGCGGTTGCGTCCTCCGAGCCATCGTCAATCACCAGAATCTCGAAATCCACGTACGTTTGCGCCAAAAGCGAGGAAAGACATCTTCCGATCACGGCTTCTCCGTTATATACGGGAACGATCACACTGATCATCGTTCATCACCAAACCTTTCCTTTCATCTTCTGTAAGAAACGTCATAATAAAAATCAGCAAATATCCGAAATCATACATAAGCAGATTGGACAAAACGGCGCCGAGTATCGAAAAACAAATGACGGGAACGCAATTCAATATACCCGCTTTCTTCAGTTTTCCACGCACGGCGTAACAGAATCCAACGACAAAAACAAGTGTTCCGAAAATACCGTAATAATACAAAAAGTCAAGATACGTGCTATGCGGCAAATACCCCAGCGGATCGGCCGCAATTCCCGCGCCGAACAACAAGCGAAGCGGATGCTTTATCAGATAAACTGCGTACTGTCCCCAAATAGAAAACCGTCCCGTACTGATATCTCCCGAAACCAATCGCTTGATAATTGAAGCGACAACGGACAGATCCTTCGCAAAAATCAGAAAAAAGGCGGAGCCCGCCGTCAAGAAAAATAAAATTCCGTAACGCCGATATTTGACTGCAAATACAAAAAGCATGACAGCTATGATCACGAGCATGAAAAAGAACGTCTTGCTGATCGTCCGCAGTCCCCAAAAAACGCAAAGCAGACAAATCGCCCAATACCATCTGCCGATCCTTTTGCGTTGGATCAAAATAAAGAGCGCCACGCATAGCAGGATCAATACCTGCGACAAATAATTCGGATCGGAGTACAAGCCCGTGAAGCGAAACAGCTCCGCGGACACCTCGTACGCGCGCACCGTTCGCATATATTCCGATATACCCGGAAAGATCGCCGTCATATACGATAGACAGCAGGAAATACAAAGCCCTCCCGTCAAATGCAACGTCAACGCTTCCGTGATCGGCTCGCAACAATGAAAATATCCGTAGATCAGAAGAAGGATCATCGCCTGCTTGATCAGTATCGTATAGTCCATACGGCTTCCGATCAGCTGAACGACAAACAACAAAAGAACCGCTCCCATAAAACGCTTACCGATCCACCGCTTCGACACGAAAAGCTTCACGATCAGAAGTATCGTCAGATAAGTGAAAAACGACGTGCTATGGCTATCGGCTTTGAATACGTTGGCAAACGGCAACAGAAAAAACATAAATCCAAAGGCTCTCTCGTTGGAGGCGAGGACAAGATACCCCGCGGAAAGCGCGAGCGCTATGTACGAAAAGACGGATATCCCCGTCCCGATCGCAATGAAGAGGACTATTGCAAGCGCAAACAAGCTCTGTATGAAAATTTCATTTCGTCTTGCGACGGCGATACCTCGAACGTCCGTCATGAACGTATACCTCCTCTATTTTCCTGCACATCGTTGACATGGAAAATTTTTCTTCAATATCCTTTTGGAGCGCCTTCCCCATGCGTTGACGCAAGAGAATATCCTCCATCAACAGCTCCATTTTATCCGCGTACGAAACTGCCCGAGCGTCCCCGATCAGAAAACCGCTTTCACCGTCTCTGACGATCTCAGGAATTCCTCCGACCGCCGATGCGATACACGGAAGCCCCATTTTTCCCGCCTCCAGCAATGAGATCGGCAGATTCTCGTGATACGACGGAAGCACGAAAACGTCGGCGGCATTCAGATGATCCGCCACGCGATCCGTCTGCCCAGTTATGATGACAAGACCACTTTCGATCTCTTCCTTCATCTCTTCACGGAACGCTTCGGCATACTCGCCGTCTCCGATCACCAGAAGCCGAAACGCGCGCTCCTGCCGAGCGCCGAGAAGCTTCACCGCTTTCGCCAAAATATCGAAGCCCTTGTCCTTTGAAACGCGCCCCGAAATAACGAAGACCGTCTCCTGCGGCGCTATATTCCACCGTGATCGGATCTCCTCTCTCGTTTGCGTAGCATGAAGCGCGCCAACGGCGTTATGAATAAAACCAAAGCCGTTCTTCCTCGTGTTGCGTACGATGATGGGGCGTTCCGACGCGTATCGGCAAACGCAGTAAACCTTGTCCGACCATCTCAAAGTCAAAGGCTCCGCCAGATATCTGTACAAAAACCATTTCACGCTATATTTTTCGTTCGCATCGTGCGCAAATCCATGCACAGTCGTCACGATATTCCGACACCCCGCAAGCCTTGCAGAAAGAACGCCGTAGAAGCCCTCGCTCTGCAAGCCGTGTACGTGGACGATATCGGGAGAGGCCGCTTTGATCTCTCTTATCATGCGCAAAAGCAACGATATTCTGAATCCGCCCGGCGCCATATTCTGAAAGCACGTTTCGAACGTGAAGCGCTCCTTCAATTCCGAGTTCATCAAGCTTTTGATATACGTCAACGGTCCTCCGATACGATCCCCGAAGGAATAATACATCAATACCTTTGTCTTTTTCTCGCTATCCATACAGAAAACTCCTTTTCAAGCGTCAAATACCGTGTAATAGTTCCAATATCTTCTCCGTCTGTACCGCGGCGTTCTTATGTTCCATAACGAACCGACGGGCATTTTCCCCGATCTCGCGGCGCTTCTGAGGAGAATATCGAAGCACCTGCTCCATGGCTTCTCGGAGTGACTCGACCGTATTCTCCTTGACGTAATGGATATAAGGATCGTATTCGTTCGGAATGCCGTCCAATTTGTACGCCACAAGCGGCGTTCCCGAAGCCATATATTCAAGCGTCTTTGACGGAAAACTGTATCTGGTGAAAATTTCCGTGTTCCGACGGGGATTGACGAGCAACGCCGCGCGGCTTTGGTATTCCAAAATCTCATCCCGACTCAACTGACCGAAATAGGATATTCTGCCATCGTTCCGCGCCATTTCTTCGATCAGAGACTGACCGTCGCCCGCTCCGCAAATGTAAAGGCGCAGATCGGGGTCCTTGATACGATGAAAAGCCTCCAAGAGATCGGAAATTCCGTATTTCCGATCGACCGTTCCCGTATACAAAACGATACGGCACGATTCGTCTTCATGCCGCTTTCGAAAATCGCACGAGGCGATCCCCTCCATCACGCAATAACGGTCCACCTTCAGCGCTTCGTTCATATATTCCGTCAGCAAGACGTACGCGTCGATCTTATGCAGATTGCGGCAGATCCACCAGTTTTCGAGAAATTTCATCGAACGATACAACCATCCCGCACTCATGCGCATATACAGAGGCAAATCGGGAACGATCATGCAGGTCTTGACCGAGGGCGATATCCGTTTGGCGTATATCAAGCGATAAACGTTTCGTAACGTCAGCGCATACGATATGACAAGCCCGTCGGGGTGCGCCGTCACCCATTTTTTGATATCGCTCTTACTACTGAAATAGATGGACATATGACGAACGGCGGACAAGTTCCAAAACGAAATATTCACGTCGTCCGCGCCCTCACAATGCGAAAAAGCCGCGCGCCCGAAGCGCCATATTGCAGAGCCGCGCGGATATACGCCCACATAGGGCGCGTTGATGAGCTTAAGGGGCTTTTGCAGAAAAGTCTCCAATCCCGAAATAATATTCTTCTGCAAAACGTCCGCCGCGATCTGTATATTGTGATTGACGGAGGGATCCTTCAGTCGGTCCTCCATCTCCTCGGGATATATCCCGCTCAAAAACAGGATATCGTCCTTTTCATATTCCGTTGTATGCAAAACAACACTTCCCTTCACGATCCGATATCGTTCAATGACTTCCATAGCAGAACGTATTTTTCAAGGCATATATCGGGCGTATACTTTCTGCTGTAAATTTCTCTTGTGATCTCCGCTCTTTTCTCTCGATCCGACGGATCGTTTTTCAATTTCTCGATCGCCGCTATCATGTCCTCTCCCGAACGGTCGGGAACGTGAATACCCGCGCCCGCGCGAACGTCGTCTACGATATCCGATTCGTCCATAACGGCAATGATCGGCAAGCCCTGCATCATATAGCCGTACGTTTTGCTCGGAACGCATAAGCCCGTCAAGCCCTTTTCGAGCGTAACGACGGCGCAATGACTGATCCGCAGAGCATCGAGATAATCCCGTCCCGTCAAAAATCCATACAAATAGGCGTTGCCGATCTTTTCCTCTTCGATCATCCTTCCGATCTCCGAATGCTTCACACCGTGCCCCGAAAGAAGAAAGCATACGGTGGGATCGTTTTTATAATATCGGATCGCTTCCTTGATCGGCTCCATATCCTGCGCGATCCCCATATTGCCGAAATAGCCGACGACGAAACGCCCCTTCGTCAAAGCGCGAAAGGCGTTCTCCTTTTCATTTTCGCGCGGCTCGTATTCGTCCTCGTACCAATTCGGGATCACGTGGACCTTATCCTCATAGATATTTCTGTGTCCCGCGATATACGCCTTCATTTCCGACGAAAGCGCAACGACGGCGCTCGCTTCTTTATACATAAACCCGTTGATCCGATCCATCACGTCCGCCACGATTCCGTTCTCAGCGATCACGTTCGTTTTCACGGCGATCTCGGGATAAAGATCGTACGCAACGAAAATGAGCTTACATTTGAAAAAGCGGCTTGCAAGCGCCGCGACGAAGGGCAGGATCGGCGGATTGGAATAAACGACGATCGTTTTATAGCTTCTCATCGAAGGAAGCCGAAAAAATATCGAGACCGTCAACGAAAGATAGTTGACGATCCGTCCAAAAGCGCTTTTTCTGTCCGATTGTAAATACCGCACTCTTTTGATACGAACCTTTTCCACCGTTTCAGAGCGCGGTATTTTCTTTTCACTTGTATACTCGTGCGGATATCCGCACAAAACGTCCACGGAAAATCCCTCTTCCGCCAAGCGCCGCGCGGTATCGAACGGCAACGTCGCAGACGAAATATATTCGGGATAAAAATACTGTAGCAAAAACAGAATGTCCTTCTTTTTCTTCATTTTATCATTCCAATCCATGCACACGCTCGGCACCGCGATAGATCAGATCGCCAAACGCCTTTCTTCCTTTCACAGTCCATTTCACGCTCAACCGAATAAAAGGATTCATAAATTTTACCGTTCTGTATGATTTTCCCAGCTCCCGTCTGATCTTCGCAAGAATATCGGACGTACAGCTATAGCACGGATCCTGCGGAATATAAATACCGCTCATGCTCTCGCGGATCGCTTTTTCGACAAATTCCGACAGTTTTTCTACGGAGATCATACTGCGCTGATTTTTATAATCGGGAAGCAGCGGCATATGCTCCGCTATTTTGACGAGAGTCCGATAATTCCCCTTGCACCCCTTGCCATACACCATCGGCGGACGGAGAATGCATATTTTAAAGGCGTCAGAGACGAGCGGCGCTATCGCTCCCTCCGCCTGCCATTTCGATTTTCCGTAATGACTCTTCGGAAACGGCGCGGTTTCTTCGGTGATCACACCGCTTTCCATTCCGTAAACACTCATCGAGCTGAGGAACACGAATTGCAAAACGCCGTCGGTCTTCGCCTTTTTCGCGACCTCCGCCGCAAGATCTCTGTTGACCTCATAATAGAAACGCGCGTTTTTCTTCGTTTCCTTTCGGTGCGCAATACCTGCGACATGGAATACGCAATCGTACTCCGAAAAGCTTTTCCTTCTCCAATCGTCATTTCTCATATCAACGGTATCGATCGTATATTCGTCGGGGCAATGCTCCCTGATATACGCTTCGAAGGAAGTTCCGATATAGCTGTCCGCGCCTGTGATCAATACCCTTTTCATTTCGAAGCCATTCCTTTTTCTCTCGCTTGTTCTCTTTTTTCCATCTCACCCGTACCGCCCTCGACAACGCCGTCGAAGCATAAAACGCGGACGACCGTCCCGAAAAAGCACCGCATATCCATCAGACAGCCTTTGCATTTCCCTGCGTTCAGAGCCTTCGTATATTCGCCGTCAAGCTTCGCTTTGATCGGGATCGCCAGCTCGTCTCTGCCGTTGATCTGCGCCCAACCCGTAATGCCGGGGCGAATATCGTTTGCGCCGTATTTTTCCCTTTCCGCGATCAGATCGTCCTGCGACCAGAGCGCAGGACGGGGACCGATACACGAGAGCTTTCCCGTGAACACCTGATATATCTGCGGAAGCTCGTCCAGACTCATTTTTCTGATCCATTTGCCGACGCGGGTGATATACCGCTCGGGATCGGACAGAAGATGCGTCGGCACGTCGCTCGGCGTACTGATCTTCATACTGCGGAATTTTAAAATACTGAAATACGTAATTTCGCCGTTTTTCTTTTTCCCTACGCGCCTTTGCTTGAAAAGCGCAGGACCGGGATCGTCTATTTTGATAGCAACGGCTATGAAAAGCATTGGTATCGCCAATAATACAATGGCGATACCCGAAACGATAATATCAAATATTCTTTTTACAACGTGTTCATACATACCTGCATTCTCCATCATGATATAACGCCGCGGGCGCAGAATCAATCCTCGGGAATATAAAAAAGCTCTATCGTATTTTTTCTGACGGACTCCTCCGTCGGATAAAATTCCACGTACTCCGCCCCATTTCGATACGTTCCGTCCAACGTCCGAATACCGACAAACGCATACGCCCTTAAGCTTTCACCCAAGGACTGCAGCTTCGCCGCAGAGCAATCGGAAACGATATACTCACCCATCTTTAAAAACGCTTCCGTCACGAACGACTCGTTTTCATCCATGACCGCCGTCATGCGCTCATACAACGCGTTCAGATACTGTCTCTGCCGTTCCATGCGCGAAACGTTTCCACTATCCGAAGGACCGTAACGTCCTCGCACGTAGTACAACGCCTGCTCTCCGCGCAAAAGGATCGTTTCTCCCTTTACCATCGAACGATCGAGATCCGTGAAGTCCTCCGTCAGCGTCAATTCAACGCCTCCGACAAAATCGTTGAAGATCGGAACCGCGTCCATCTTCACGGAAATACAATGGTCGATCCCAATATTCATCAGAAGTCCCGAAACTGCGTTTGCCGCGTTGTGACAACTGATCTCTTTTCCGTTTCCGTACGTATGCGAAAGCGCGATCTGCATCGTGGCGGTATCCACGCGGTTTCCGTTCAATCCGAGAATATCAACCTCGGTCATCGTATCTCGGTTGATATGAAGCGCCTGCACAGTCTTCGCACGATGATCGATCACAAAAAGCATCAGAAAATCCGCCTGCTGATCGTTGTTATACGAATGGTCTTCGGAATCGTTTTCGAACGTGTCAAGTCCCAAAACGAGCAAGGTTTCGACCCCGTCCTTCAGAATATACGTTTCGTTATTATACTCGAACGTGCACGATATCTCCCCCGAAGGAAAAGCACCTTGTTGTTTTTCCCATGCAAACAAAAACAACAAGGCGCCGATCAGAAGAGGCGCAACGACAGCGATCGCTATCATATAGAATCTGCCGTTTTCGTTGCCTTCTTCATATTTTTTCATTTTATGATTATGCCTTTCATCAAGTTCACGTTTGAAAACGATTCGTTTTTCAAACTTATTCTTTATCAAGCAATTTTTTGAATTTCTTTATGTAAAGGAGCGCTATGGTCAAAGCAACCAAAGCGAAAAGCAAAACACCGATCACCAGTCGCATAAGAAACGCTGTCGGCGCGTCGGATACAGTGGCGTCGGGCGTTGCCGTAACGATCGCAAAGGGAGAAAATCCGCTCACGGAAAACGAAAGATGCTGACCGTCCTCGGAAACCGCCGCGTCCTCAACGACCACCCATTCCCCGTCAACGAAGTGAATCAGACACACGAAGCGCTGCAAGGCGGGCACCTTTATGGAAACCGTATACGAATCGTCCGCCGATCCTTCGCCGTCATCGCTTACAGAAAGGTCGAAGAAATCGGAAACAATCAAATCGTCCGCCGTTACGCCAGATTTTTTCGCGAGGGTCTTTATTTTTCTGTCGAATTTCGTAAGATCTGCGCATTCAACAAGCGCAGTATACGCCCTTCGCATGATCTCTCCGTCCTCTTCCGTCAACGAATCCACGTCCAGAAAGGAAATGCTGCTGACTGAAACGGCATTTCCCGTCTCATCGGTCACGGCAACCACTTGCGGCGCGTGCTTGGCAGTAACGCTGGGCGCGACGTCGGCAGACACCGCGAAATGTAAATGGAACATAAGCGCAAGCACCGTTAAAAACAACGCAATCCTTTTCACGATCAAAAGCCTTTCTGAAAACAAGTATTCCGCTCCAGCAAGAAATGCCCGTATTCCTGCATTTGACGGACGAGATCTTCTCCGCGCTTTCTTCTGATCACGCCGTAAGCGCGATCGATCGACGGCGGTCGGGAGGCTACGTTATGGCAATCCGATCCGATCATATGCGCAAAGCCGCGATCCAACAGATCGAGCGCCTTTCTCCTCGTTCTGAAATCCGAAAGAAAATCGGCATTCATCTGCATTCGTATGCCGTCATCACGAAGTCTGCGCCAGATGTCCTGCCGTTGAAGAGAGAAATACCGATCGATATGGGCAAGAACGACGGTGATCCCCTTTGCGCCCGCAAGCGCCTCCAACTCCCGAAGCGTATATTCTGTCCACTCAGAAAAAGGCATTTCCAGCAATAACAGCCGCGTTCCCTGTATACACAGATCGAAAAGCGCGTCAGACACGCTAATGCCGGGATAATATTTCACTTCGGCGCCAAGTAAAATGCGCGGCATTTCCGACTCCGATGAAATAGCTTCCATCAGCTTGTCGTAAGACCGCGCTCGCCGCTTCAAAAATTCCTGCGCCGATTCTATATCGGCATAAAAATGTGGGGTCACAATGACCGTACGCACGTTTTGCGCGAAAAGCATTCGGAGAAGCTCCGCGCTTTCCGACACGTCACGGCTTCCGTCGTCCACGTTCGGCAGAATATGGGTATGCCAATCAATCACGTCCAAGCGATCCATTCGTTTTTCCATGCTTTTCATCGTTGGCATAATAACAATCGTGCTTGGATCTTGCATATTTTCCATATGATCCATAACTTCTCTTTGCGAAAGATATCACGCATCCAAGTATTTTTACACCCGAAAGCGACAACTGTCTGAAGCATACCTTCAAATCTTTTTTCTCAATATATTCTTCTCGTGCAACAACGATCATTCCCGTCAGATATCCCGCAACGGAAACTGCGTCGGAAACGACGTTGACGGGAGGAAGATCGATCACGATATAATCAAATGATTTTCGGAATTCCGCAAGCAAAGCTGCCATTTTGCTTGAGCCGAGAAGCTCCGACGGATTCGGCGGAATCGTTCCCGCGGTCATCACATACCAATGATCGCACAAAGAGGAACGAAAATCTTCCATATCCGTTTTGTCGCCCATTAGAAAATCGGTGAGACCTTTTTTCTGATCAAGCTCCATCTTTTTCGCAACGGAGGGCAGTCTCAGATCTCCGTCGATCAACAAAACTCTGTTTCCCTTCTCCGCGAGAACGTAAGAAAGATTGATCGACGTTGTGGATTTTCCTTCGTGTCGGATCGAGCTGGTAACGCCGATCACGGGACACGCTTCATCGGAAGGCAAGGTGAAATCCAAATTGGTCCGCAATAGCTTGTATTGCTCCGTTGCCATAAAATCAAGGTTTTTATATAGTAAACGCCCGTTATCATGAATAGGAAGAAATGATTTCGGCGTTTTGTTCTTTTTCAATCTGTCATGAATTCTTCCGCATGGATCGGCATCCTTTTCGAAAAGATTCGGAATCTTCGCGAGAATCGGATACGGATACGTCTGGAGAATATAATTCTCGTCGTGGATCGTATCGTCCATGATCGCCAGCACCGCAACGATGCCGCAAGAAATCATAACCCCGAGAATCAATGCGACCGCCGCATATTTCGTAATGCTCGGCGCGATCTTTTGCAAATCGGGAACCGCAGTATCCACGATCTCCATGGAAGCGCCCTCGATGATCTCCGAAATTCTGACGGGCAGAATTTCCGCAATGGCGTTTGCGATCTCGGCTGCTTCATAAGGATCCTCGGAAACCACAGTGACCTTCATGATCTCCGTGCCGTTGGCAGAGCCTGCCGTGATCATATCGGAAAGCTCCTCGTATTCATACGGAACGCCCGTTTTTTCGATCACTCGCTCAAGCGTCGTTCGGTTATCCAGAATCTCGCTATAGGTATCCACAAGACTCTGCGCCGCCGAAATCTGCGAAGAGCTGATCGTGAAATCCGTGCTTCCGACGGAAAACGAATTGTTATTCACGTACAGCATGACGGAAGAAGAATATTTGGGAGCGATCAGAAACGCGGCAATGCAGCAACCGATCACCGCCGCAGCAAGACCTGCAAGCACGATCGCCCATGCATAACGCCATACGCTTTTTACAATATGCAACAAATCGACTGTATCGTATTCGCACATTGCACGATCCCTTTTGTCCATTTCACAATCTCCTTTTCAAGCAACCGAAGCTTGAATCCTACTTGTTTTTGCCTTTGAAAATTATACTATAATCGACGTCATTTGTCAATATAATATGAAAAATTGCCTCTGATCTTCAAAGGCAATTCGTGTTAAAGCTCTACGTCTATATAAGCGGCAGAATGATCGGAAATAGGAAAATAATAATCGGGAGAGTATCGCTCGAAGCGCTTGACGGCGCCATCCTCTTCTCCGATCAGAAAAATGTGATCGATCGCCGTTTCAAACGGCGCATCGTAATATTCCGTCTTATATCCCCACGGGAAGCAATCGTGGTAGCCAACGGATTCTTCCGCGTATTCCGTTGCAACGTCGTGCGCGTGACGGAAACCGCTTGCGATCAAATACTGCACCGCGCGGGATCGATACCCCGTATTGAGATCTCCGACGAGAACGGCGGGACAGTGATATTTTTCGCGATACGCTTTGATCTTTTCCGCGAGAACGGATATCTGATATTCTCTGGCTTCATCGGAACCGGACTGATATTGCGTATTCCCCATCTGATCGGGATCGGAAGGAGACTTTTTCCACCAAAGATGCGTCGTCGCGAAAATGAAGATCGCTCCGTTTTCTTTGATCCGAAAAACGCCGAGATTCCATGATTTTGATCTTGCGTCATTGAAGCTTCCGTCGAATCCGGGCATTTCCTCCGGATACGTACCGAACGCAGAATCCACAAGCTCAAATTTGTCAGCGCGATAAAGTATGGGTGTGAAGCGTCCCCAGACCAACGTGTAATCAACGGGAGCTTCCGCAAATCCCTCTTTCAGAAGATCCGCCATGCGAGCGGAGACCTCCTGTCCTCCGATGATATCGGGAAGGGTTTCACGATATACGCGCAGTAGTCCGTCTACTCTTGCAACCGCCGCACAGTTCTCCCCTTTGGCTTCCCATTCGGGAGAATTGAAATCCTTGTTCCAGACGTTGTGCGTCATCAATCGAATGCGTGACGTCATGAGTTTCCTCCTTTGACGATGAGTAGAGCAGAGGCGTCTTCGATACGCAAATCCAAACCAAATAGAGCTAACAATGAATTGGCAACGCATACATAATATCACAACTTTTAACGTTTGTCAACAATATTCGGCATAATTGATCAAAATTCTTTTTAATAACGCCAATATTTTATCGAAAGAAACAAAATGTGACGGATTTTCAGAATCTATCGTGGTTCTCCGTTCGAAAAATCGGAATCGCTCACCTTTTCTTATATATCACAAGCTCGGGATTTTCCCCGTTTTCCTCGTATGTACAGACGAGAAGAAAATCCATATTGCCGACGATACCAAAGCAACGGTCACCGCCGAATTCACATTCAAGCTGATTGGCAAGATAGGTGGCGTGATCGTCGAGGAATTTCACCTTCTGTCCGTTCGGGAGCGAGTATTCCATGTTGACGTAACCGCCAACAAGAAAATTGAGCGTTTTGACCTCGGGCATTCCTTCGATACGCAAGTCGTTAAATTCACGGATGAGCTGCTCCTTGAATAGCCTCAGATTTTCGTCACCGCCGAGCGCCGCGTAGCGCTTCCAATAATTGAGCTTCGGCAGATGCTCGTCAAGATACGCTCTTGCCTGATCGGCGGACCAATTTTCATTCGGCATATGACCGATCAGAAAATCGATCAGCTCCTCGAGACTCGTATAGCAAAAATTGCCGTCGGCATAGCACCATTTGCAGTATTCCTCATTGAAAAATCCGTCGGGCTCTTTGCTGATATTGCCGTCATCAAGCGGCATTCCGCAGCACTGACAGATCAGCTTTTGCGGTGAGCCGAGAAGCGTATTGATCGAAACGTCAAATTCCTTTGAAAGAAGCTTCAGCGTTTCGGTATTTGGCGTCGTTTCACCGTTCTCCCAGCGCGAAACGGCTTGTCTCGTTACGAATATCCGTTCCGCAAGCTCCTCTTGCGAAAGCCCCTTTTTCGTTCTCAGTTCACGGATGATATCCTTTGTTTCCATAAAATCACCACCTTGTAAGTTTGATCATATTATAACACGGGCTACCGCAATTGACAAGCAACTCTCTGTTGCTCCCGTCGCTTTCGGAAATTTAAACTTTTTTTGAATTTGCGCAAAACGGGAAGGAACCCGTTTGACAAAAAGAGGAAAGCATGATATAATGACAAGCAAGAATACTGAACAGGAGGTATTGCTATGAAAAAAACAAATTTGACCGGCAAGATCGTTCTTTCGATCGTTTCCGGCATACTTTTCACCGGACTCTTTTTCTATTTTGCGCTCCCCGCGGTCAATCCCGCAAACCCGTCCTTCTGGGGCGCTCTGACGATGGTGGTCTTTTCCTTTGCGTATCCCTTTTTGCTGAAAAAGGGGGACGGCGTCTTCAGAATGAAGGGATCCGTGAACAACAACGGAACGATCTCCTTCGATCTCAACGGCTCGCGCGTCAATAAGATCACGGCTTCGTTGATTCTGATTCCCGCGGTTATCATGATCGCAGGCTCCATTCTTTCGTCCACGGTGTTCAACGCGCGCTCGTATGCGGGTGTGATCACGGTCACGGAGGCGGACTTTGCAACCGACATGAAGGAAACGAGCGAGGTTACGAACATTGCGCTGATGGACGGAAATTCCGCGCGCTATCTCGGCAACAAAACGCTCGGCAGCGTTTCTCACATGGTATCGCAGTACGTGGTCTCCGATCGCTATACGCAGATCAATTACCAGTACACGCCGAAAAAGGTTGCGAATCTGGAGCACGCCGATTTCTTCAAATGGTTCGCCAATAAGGACGAGGGCGTTCCCGGCTACGTTATGGTAGACCCCGTCGGCAACAGCGCCGAGTATATCGAGCTGAAAACGCCTCTGAAATACGTGGACAGCGCATATTTCAATCACGATCTGATGAGAAAGCTCCGTTTCGAATATCCCACGAAGATCTTCGACGAATTTATCAGCTTCGAGGTGGATGATGAGGGCAATCCTTATTATATCATCACCTGTCTTGAGCCAAAGGTATTCCCCTTCGGCGCGATGGACGTTTGCGAAGCGATCATTTTCGATCCCTGCACGGGCGAAAGTGAGATCTACGCAGTGGAAGACGTTCCCGCATGGGTGGATGCCGTCTACTCCGGCACGCTTGCAGAGCAGAAATACAATTGGTACGGAACGCTTTCGGGCGGCTTCATCAACAGTATTATCGGTAACAAGGATTGCAAGCAGACGACGGACGATTACGGTTATATCGTGATCGGTGACGACGTCTGGTATTTCACGGGTGTCACCTCCGTTACGAGTGACGAATCCAATATCGGTTTCATTATCAGCAACGCCAGAACGGGTGAATACAAATACTATCCCGTCGTCGGCGCGGAAGAATACGGCGCGATGAGCGCGGCAGAGGGTGTCGTTCAGGAAAAAGGCTACAAGGCCTCCTTCCCGTCTCTCATCAACGTTGCGGGTAAGGCGACGTATATCATGGTGCTCAAGGACGCGAGCGGCTACGTGAGACTTTACGCGCTCGTTAACGTCGAGCATCCCAGCATCGTTGCGACCGCTCCCAAGCAGGACGAGGCCATGAAGGCATACAGAGAATTGCTTGCGGACGAGGGCCTGATCGAAAGCGGAAAGCTTCCCGATCCCTCTCTCCCGAGTGTGACGGTCACCGTTGCCGATATCAAGACCTACACGGTCGACGGCAATACCGTCTTCTACTTCGTCGGCACGGACGGATATTACTACAAGGGAATGCTCCGCGACCTCGAGGACATGATCTTCTTTGCGACCGGGGATATGCTTGATATTTCCTACGCGGAGACCGCAAACGAGAAGATCAGAGAGATCGTGAGCGTGACCGCCATCTTGCTCGACGATTGAGCATGAACGCAGAAAATTGAAATCCGAAATACAGGATTTTTCATAAGGAGGACTTTTCAATGAGTTATGGCTTTAACGTAATGGACTTCGGTGCCAAGGGCGACGGACTTACCGACGATACCGCGGCGATCCAAGCCGCAATCGATTTCGTGTACAAACGCGGCGGAGGAAAGATCTTTTTCCCGTTTACGCAGAGGGGCTATCGAATCGCTTCTCCCGCGATCGAGGAAGTGAACGGAAAACCCACGCGCTCCCAGCTCGTCATCCCTGCGGGAACGGCGAACATTCAGCTGGAAGGCGAAATGCCCTGCCGTTTTCTGTACAGCTATCAGGTGCGCCCCGTAGACAGCCCTTACGGAACCACGCGCTTCCATCCTCTGCCGGGTGATCATGAAAATCCCCGTCTTTTCAGCAGTACGACGATCTTTTCCGATTGGGAAGCGCCCGAGGAACACGATCCGAACGCGCGTCCTTACTCGATCCTTTCCACACCCGAGGGTACGTCCTGCAGAGGCAAATTCAGCTCTTCTCAGGTCACATTGACCAATTTGGAGTTTGCCGTTCCCATGCGCCGTGACAAAATGTATCCCACGCAATCCGCCGTGAATCTGCAGAACGCCAGCCGCGTTCACGTCATCGACTGTCAATTCTGTCTTCTGGAATCCGTCGGCGATGCCGTGCTTGGCGCGGAGCTTCAGGAAAATCCCTGCCACACGGTCGGCCTTATGATGTCGGGTGACCAAAATGACCATAACGTCATCCGCAGCGTTGCGGTTCAGGGCTTCAAATACGGTCTTGTGATCGGTGAACACGTGATCGCCGACTACGTTTACGTTCACAACTGCGAGGAAGGCATCGTGCTTCACGATTGCTCTCATATTTCGATGATCAATCACGTTGTGGCGCAGCACAACCGTTGCATTGTCACGACCACGCGCGGAATGCTCTTCGGACATCGTCCGGGTCCCTGCAATCTGACGGTCGGAACGGTCAATTACGAGCCGGGACACGGACACAGACCCGTGATCAGCAGACTTGCATACGGCGTATACGATCCCGAGAAACGCCTGCGCGGTTCTTTGAAATGGCACCAGCCGGGTGGAGATCACAATTTCCCCACGGTCTGCAGTGAAAACTTCAAGGTTGAAATGTATTGATCTCATTTCCTTATGAAAATGAAACTCGCTTCCGAGACGGATGTGTCCGTCTCAAAAGCGGGTTTGTTGTTATCTTTTATCAGTTGGTGGCGATCCGTTATATATCCAGATACAGCTTCTGCGCGACGACCTTTCCGCCGCGCACGTATACGCGCGGGATCCTTCGCGCGATACCGCATACGAATTCATAATTGAAGGAATACGCCGCGTCGGCAACCTCCTCCACGGAGATCACGGCGCCTTCGTCTCTGCCGACCAGAGTCACGGAGCTTTCGGGTCTCGCCTCGGGAACGTTCGTGACGTCAACCATCATCTGATCCATGCAGATCCTGCCCAGAATGGGACAGCGCTTTCCGTGGATCAGAACGGAGCCGCGATTGGAGAGAGCGCGCGGATATCCGTCCGCGTAACCGACGGGGAGCGTTGCCACGCGCAAAGGCTTGTCGGTGATATAGGTGTGTCCGTAGCTGATGCCGTGGTGCGCCTCCAGCGTTTTGATATGCGAGATATGCGTGACGATCTCCATCGCGGGACGGAAATCGTAAAAATCACCGACCTGCGAGCAGACCTCCTCCGAGGGATACAAGCCGTACAGAATGATTCCTTCCCGCACCATTTCGTAACCGTTTTCAAAGGAAAGAATGCCCGCGCTGTTATCGAGATGGCGGATCGGTGCGCGGACCCCACGATCCTCCAGCATGGAAAGAAAGCGGTCGAATAGCGCTCTTTGCTTTTCCGCAGACGATTTGTCCGTCGCGTCAGCCATTGCGAAATGGCTGAAAACGCCCTCCACGCAGATCCACGGCAATCTCGCCGCCTGCGCCGCGAGATCCGCATCTTCCTCGGTCACGCCGAATCCGATGCGGGACATACCGGTATCAACGGCGAAATGGATCTTCGCTTCCTTGCCGACTCTTTGCGCCGCTCTGGAGAGCGCCTCGATATTTTTGTACTGAAACATCGTCAACGTAATATCGTTTTCAAGAGCCTTTTCGTGCAAAAACGGAGAGGTGTATCCGAGGATCAGAATCGGCTTTTGAATGCCCGCGTGACGAAGCTCCAAGGCTTCGTTCATTTCCGCAACGCCGAAATAGTCAGCTTCGTTTTCAAATTCCTTTGCGACCACGGCAGATCCGTGACCGTAAGCGTCCGCCTTGATGACGAGCATGAGCTTTGTGCCATCGGCGATCTTCTTTTTCACGAGCGAGATGTTATGCTCGATCGCGTCCAGATCTATTTTCGCGTAAACTCTCTGATAATCCATACTCAATCTTTTTCAGTCGCGCTGAAATAATCCTCCATCAGAGAATCTTGCAAGCGGCGAAGTAATTCGGGCGCTTTTCCTCCGACGGGAATGCCGTCGACCGTGCCTGCGGCAATGCAAAGCGCGCCCGCGCTTGTCACGATCACCTCGTCTGCCGCCATCAATTCGTCGAGCGTGTACGGCTCTTCGCAAACGGGAATGCCGAAGGATCTGCACTTGCGGATCAGATGCGCTCTTCCGATGCCCGCGAGGATATATTCATCCGCGGGAGCGGTGCGCAGAACGCCGTCCTTGAGAATGGAGATGTTGCTGTGCGCGCACTCCGTCACTCTGCCGTTTCTGTGAAGAACGGCTTCGTCATAGCCGCCGCCTTCGACCGCAGTGGAATACAGAACTGCGGGAATGAGGTTCAGCGTCTTCATATTGCAATACAAAAAGCGCTTATCCTCGAGGCTGATGAGGTTGGCTTTCTTGTAAGTATCGCGGATCGGCATCGGCTTGAGCATGATCCAAAGATTCGCGTTCATATGTCCCTTGACCGCGTGGTCGCGCAAGCCCGTACCGCGCGATACCTGAAAATAAACGTTCTGTTCGTCGGCATCCACCTTCTTGATCAACTCGCAGATCAGCGTTTCGAGATCATCGGGCTGCATATCGAGATGAATGTCCAGAATTTTCATACTGTTGTACAATCTATCAATATGCTCGCGGAGCGCGTAGGGCTTATGATTGCGCGTATAAACGACGTCGTAAACACCGTCTCCGAAATAGCAAGCGCGGTCGAGCATGGGAACGCGAAGCTCCTCCAGCTCACCGATTTCTCCGTTATAATAACCAAGTGTTTTCATTTGGTAAAATTCCTTTCTGATAATAAGGTCTACTATGTTTATTATACGGATGATTTGAAAAAATGTCAAGCGAGTTTTTCGTACAAGCTCATTTTTCTGATTATTTTCCAATATATTGTAATTTACAAAGAAAAGCAACTTGACACAAAATTGATTTGGTGCTATAATATAGCGTCACGTTTATCGCATGATGAATGAATTTTTGGAAGGAAAGGGGCTTTTGTTCATGCAGAAAAAAGTTCTTGCCATTCATGATATATCTTGTCTCGGACGTTGCTCGCTGACGGCGGCAATTCCGATCATTTCCGTCGCGGGCGCAGAGGTCGTTCCGCTTCCCACCGCCGTTCTTTCCACGCATACGGGCGGATTTACGCATTTCACCTTCCGCGATCTGACGGAGGATATGCGCCCCATCGCAGAGCATTGGAAAATGCTCGGGTACAAATTCGACGTGATCTATACGGGCTATCTCGGCTCTCCCGAGCAGGTCGATATTGTAAAGGACGTTCTCCGTGAGCTCTCCACACCCGAAACGCTGATCGTCGTCGATCCCGTCATGGCTGACGCGGGAGAGTATTACTCTCTGATCACCCCCGATTTTCTCAACGGTATGCGTGAGCTTTGCGAAATGGCGGATATTATCACACCCAATCTGACGGAAGCGGCGTTTTTGCTCGGCACGGAATACAAAGAAACCTATTCCGAGGAAGAAACGGCGAACCTTCTCCGCGCGCTCGCGAATACTCTCGGAACGAAAAAGATCGTTTTGAGCGGCGTTTCCTCCGGCGCAGGCACGATCGGCGCCGCGGCATACGATGCTTCGACCGACGAGATCTCCTTGGCGCTCGCAGAAAAGATCGACGGCTTCTATCACGGCACGGGCGATACCTTCGCAAGCGCGCTCATTGCCGCTCTGACGAGAGGCTTCTCCGTCAAGGACGCCACTCACGTTGCCGTCGAATATACGCTCGCTTGTATCCGCCGCACCTTCGCGGAAGGAACGGACACCCGTTACGGCGTGGATATCGAAAACGAGTTTCCCTCGCTCATGCGTTTGCTCGGGATCATTCAATAAAATAAAAAACCGCCGTCGCCTCTGCAACTTTAGCGGAGAACAACACGAACACCACCAAGGAGATTTATTTGGCGGTGTTTTTTGTTGAGACGGGCTTACATAAAGGCTCCCTCCGGGAGGGAGCTGGCGCCGTAAGGCGACTGAGGGAGAGCGCGTTATCATGAGGTCAATCTAAATTCCAAGTCACGCAGGCTCCTACCACCGCTATCGCGGTCCCCCTCCCTCTCAGAGGGAGGCTTTTGCGTGCCGTTCCTCTGCGGATAGTGGGTTCGGGCTTCTGCCCGATGGTGCGTGGGCTGCAACGCGCTATGCTTGCCCCAGATGCAAGCGTCGGGAAACTATGTAAATGCTTCTAAACCTATCTATTTACTTTTTGACAGATTTATGATATAATGAATTGAAAGCACGCTTGATGTATCTGAAAATTGGAGGGTATTATGGCATTTTGGGGAATGGACTTAAACCAATCTGATGAATTTTGCGAAATATATAACGAATATATGGATCTATATGATATTGGACTCGAACCGGCTGAAATAACGCAACAAATGCTCCAAAAGTATCAAAAGGAGGCAATACCGCACAATGCATTTTTTGCAATAGCAAAAGCAGGATGGTCTTTAGGCTTCCGTTCGGAGAGCGTTTTCTTGAGAGTAAACCAAATAATTGACAACCGAGAAAATATAACATACTATCAATCGCTTGGCTTTTCCGAACAAGACATAAATGAACGATCCAAAAAACTTTTATGCTTTCAAGCATTATTGCAAACATCGCCCAAAGCTCCGAGAAAGCGCAAAATATCAGCTTGCAATAGGCTAAAGCGATTGCCTAAGGGGACTGTATCATATTATGAGGCTGATGACGGATATTATGGCTTTGTTGTCCTTGATGCCGTATATGAAGGACGCCTTCTCGCAATAACCGAAAAACTATCGGTTGTCCCGAAAAATATTGAAGACGTCCTAAATGCCACCGCTCTTACGGCAATTTGGTTGCTTTTACGCAAAGCCCCCAAGGGAAATCACGATATCGGAATCATTAAGGTGCAAGGAGACTACAACGGAAGAGCAGGCGTTTACCTTTGCCAACCCGTATCCTTTGGCATTAATTTTTCTTTTTATCTTGATGAGTGTCATCAAAGAGGATTATTACATTTTAAAGACCACAAGGTGCATGACCTGTTGGATGAAAATAATGTTCCAATCGAATTTTATTGTGAAGAAACAGCGAAAGAAGAGACAAGAATGGTTATAGATTTGATGAATAATCCAGCCTCGAAAATCGCAACAAACATGATTAGACACGCAATTAATTTAGAGGGGTTCTTTCATTGACTACTCTTTGTTTCCTGCATATCAAAAAGCCACCACAAAAAATGTGGTGGCTAATTTCATTTTACCGCTAATATTGCAGACGCTCGGCGGTTTTTTTATTTGCTTTTATTTCTTTTTGCGCAGATATTTATCGATCTTTTCCACCATGAGATCGGGCATCTTCTTATCGATCGGGAAGAATTTCGATTCGATTACACGGTTAGAGAAGGCAACGATGAATTTTGCGGTTCTTTCGAGCGCGTCGGCGGAAATGATATCAATGACGTCGTAACGGCAGTGGATCTGGCTGGAATTGTTTGCGGCTCTGCGCAGGAAGTTTACGCTGGGGATACCCTTGTCCGCGAACGGAATGGAGTCGGAGGAGCAGATCTCCTGCATGACAGTCATCGGATGGCCAAGCTCTTTATAAAGGAAGGAGATCACACTGCAAAGAGATTCTTCCGCGGTGACCAGCGCGTAGTCGCGACCGAAGATCGGGCCCGTCATATCAACGTTTATGCAAAGGCGGATCTTTTCAAGCTCTGCCTCGTGCGCGGAAACGTAATACTTACTGCCGAGAAGACCTCTTTCCTCAGAACCGCACCAAATGAAGCGCAGGGTTCTCTTGGGCGGATTTTCCTTGTAGTAACGGAGGATCTCGAGAATAGTCGCCGTACCGGTCGCATTATCAAACATACCGTGGCTGAAAACAACGGTATCGTAATGCGCGGTGTACACGATGACCTCGTCGGGATATTCCGTTCCGGGAATCTCAACCATGACGTTCTGGGAATCGGCTTCGCCCTCGTCCTGTGCGAGCGTCAGCTTCACCTTCTGAGGCTTGGAAGCCACCATTTCCATCGCTTCCTTCATGCGTATGCTGACCGTGGGGATCTTGCCATACTCGATATGCATGGGACGAAGCATTCTGCGATCGAGATCCGCAGTTTCCGCTGTGTCGCGGAAGTTACCGGAGGGAGTGATCGCGCCAAGCACACCCGCTTCGATCAAGATCTTGAAATCGTTCGGACGCAAGCCGTTCGGAACGAAAACGATCTTTCCCTTCACGTCGACGAGATCGATCGGCTCAAACGCTTCCAGACATACGAAATCCGCTTCAATACCGTCTGCCGCAGCGTTGCCGGAAAAACCGTAGCCGCTGACCTCATATTCCTTGTAAAAAGGTGCTGTTACTTCCAGCTTCGCCGTTTTGATGGTATATCTCGGCGCTTTGAACGTTTCGATCACGGGAGTAAGACCGATCTCTTCGATTTCCTTCACGAGAATTTCCGCAGCCTTGCGTTCTCCGTCGAAGGTGGAGAGGCGTTCAAAATTCAGTTTTTCAAGAAGCTCATACATTCTTTTTCCGCAAATATTCATTGATATAATCCTGCCTTTCATTAGGGTAAGAAGCTTTCAAAAAGAGAAAAGCTTCTTTTTGACGTCTTTCGCCCATTGCCGCGCGCGAAAAACGCCGCAGTATAAAACAAAAGCGTGAAATCCGTTCAAAAAAACAGTCTTTGAACGAATTTCACGCGAAAATTTACTTATGCTGTTTTTTCTTCGATGTAATTTGCAACGTCACCAACGGTAATCAAACGGTGAATGTCTTCGTCGTCGATTTCAACGCCGAATTCTTCGTCGCAACGAAGAGCGAGCTCTGCAAGTTCCAAGGAGTTGATACCGAGGTCTGCTTCCAATCTTGCGTCAGCAGTAACTTCGTCAGCTTCAAGGCTAAAGGTTTCTACAAGAATTTCAGTGATTTGTTCCATGATAGACATAATAAACTCTCCTGTCTTGTCGCATAAGCGGCATTTAAATTGTATTTATTTGATTTTGTAGCGCATGATCTTTCTCGAGGTATTCTTTTCGAATTCCGTTTCGCGAATTTCCACGCACTTGATGTGTTTGAAGGTTGGAAGCTTCTTGTTGACCGTGTCAACCTCAGCTTCGATAGCCGCCTGGATTTCTTCCTTGGTCTTTCCTTCAAATTTGTCGTAATCGGGGAATACGAGCGCTGTGATCACAACCTCGCCGGGTTCTTCGCCCTTTCTGCCGACAACGACGACCTCGCTGATCAATTCGGATACGCCGAGGTGCTCTTCAAGCTCTTCGGGGAAAACGTTCTTACCGTTGCTTGCGATAATGACGTTTTTCTTTCTGCCGGTGATATAGATATAGTCTTCCTTATCCATATAACCGATGTCACCCGTTTTGAACCAACCGTCCTCCGTCATAACGGCTGCGGTTGCTTCGGGGTTCTTATAATAACCGAGCATGACGGCATCGCCGTGTACGGTGATCTCGCCGGTTTCATCTTCGGGAGATTCCTTGTCGATGCGCGCTTGCATATGGTTAACGACAAGACCTGCAGAGTGGGGTTTGCGTTTGTTGAAGGGATTACAGGAGATCAAGGGAGAGCACTCCGTGATACCGTAACCCTCGCAAATCTTAATGCCGAAAGCATCAAATTCACGGATCAGCTCCGTACGAAGCGGTGCGCCACCGCATACGATGAACTTCAGATTGCCGCCGAACGCATCGATGATGTCCTTGAAGATCTTGCGTCGAATGCTTCTGGGAAGCTTCAACGCGATCGGGATCATCGTTTTGACGAGCTTGGTCTTGCCCTTCTTTTCAATTTCCGCCCAGATCTTCTTCTGCATGGTTTCGACGTAAAGCGGAACCAGGATCAAGCCCGTGGGCTTGAAGTTTGCGAAGTTGCGGAGCGTATTCTTGATAGAATCGTTGATGAACATGGAAATACCGATGTTCGGAGCTGCGAGTTGGCTGATCGTGAACTCATACGCGTGATGGATCGGAAGAACGGAAACGAGAGAATCGTCAGCCGTAGCATCGATGATCGCGCAGCAGTCGTATGCGCTCGTCGTCAGATTTCTCTGAGAAAGCATAACGCCCTTGCTCGTGCCGGTCGTGCCGGACGTGAAGAGGATCGTGCAGACCGCATCCTTGTCTACGACATGATTCTGGACGGTACGGTCACCCTCGTCGTACGCCTTTTTACCGATCTCAAGCATTTCCGCAAGAGTCATGAAGCGGGGATCTTCGGGCTTTTCACCGTCAAAGTCAATGCAAACGATATATTTTACCGTCGGCATCTTGTCGTACAAGGGAAGCATCTTCTTGTGCATGGAAGCCGTATAAACGAGAAGCTCCAATTCGCAAAGATTGACGAAATTTGTGAACTGTTCCGCGGAAATTTCTTTATCCAAAGGAACAATAACACCGCCGCAGGAGGTCGTCGCAATGTAGGTCGCAACGTAGTCGGGGTGAGTATCACCCGTAACACCTGCAAATTTTCCTGCAACACCGAGGACGTTCATCGCGGAGCCGAGATAGTTTACGTGATCCAGCATATCATTGAATGTGAAATGATACTCCTGTTTCTTGCGTTTGTAAACGTATCTGTCCTTGTCGCCGTAGCGTTGCGCCTGTTTGACAACGCCATCGTAGAACGTGTCAAACTCATAAACCTTGTGAGTGGGTTGACTTTTTTTCACAGCTAATCCTTCTTTCCGATTTGTTTTTCAGCATTCGAGAACTTTACAATTTGATTATATAAAAAAATCTTCCTTTTGTCAAGTTTTTCACCAAGTTTTACTAAATAAAAAACTGTTTTCGGCTTTTCTTTTGATATTTTCCTCCAAAATCGACCCGATACGAACAAGCAGGCGCTTTCCCAACAGTTGGAAAAGCACCTGCAAATCGTTTCAATAGCCGATCTTTTTCGCATATGAGCGAAGATTTCCGAGGATGACCTCGTATGCCGCCGCTGTCAAATGCATATATTCGTCGTTCTGATATTCGGGTTTCAGATATCCCGTCTCCGGATCGATCAGCAGACTGTGCGTGTCGACGTAGTGGATCTGCATTTCTTCGCAAAGCGCCTTCAGCCAATCGTTCGCCTCTATGACCGACTCCTTCGTCAAGCGCTTATAGTGCTTGACGGACCGATCGGACAGAGGAAGCAGAGATTGCACGAGGATCTTCGTTTCGGGACTTGCCTTTTGCACGGAGAGCAAGAGCGTCCGATAAACGTCCGTGAAAGCCTCGCGGGAAAGTCTGCCTGCGCCGCCGGAAACGCCAACCGTGATCACGAGGATCTCCGGCTTTTTGAGAGCGACGGCGTCGGGGAGCGTCAGATCCCGATCTTCTCTGCGCAAATGCACGCATTTTACGGAATTGACCGTTTCGAAAAGAACAGTGCTTCCGATACCCGACCACACGCGCTCCCACGGAATTCCGCCGCGAAGCGCCAGATGCGCCGTTGTGGAATCACCGAAAAACGTCATGCGATCGACGGGATCGTCCTCTGCTGCCGCCGTTTTCAAGGGCGCGGATAAGAGAAACGCGAAAATCAAAAAAGCGGATATCCATTTTCGGTACCGTTGCAATCGAATGCGCCGCCTTTTTATTTAGTCAGACGATAAACCTCTTGCTTGTCGGAACAAATGACGATCGTGCC
This sequence comes from Eubacteriales bacterium, assembly GCA_045646925.1. Taxonomy (GTDB): domain Bacteria; phylum Bacillota; class Clostridia; order Oscillospirales; family CAG-272; genus QALR01. The sequence goes on from JAZRLQ010000200.1 coordinate 38,823, forward strand.
TTCCAGATCCGTACGGAGAATCTCAACGTTTGCAGTTTCAAGTCTTTCGAGAATGCTGGACTTCGGATGTCCGTATTCGTTGCCTTCTCCGCACATGATGACCGCAAGAGAAGGGTTCGCCGCCTTCAGAAAGGCTTCGCTTGTGGAGGAATCCGATCCGTGATGGCCGACCTTCAAAACGTCGCACTGGAATTTGGAGGCAGCGCTTGCGCCAAGCATTGCTTCCTCGCTCGCTTCTTCCGCGTCACCTGTAAAGAGGAACGAATTTTCGCCGTAGTCCAAACGGATCACGACGCTGAAGTCGTTGGGGTCCTTTACGTTGGAGGTATCTACGGGTCCAAGGATCTCAAAAGAGGCATCGCCTATTTGATAAGTATTTCCGACTTCGCTCGGAATATACTCCTTATCGTTTTCGTCCAACCATTCAAGCATATTGAGCCACGTTTTCTGCGTGGTTTCGCATTCGGGAAGGATCAGATTGTTCACGTTGTAGGTCTTGAGAACCTTCAGCGCCGCCGCGTTGTGATCGGCGTGAGGGTGCGTGACGATCATATAATCGAGCGTTTCGATCCCCTGACCATCCAGATAATCGAGGATGACCTGTTGCTTGTAGCCCTCTGAAGTGCCCGCGTCGATGAGCATATTCTTCACGCCGTCATCCGTCGGAACGCGGATGAGAATACAGTCCGCCTGACCAACGTCAATATAATGCACCTGAAGATCGTCTACACCGACTTCCGTTCTGCCGCCGACCGATCCCTTGTCGTTATTCAGATACTGCCACGGCTGGAAGATCATCGAAAACAATCCGATGATGATAACCAACGCCAGCGTCACGAACGAACGGATCATCTTTTCTTGTTGCTTTTTCTTACTGCGTCTCTTTGCCATATAAAAAACCTCCTTTTCGGCATAAGAATTTATCTATTTTATTATAACAAAGGCGGGATATTTTTACAAGGGAAAGCGCCAAAAATATTTTTCAAATTTTTTCAAAAATTTTCAAAAAAGGTATTGACAAATCGAAAGCCATGTGTTAGAATGTTAAGGCAGTCGAGCGAACGACTACAAAATATGGAATGCGCTTGTAGCTCAGCGGATAGAGTGCCCGGCTACGAACCGGTAGGTCGAGGGTTCGAATCCCCCCAGGCGCGCCATAAACCTTCCCAAGCAATGTTTGGGAAGGTTTTTATTTTTTCCATGCTTTTCAATTTTCTAAAGTTTGATAAAGAAGCTTTTCTAATGTAATATGTAATCGTGTTTTGTTTAATAATGTTGTAATCCCCTCCCGCTCCGTCCAAAAGACCGAGTGAGAGGGGATTTGTTAATGCGTTAATAGTAGAAGTAATGATTTCCGATCGCAAACGCGAAGGTTCTGTTTTTCTGCACCCACGAGTTGGTTGCGATCCTCGGGTTCACAAAGTACAGAACGCCGTCGTTCACGCTCGTCCCCTCCAGAACCATCTTCGCCGCGCGGATGCATTCCGCGTTGGCGTTGTTGTAGATCGCACCCGTTGCAACGGGTGTGAACTGAATGCCGTATTTTCTGTCGAAAATAACGCCGTAAATGGTGCCCGGGAATTGATAGCTTTCCACGCGGTTCATAACGACGTTGCCGACCGCGATCTTGCCGAGAAGAGGCTCTCCTCTGCTCTCCGCGTAGATGATACGGGAAAGCCACAGCACAGAGCCGTCCCAATAGACCTCGTCCGCCGCCGCGCATACGCCGCCGTTATCCGTGATCGCAACGCTTCTCGTCGCGTCGCTCCAAGCGACCTTTGCATCAAAGGCTCTCGCTGCCGCGCGGATCGGAACGTACAACACGCCGTCGATCAAGCGACAGGACACGTCGGTATAAAAGCATCTGCCGTTGGCTTCTATGTAGAAATCGCCCTCTTTTGCAGAAACGGAGATTCCTCTCGTGCGAATAGTAAGCACACCGCCATCGAAGGATACCACACTGCTTGCGCCATCCATGATCTTACAGAACTCCAAAAGCGGAATCATCGTTTTTTCTTCGATCAGATATCCGTTTATTTTTCGATCTCCCACGGAAACGGGGATGCTCGGATATGCCGCCGAAACATCGAACGAGCATATCAAAACGAAAATACCGACCGAAACAAGTAACATTCTGAGTTTCTTTAACATTTGCATAAATTCCTTTCTGTTTGATATGAGAAACGGAGTCTGAAAAATGAATCTTGTAACCTCCTTCATTTTTTTGCATTTCATGCTTCTTTTTCAAACTCGTTCCTTTGCATCTTTATCATACCATAATCGCATACGGGAATACAATGCAATATATTTTCCTGAAATTCCGTCTTTATCCGCAGATGACAATATCTGCCTTTTGCTCAATCTCAAACTCCTCAAAATAACGGTTTTCCAACGGGATCCAACGGGTAAAAAACATCTCGCTACGCTTGCCGTTGCGCGCGACGATTCTCCGCTTCCGTTCTTCTTCGTCCACGCGGAGAAATACGCGAAGATCGAAAGCGTCCGCGATCGCGGGGTGATGACTGTACGAGCCCTCCACGATCACAAGCTGAGCGTCCGATATCTCCGCGCTTCCGTTCAAGCGCATTTGAGAGCAATCGAAGATCCGATAAGAAAAGGCTTCTCTTTTTCTGATACAAGGCACGACCTCTTCCAGAAAGCGCTCTCTGTCAAAATTGCCGCCCGCTTCGGCAAAACGCGCGGACGTTCTCTGCTCGGGTCGCAGAAAAAAGTCGTCCATATGGATCACTTCCCCGCCGTAGCGCGCCGCCAAGCGCTCGGAAAGCGTTGTCTTTCCCGTAGCCGCGCCACCGTCGATCGCGATCACCACGCGCTCCTTTTCGAAAAGCAATTCTTCTATTTTGAAAAATAACGTATCATACTGATTTTTATGCTCCATATATTTCCATCCTTCGCTTTCTCTTTTTATTTTTATCATAACAAAAAATTTGAAAAAAGTCAACCTTTTTTTCATTTACGTATTGCAATTTCAAAAACATATGTTATAATAGTAAATGTTCCGCCGGTGTGATGGAATAGGCAGACGTGCTGGACTCAAAATCCAGTCCTGGCGACAGGGTGCGGGTTCGACCCCCGCCACCGGCACCAAAACAAAAAAACCAAGTCTTAGACTTGGTTTTTTT
>JAZRLQ010000201.1:0-37517 GCA_045646925.1 Eubacteriales bacterium
TTTTTGACAGCTCGTCTTTTTCACGTTACGATATACGAATTCGCTATCGGCATGGGTCCGAAGCTGATTTCTTGGAAATCAAAGAAAAATAATACCGCTTATTCCTTGCGCGCGCTCCCCATCGGCGGCTATGTCAGCATGGCGGGTGAAGACGAGGACTCTGAGGACGAAGGCTCCTTGAGAAAGAAACCCGTTTGGCAAAGAATTATCGTTACCGCTGCAGGTTCTGTATTCAACCTTGTTTTCGGTTTGATCGTCATGCTTATGATCGTATCTTTTTCCGGCGCAATTGGCTCTACAACTGTAAAGAGCTTTCCCGAAGGTGCAACTTCTGTTCAGACAGAAACAAAGGAAGGCCTGTTGCCCGATGACGAGATCGTTGAAATTGACGGCAAAAAAGTTTATGTTTTCTATGATCTTGCCTATAAGATCTCCCGATACTGCACAAAGCCTATCGATATTACCGTTATCCGTGATGGTGAGACCGTATATCTTTCCGATGTGACTTTTCCCACCATTGTAGATCAAGGAATCGCCTTCGGACAACGTGATTTCAGCGTTTATGCTGATGAAAAAAATATAGGCACTGTTTTGAAAACGACGTTTTTCCAGTCTATCTATACTGTTCGTATGGTTTTTGATTCTTTATATGACCTTGCCACAGGAAAACTTGGTATTCAACAAATGTCTGGCCCCGTAGGAATTACCACTGTTATTACAGACGCAGCAGAAACAGCGGTGCAGACCAAAAATGCGTCCTATCTCTTTACACTTTTCGTTATCTTGGCAATGAACCTCGGTTGCATGAATTTGCTTCCTATTCCCGCATTGGATGGCGGACGTCTCGTATTTCTTGTTTTTGAGGGAATTACGAGAAGACCCGTAAATCCGAAAATAGAAAGTTACGTTCATTTTGTCGGAATGGTTTTGCTCCTCTTTTTAATGTTGATCATAACCTTCAAAGACATTTTTACATTGATTCTATAATAAGAGGTTAATATGACGAACTATAACGAACGTAGACAATCACGAGTGCTTCATATCGGAGACGTTACGATTGGTGGGAACTCTCCCATTGCCGTACAATCCATGACAAATACGGATTCACACGACTTTGACGCTACCTATCGACAAATGAAAGAGTTAGAAGAAGCAGGTTGCGATATCGTACGCTTAACTCTTCCCGACATCGAAGCTTGTGAAACCGTCGCCAAACTGAAAAAAAGTGATTTGAAAATTCCGCTTGTCGGAGACATTCACTTCAATTATAAGGTCGCTCTTGCAGCTGCTGAAGCAGGAATTGACAAAATCAGAATTAATCCGGGCAACATCGGCTCAGATGAAAAAATCAAGGCTGTCGCAGATAAATGTAAGGATCGCGGTATTCCGATCCGTATCGGTGTCAATAGCGGCTCTCTTGAAAAACACATCCTTGAAAAATACGGTTCTCCCGTTCCTGCGGCACTTGCCGAGAGCGCAATGTATCATGCAGGGCTACTTGAAAAATTTGGATTTGAAGATATTGCCATCTCTATCAAATCCAGCGACGTGCGCAATATGATCGAAGCCAATAGAATCGTTGCCGCGCAATGCCCCTATCCGCTCCATATCGGTGTTACCGAGGCTGGCAGAGGGTTATCCGGAACCTTGAAATCTGCAATCGGGATAGGCACCTTGCTTTGCGAAGGCATTGGTGACACCATTCGCGTTTCTTTGACGGATTCTCCCGTGAAGGAAATCGAAGCAGGCCGCTCCATTTTAAGAGCCTGCGGTTGCTCTGACGAAAACTTCATCAATATCGTTTCTTGTCCAACCTGCGGAAGAACGAAAATTGATCTGATTCATATATGCGAAGAACTCGAAAAGAGATTGAGCGGTATCCGCGTCAGCAAAAAGATGACCGTTGCCGTTATGGGTTGTATTGTAAACGGCCCCGGTGAAGCCGCAGAAGCCGACATCGGAATCGCAGGCGGAAAAGGCGAAGGAATTTTATTCTCTCACGGAAAAATTTTGCGCCGTGTACCAGAAAATCAATTGCTCGACGAGCTTCTTCTGGAAATAAAAAAATCGGGAAATCTTCTTTGATATTTTTGTCAACAGATACTTCTTTCTATCCATTGTGCGAAAATTACCTTTCGCGCAATGGATAGGGTTCTTGCGCCCTTTTTACAAAAGGCGCTTGTTTTTGTTTAAAAGCACTTATTTCCAATACCCATCTTAGCTTTTTCGCGCATGAGTAGCAGGGAAGGGAAGTGCTTTTCCGGAAAGGAAATTATAAAAATGCCCAAAAGTCAAAAAAATTTAATGCAAATTTTTTCCCGTTATCTACCCGACGGTGAAAACAGAAAATTTTTAGAAAGCGCCGTTCTTTTCGGCAATATGCGTGTTGATAAAAACGCACGTATTTTGGAAGTGGATTTTTCATATTCTTCATTGATGACAAAATCCAGACTTTATAAACTGGAAGCTGAAATCGAAAAGGCGTACGCGCTTCGCTCCGTTCGATTATTGCCGAAATATCCCGCCGAGCTTTTTTCTGAAGAATACTTTTCGGAAATCATGTTTGAAGCATATCGCACAAATATTATATCCAAAAGCTTTCTGCAGGAATATAAGACGAAATTTAACGGAAATCAGATTACAATAGAAATTCCTTTCGGAATTGGAGGCATCCATTTTATCGAATATAATAATATAGGAAAAAAGATTTCTGATATTATTTTTCGTGAATTTGGTTTGAAATATGAGATCGATTTTTGTCAGACGGAGGGTTATGTATCCAACCGCAACGAATGGATGCAAAGCGAATTGAGAAAGATGCGCGCAAAATCCTCGTCCACGACCGCCAATGCCGGCAAAGCCAATCCGGCAGAAGCTCCGATCGCTGCGGCGGTACGCACGGAAAAACGCTCCAGTATTTACCCGAACGCCGCAATTGTATCTACCGATGATTCCGGCTATTTACATATAGGAAACAGTGTATTCGATATCGATGGCGCATTGCCGCTGATTGGAGATCCGTTTGAAATTACACCGTCACCTATCTTCTATATGACAAGACCTCAATCTTCCGTAGTTGCTTTAGGTGAGATTCTTGGAAAAGAGATCGCAGAGCGAAAAACGAAAGGGAAATACAAAGTTGAATTTTGTTTAACCGACTATGAAGCAACGATCATGGTTCGTCTCGGCGTTACTGATGAGGATCTGCCGAAATACCAAGAGCTTTCTGACGGTATGATTGTTGCAGTTAAAGGCGCATTGCATTTCGACGAAATCGACGGTGAACTCGTGATGGACCCGCAGTCTATTATGCAGATTAAAAAAATCGACCGTATGGATCACGCGCCGGAAAAACGTGTGGAATTGCATCTTCATACCAATATGTCGCAAATGGATGCAATTATTCCTCCTGATGTTGCCGTCAAAACCGCTCACAGATGGGGACACAAAGCCATTGCCATTACTGACCATGGAAATGTTCAAGGTTATCAGGAAGCAATGAAAGCCGCCGCAAAAACAGGCATGAAGGTCATCTATGGCATGGAGGCATATTTCGTAAATGATGAGGAAAAAGCCATTTACGGTGATAGTCAAACCACGTTCAAGGACGAATTTATTGTTTTTGATATTGAAACCACGGGCTTGTCACCGCTCACTTCTAAAATCACAGAAATTGGCGCCGTTTTGGTTAAAAATGACGAGGTTCTTTCCGTGTTCAACACCTTTGTCGATCCGGAAATGCCTATTCCTGACGAAATCGTAAAATTGACCGGCATCACGGACGAAATGGTAAAAGGCGCGCCCAAAACCAAAGACGCCGTCCAGAAATTTTTGGATTTCATCGGAAATCGAATGTTAATTGCCCACAATGCGTCTTTTGATATCAGTTTTATCCGAAAAGCCGCTCAGGATCATGGCCTGACCTTTAATAATGCATACATGGACACGGTTTCAATGTCTAGATTTGTAAACCCCGATTTAAAAAAGCATAAATTGGATACGATCGCTGAATATTTTGGACTCGGTAACTTTAACCACCACCGAGCTTCCGACGACGCAGAAATGTGCGCGAAAATCTTTTACAGAATGGTAGAAAAGCTTGAGGATGACGGCGTATCCACACCGGCGGAAATGTCCGGCGCCATGGCAGACAGAACGGACCCATTGAAATTAAATCCATATCATCTGATCATTCTCGTAAAAAATCCGGAAGGACTAAAAAATCTGTATAAATTGATATCCTATAGCTATCTTCAATACTACAAAAAACGTCCCCGTATCCCAAAAACAGTATTGGAAGCGCATCGTGAAGGATTGATTTTGGGATCTGCTTGTGAAGCAGGTGAGCTTTATCGTGCCGTTCTCGAAAATAAACCATGGGACGAGCTTCTCTCCATTGCAGACTTTTATGACTATCTGGAAATACAACCTCTCTCCAATAATGGCTTTATGATCGCCAATAAAACCGTTTCCGGAGAGGAGGAATTAAAAAAGCTTAATCAAACTATCATCCGTCTCGGCGATGAGCTTGGCAAACCCGTTGTTGCTACTTGCGACGCCCACTTTTTAGATAAAACGGATGAAATCTATCGAAAGATTTTGTTGGCAGGAATGAAATTCGACGATGCCGACCGTGATATCGGGCTTTATATGAGAACGACCGAAGAAATGCTGGAAGAATTCTCTTATCTTGGCCCCGAAAAAGCTTACGAAGTCGTTGTAACAAACACCAATCTGATTGCCGATATGACGGAATCCGGAATCAGACCATTCCCAGACGGAACGTTTACGCCGAAAATGGAGGGTGCCGAAGAAGATCTTCGCCGTATTTGTTATGAAAGAGCCGAATCGCTCTATGGTTGCCCCTTGCCTCCGATCGTCGAAAAACGTTTGGATAAAGAATTGACTTCCATTATCAAAAACGGTTTTGCCGTACTTTATATGATTGCACAAAAGCTTGTTTGGTATAGCGAACAGCAAGGATATCTCGTAGGCTCCAGAGGATCGGTTGGATCTTCGTTTGTCGCTTCTATGGCGGGTATTTCAGAAGTAAATCCTTTGCCTCCTCATTATTTCTGTCCCTCTTGCCAATATTCACAGTTTATTCTGGATGGTTCTTACGGGTCAGGATTCGACCTCCCTGACGCAAAATGTCCTTGTTGCGGAACTGCATTGCGAGGAGATGGCCACGATATTCCGTTCGAAACGTTTCTTGGATTTTACGGTGATAAATCTCCCGATATTGACTTGAATTTCTCGGGCGAAGTACAGGGTAAAGTACATAAATATACGGAAGAACTTTTTGGCGCAGAAAACGTGTTCCGTGCCGGAACTATCGGCGGTGTTGCAGACAAGACCGCATTTGGCTATGCATCCAAATATGCAGAAGAGCGAAATCTTTCGGTCAGCAAAGCGGAAATTATTCGTTTAACGAAAAAATGCATCGGTGTAAAACGAACGACCGGACAACATCCCGGTGGCATCGTCGTTGTACCGAAGGAATATGACATCTATGATTTTTGTCCCGTTCAACACCCTGCAGACGACCCCAATTCCAGTATCGTTACCACACATTTCACGTTTGAATATCTGCACGATACGCTTTTGAAACTGGACGAGCTTGGACACGATATTCCGACGAAATACAAATATCTCGAACGTTTTTCCGGTTTGAATGTCATGGACCTTCCGATGAATGATCAAGAAGTGTATGAGCTTTTCCGTTCCACGAAAACGCTTGGAGCCACTCCGGAAGAAATTGGAGGCTGCAAAATCGGTACTCTCGGTCTTCCCGAGTTTGGAACTGCTTTCGTTATGCCCGTTGTTATCGAAGCATTTCCGAAAAACTTCAACGACCTTCTGCAGATTTCAGGTCTGACACACGGAACAGGACTTTGGCTTGGCAATGCACAGGATCTGATCAAAAACGGTGTTTGCGACATTTCAAAGGTTGTTGGAACACGTGATAGTATTATGCTTGCGCTGATCCGATATGGATTGGACGACAGTACTTCTTTTAAAATCATGGAGTTTGTCCGTAAAAACAAAGCTGGAAAACCCATTCCGGATAATATGTTGACAGCCATGCGCGAGAAGAATGTAGATGAATGGTATATTGATAGCTTGGCAAAAATACGATATATGTTCCCAAAAGCACACGCTGCGGCTTATGTTATGAGTGCGATCCGACTCGGATGGTTCAAGGTGCATCAGCCGATCGTATTTTATTGCGCGTATTTCAGCGCAGCTCCTGATGGGTTTGACGGCTCTGTTGCTGCCAAAGGAAAATCTCAAGTTGTTAAACTGATCGCAGAAATAAAAGCAAAGGACAAAAAGGATCGTACGCAAAAGGACGATGCCACCGTTGCCGCTATGCAAATTGCGTTGGAGTGTCTCGGACGCGGATATCGTTTTTTGCCGGTCGACCTGTACAAATCTGACGCCAGAATGTTTTTGCCGGAAAGCAATGGCATCCGATTGCCATTCGGAAGTTTGCCCGGACTGGGCGAAGCCGCCGCATTGAAATTGCAGGAAGCTCGCGCTGATGGAGAATATTTTTCGATTGAAGATCTCAAGCAGCGTACCGGCATTTCAAAAGCAGTAATTGAAATTCTTGAAAACGGTGGCGTTTTGGACGGCTTGTCCGAAACGAATCAATTAAGGTTGTTTTAAAAATCCAAATGATGCATAAATAATCAATGCAAAATAGAAAAAAATTTGTAAAAAGTATTGAAATATCATAAAAATCGTGTTATACTATTAGAACTCGATAAATGAATTTTTTGAAGCATACAGGAAGGAATTTTGTATATGAACAAAGCACAATTGATTGATGAAATCGTTGATAAAACCGGACTTAAAAAGAAAGATATTGAAGCTGCTATGGTTGCTTTCGTTGATGTCGTAACGGAAACACTTACAAACGGAGAAAAAGTACAGATCGCAGGACTTGGTTCTTTTGAAGTAAAAACCAAAGCAGAGAGACCCGGAAGAAATCCCAAAACACAGGAACCCATCGTCATTCCTGAATCGAAATCCTTGTCTTTCTCTGCAAGCAAAACACTCAAAGACGCCATCAATCAGTAAAATCGCATAAAATATGAAATCGATTTATCGGTATCGTATTTTATGATGAAAGGAATTTTTATGCGCTTAGACAAATTTTTAAAGGTTTCCAGAATTATTAAGCGAAGAACCGTTGCCAACAATGCTTGTGACTCCGAGCACGTAAAGGTAAACGGCAAGGACGCCAAAGCTTCTTATAACGTTAAAGTTGGAGACGTTATCGAGGTTGCATTCGGTGAGCGTGTTATAAAAATCAAAGTGAAGGATATTAAAGAACACACTTTGAAAAATGACGCTTCCGAACTTTACGAAGTAATTTCTTAAGAGCATATTTTGTCGCCCTTTCGCATATAAAGTACTGTGCTATTTTTATTTGCGAAAGGGTGAATTATCGTATGGAAACAAACCAAGCAACTCTTACACTTTATCAAAGAAAGATTCTGCATCTTTGCGGAATCAAAGACGTTATCAGTTTTGACGAACTGAATATCTATCTTATTACCGAACACGGAAATTTGTTGATTGAAGGAACTGATCTTCATATTACAACGTTGGATATTGCGTCGGGAAATATGACTGTTGAAGGAATTATCTGCGCAATGATCTATAATGACAAAGAAAACAAGAAGAAGAACGGACTCTTTTCAAGGATGACGAAATGATTGCGTTTTTCTATGATTCTTGGATCATCATTCTTGAATTTCTGATTCCCGGAATATTTCTCGGCATAGTTTATGATATTTTTCGTTTATTGCGAATTGCAAGAAATGATCAGTCGTTTAAGGTCATCCAAGCAATCAAAACGCGTTTTTTTCCAAACCTATCCGTTCTTGTAAAAAAAGTTGACATCACGGAAAATTGGATCGTATTTATGGAAGATATCGTATTCTTTTTGATTGTTGCCGCTACCGAAATTTTAGCTACCTATCATATCAATAACGGAGAGATCCGAATTTATTGTTTAGTGATTTCTGTGATTGGCTTTTTTGCTTATCAAAAAACTTTTGGGAAAATTATTATCTTTTTCTCAACAAAAATACTATATTTGATAAGAAAAACAATTTATGCTACCGCCTGCGTTTTATTGATACCTTTGTTCTTTATTTCAAAACAAATAAGAAATTTTCTCTATATGCTATATCCAAAAAGAAAAGATGAAACAAAAAATGATTAACTCGCGAAAGGATGTCTGGATTTGAAGAAGAAATCAAAATTGTTAGCCAAATTCATTTTTCTTGCCGTATTGCTTTGCATTATAATCTATTTGATTTCTTTGAGAATTCAATTGAACAAATTGCAAAACGAACGAAACGAATTGGCGGAAATCGTTGACACGTATAAAACCTCCATTGCAGATATGGAGCGCGAATTGCTATTGCCAAAAGAAGAGTATATCGCAAAGTACGCAAGGGAAGTCCTCGGCTACTACAGATACAGCGATATCATCTTTAAGGAAAAAACCAAATAAAAAAACAACCTCATCTTTTTCTTGACAATAAATCCATATTATATTATAATATTATTGTTAAGATAATCTTGGGAAAGGAGTAAAAATTATGAGCGAAAAAACAACTCTCAACGGAAAATTTTTAATGTATAAAGGAAAGCCCCTCGTCAGAGAAAACAATCGTATTTGTTATGGAGATATGTCGGATAAATGTTATTTATCCATGTTGATCCTCACAAATAAAACTGTAGGCAATGTTGAAGTTCCCGAAAATATTCTGGTGCAAGTTTTGACTACAGGTGAAAATCCGAAAATCATCAAGCAGGGAAATAAGAGTGGCCTTTATGACGCTTTTGATATTGGAACTGTATGGCTTGAAAGAGCGCTTTCGGATACTGCAAATTAAGGAATCAAAAAAGACAGACGATTTTTTCATCTGTCTTTTTTTTAAAATGGAGGATTTTATTATGCCTGAAATTTTCAAAACCAAAAAAACTGATTTTGCCGCACACGTTTTGCCGCTTGAGGATTTTCGATTGTTTGCTGATATAGAAAACCTCACCTTGACGGAAGAGATAAAGGAGTCTATTCTGAATATCGCAGAAGAATATCTCGAAATGGACTACGAGCCCATTCTGGCACATTCTTATATGCGATATGAAAAAAACGGAAACCGCTCCATTTATGAAGGAGAATATTTCAAGAGACGCCGCATGGTGTGGTATCTTTGTCTCGGAGAGTATATTGAACAAAAAGGCAGATTTCTTGAAAAGTTGATTGACGGCATTTGGTTGATTTTGGATGAATGCTCTTGGGTCATTCCTGCGCATACAAAAATCAGAATCGATTATGTTCCTAAGCTTCCGCTTCAATATAAAAACGAAGTAGACGTTGTCGATCTTTTTGCTGCTGAAACCGGCGCCATGCTTTCTTTGGTCAGCTATCTCAGTCAATCTTTATTGGATGGCGTAACACCGATCATCAGAGATCGTATTCTTTATGAGGTGCGTCGAAGAGTCTTGCTGCCGTACAAAAACTATAACGATTATTGGTGGATGGGTTACGTCAGAAGAAATATCAACAATTGGTGCCCGTGGATCTCATCAAACGTTCTCATTTCTTGCGCACTTATTGAACCGGATATGGAAACGAGAAAAGTCATTACCGAAAAGTCGATGGAAGTCATTGATCACTTCACCAGAATCTATCATGAAGATGGCGGGTGTGACGAAGGCCCTAATTATTGGACAGTGGCAGGTGCGTCTTATTTTGATTATCTTGAAATCCTCTATGATATCACTGGTGGCTATGCCGATGTTTTTGATGATCCATTCATCAGAAGCATGGGAGAGTATATCGCAAAATTCTGTATCAATGTTGATTCCAACTATTATATTAATTTTGCTGATTCTGGTCCCCGTGTAAATATCAATAAAAATCTGGTCACACGATTTGGAAGACGTTCGCATTCTGATATCCTTTGGCGATTCGGAATGAACTGTCAGAAACCACTTTCGACAACACAAATGCAGTACACATTGTACCGTTCCTTAAAAAACCTTTACGAAGAAAATTCGCTTGACGTAGTTGAACATAAATACCCCAAAAAAGTTTGGTTCAGCGGTATTCAGGTCATGACCGCAAGAGAGTCCGAAAAAGATACCTCCGGACTGTTTTTTGCTATGAAGGGTGGCCACAACCGAGAAAGCCATAACCACAACGACGTTGGACACTTTATCGCATATGACAATGGCGCGCCGTTGATCATAGACGTTGGCGTCGGAACCTATTGCGCAGACACCTTCAATGAAAACCGCTATAAGATTTGGACCATGCGTTCCTGTTTTCATAATCTTCCCAGTTTCGATGACGTAGACCAAATGAACGGATTCGACTATCATTCTGAGGATGTTCTTTACGAAGACGAAAACAATCGGCTTTCCATGGAGTTAAAGAATGCTTATCCCAAAGAGAGTGGTTTGGTTAAATACATTCGAACGGGTGAGCTCAATAATGGCGAGATCAAAATCACAGATGACATCGAGCTGAACGAGCAGAAAAAAATAACGTTCCATTTCATGACGTTGAACCAACCCGTCGTAGAAGAGAATGGAACGATCCAATTGAACGATCATAGAAAATTGCACTATAACGCAAATGTGCTAAATGCTCTCGTTGAAAAAATTCAAATTGAAGATCCAGCTATTTCAAAAAACTGGAGTACTGATGTCGTGTACAGAATTTTGTTAACGGTTGATAAAACGAAAAATGGTCGATTCGAATTTATCATCAAATAAAAGGTAAAAATCAGAAAAGTTTTTACCACCGTAAAAAGAGGCGTTTTCTATATGTCAGAAAACGCCTCTTATATCTAAACTTCCAATTATACAAAATTAATATTTTATATAATAAAGGGAAGTTATTTATATGACGAAGTCCAACCAATCTCTGACAAAATAAAAAAATCAAATAGAAATCAATTTTGACGAATCCAAATTCGCAATTCGATTTCTATTTGATTTTTAGTTGCAGATAAAAACTATTTATCTCATCAACTTAATTTTCTTGAGTAATGCATATATCTTCTGTCCTTTCGGCAAAAGAATAATATCACCTTTTTCAAACGCATTTACAAGGAACAACAAAATGAAGTACGCAACGATCGTAACCGCAATCGAAACAAGAGTTGCAATTGTCGGACGTCCGAATCCCTCAATTACTTTGTAAACCGTAATGGTCAAAACAGAGGCCAACGAGGAAGCTGCAAAGGCTTTCAGAAAGGTTTTGAAAAATCTGACTTGAATGCCCACGTATTTAATCACAAAGCAGAAATTGATTGCTGCCATAGCAAAGTATCCGCAAACCGTAGCAATCGGTGCGCCATAAATACCGATAGACGGGTTCGATACCAAAATCAGATTAAGAATCAATTTGACCATAACACCGCTATACATGGAAATCATGGTCTTCCTCTGCAATCCGAAAGATTGCAGGATGGAAGTTGAAATTGTCAACATCGAGGTAAAGAATACGCCAATTGCAAGGATGGAAAGCAACGGAGCGGCGCTTGCCACGGAAACAGGATCCTTAAAAAGCAAGGACAATATAGGACCGGACAATACTGCCATACCAATTGCGCACGGAATGGAGATCATGGAAGAAAACTTCAAGCAGGAATGCATGATTTTCATTGAACTTGCTCTTTTTGCAGTGCGTTCCTCATCTGTAGGTGCGTTACGCATAGCGGTCAACGAAGCAGTCAATGTAGGAGTCAAAGAAGAAGCAATCGGCTGAATAAACGCTGACGGCAAGTGTGCCATTGTCACTGCAAGCGTACTGTAGTTTCCGTATGCAATTTCAGCCAATTCAGTCGTTGTAAACGTTTTCATTGCATTGATAATGGAAAAGGCATCGATTATGCTTGTCAGATTCAAAGCAACCGAACTCATTGTAATCGGCAATGCAATAGAAAGCATACGTTTAAAAATGGAGGTTTTGGAGCTTACCGTTTCTCCGATCACAGCAATTGTTGAGCAATCTCTCTTCGCGTCCTGATCGTGTAAAAACTTCGAAACCAATAAAAACAGCATTCCGGTGCCAACGCCAATCGTGATACCCATGATCGCGTATGCCGCAGCCACTTCGATGCTTTCCCCTCTGTTAATAGCATAATATGCAAGAACAATGCCAATAACAAATTTACTGATGGCTTCCGTAATTTCACTGATAGCGGTCGGAACCATGTTTCTATGCCCTTGAAAATATCCTCGCATAGCGCTGGATAAGCAAATAAAAAATAACGTGGGGGCGATCGCCATGATACAAAGATAGGCATCAGGGCTTCCTGCCAAAGCGGCAAGTTGTCTTGAGAATACAAACATGACCGTTGCACCCAAAAGACCCATTGTGAAAAATACACTGAATGCTACTCGGAATATTCTTTCGACCTGCTTACGACGCACAGAGTTATTCGGTGTGCCGGAAATCATGATCGTTAGTGCGGCAGGCATACCGGCTGTCGCTACCAAATATAAAGTTGTAAAAATACTGTATGCGATATTGAAATATCCCATACCTTTGTCACCCAATACATCCTGCAATGGCACTTTACAAAGCAGTCCCAATAATTTTACAGTCAGATTGGACGCAGTTAAAATTAAAACACCCGATAATAATCTTGGACTTTTGGATTTTTGTTTTTGCAAATTTGGATACCTACGCTTTTATAATATTTATCATTTGAAATAATTTTCTGTGATATGGCGGAACTGATATTTTAATTTTTCAATATCGATGGTCTTATATTCTCCGTTTTCATAAAGAATCTGACCGTCAACCATCGTCATGACGATGTTGGAAGAGTTCGCGCTATACAGAAATGCGTCGCAATAATCGTATACAGGCATAACGTGGATCATATCAAAATCCAACATAACAAGGTCCGCGCGAGAACCTACAGCAAGTTTTCCGCAATCCACTCTTCCCTGCATTCTGGCGCCATTTTGCGTAAGCATTTTTATGAAAGCTCCCGACGGAACAGTGTCCGTTCTTCCCGTGCTTCCTTTTTGCAAAACAGCTGCAAGATAGGCTTCCTTCATAACATCCAAGGTATTGTTGGAGGCGGCACCGTCAGTACCAAGCGTTACGTTGATATTTTTATGAAGCATATCTTCTACTCTTGCAATACCAGAGCCAAGCTTGAGATTACTTGCGGGATTATGCACGGCGGTTGCTCCGTTTTTTGCCATAATCTGCATATCATTATCTGTCAAATGAACGCAATGCGCAGCAATGACGGGAACGCGGAAAACACCGTTCTGTTCAAAAAATTCTGTCGGCGTAACGCCGTATTTTTCAATACAAGCTTCATGCTCTGCTTTGGTTTCAGAGAGATGAATATGCATCGAAAGCCCTTTTTCCAATGCGAAATCAGAAATATAACGACAACTTGACGGAACTGTGGAATATTCAGCATGTATGGACATATCCATCTTTATTCTTCCATCAGCAATATTATGATAGTTTTCGTAAAGTTTTACTGCTTCCTTGAAACGATCATCCGTATGTGCCGTAATATTGGGATCAAATGCGACGGTGGAACGGGAAATATTTGCTTTCATACCGGATTCCACGGTTGCTTCAATAATATTTTCACAGAAGAAATACATATCGGAGAAAGAAACCGTTCCATTTTTCATCATTTCCGCAATAGAAAGCATACTTGCGACAGAAACAGCTTCCGGATACAATTTATCTTCAGCCGGAAAAATCTTCTCGTGAAGCCATCTGGAAAGAGGCAAATTTTCCGCATAACCACGAAACAGTGTCATCGGTGTATGAGTATGACAGTTATAGAAGCCGGGACAAAGAAGTTTATTTTCTCCCGAAATCACACGGTCATAGGAGCCTTCAACGCGATTTTTTCCAATATAGTCAATTTTTTTATCGTTGACAACAACGTACATATTCGGTTGTATAGAACCGTCTTCATACATCAAGGTAATATTTTTAAATAATATTTTCATTTTAAAACCTTCTTTTGCTAAAATCAAGATTCTTTTCCGATAAATTCTCTGAATACCGAATCCGAAGGAACAAATCGGGAGGGAATCTCTACAATATTTTCGAATTCCCGACGTATCTTATAATACAATTCTTTTTCATGTTCTTTGTCGAAATCATAAGAAACAACGTTCAAAAGATATGATTTAATGACACCCAATTCATATGGTAAAAACGAATTAATGACATAATCCGCATTCTTTTCATTCGGAATAATGTTCTTGTCTTCGTTTTCTATAACACCTTGCCAAAGCTCAAGCGTTCTTTCTGGTGTTGCACTTCGGAACAGAAAATCTCGAAGCAATCTTCTGAAAAATCGGATTTGTCTCTTTTCAAAAAAAGTTCCGTATGCGTTAACATCATTTGCAACACTGATATAAATAGATTTTGTCATTTCTTCGGGAAGGATTGCCAAAATTTCAGGATAGATTGCTTGAATACCCTCAAAAATAATAATTTCGTGTTCAACAGGTTTATACGGATAAAAACCTTGGCGCTCTCCATCTTTAAAATCATAGATTGGAAGCATTGCCGTTTCCCCCATCAAAATTTTGTTGACACAAGACTTGAATACAGGAAAATCAATTGCAGAAATAGATTCATAATCGGGTTTTTCATCACCGGAAATAGAGGATCGATTACGATAAAAATCATCTATGGAAATGATTTTCACAGTCAATCCTCTTTTTTCAAACTCATTTTCCAAAATATAAGAGGTCGTTGTTTTGCCGGAGCAAGTCGGTCCGGACAACGTCAAAAACTTGACATTGTCCATACGCGCCACTTTTGTTGCTATTTCCAATACTTGATCTTTATAATTCTTCTCTGCTGCATCTACAAAAAGACGGATCTCATCATCATTTTTGAAAATATTTTTATAAACAAACATATCGCTAAAAATCTCCATTACCAAACGTTACGATAGAAATCAATAATTTTCTTTGCCTTTTCTTCATTTCTGAGTCCGTTCGTTTCTGCAAGATACTCATAGGGATATTTATACTCGAAGATTCGATCGATCGTAGCTCCGTCTCTGGAAACCATCTTTGAAACAGCACCTGCGCCAACTGCAAAAATACTGTGGATTTCTTCCATCATATAAATATTGTAAAGACCTTCCGTTCCGGGAAGCGCATAACCAACGTTCTCCAGATTGTCAATGGTATTTTTCTGTCTATAGATATAATAAGGTATGTACCCTGCGTTTTTTGCGCTAAGTTGAGAATAATCAACGCATTTTGATGTTTCGTTAAACGTATGCCAAGCATTGATATTGGATTTCTTATGCGCAAAATCTGCCGCATTCTTAATACAAAGTGTATGGAAAGTCAAGTTTTCGGGTCGCAATTTGATCAAAGCATCAATCGTTTCCGAGAAGCTTCCGAATCCCTCTCCGGGAAGTCCTGCAATCAGATCCGTATTGATGATCGGAATTTCAACTTCTCTTGCCATTTCAAAAGCACGATAAAAATCAGCTGCCGTATGCTTACGTCCAACCAATTCCAACACGTCATTATTTAACGTTTGCGTATTGATACTAACACGTGTAACACCATGCTTTTTGATAATAGCCAATTTTTCCTTTGTAATCGTATCGGGACGACCTGCTTCTACCGTAAATTCCTGCAAGGTTGCAGGGTCGATACGAGATGTAATGGTATCCAACAAAATCTCCAATTGCTTTTCATCTAACGTTGTAGGCGTTCCTCCGCCGATATAAACGGTAGAGATTTCGAGATCAAGCTCACGGATACAATCGATCGTCTGATTGATGTCCTGACAAAGTCTGGTCAAATAGGAATCTAAAAGTCCAAGAAGCTTTGCAGATGTAAAGGAAACAAAAGAACAGTAGCTGCATCTGGAAGGACAGAACGGGATGGATATATAAAGACTGCACGCAGAACGGTTTGCTTTTGCAAGCAGATCGTTTTCTACAGAAGCGATTTCCGTTACCAAAGAAGCTTTTTTAGGGCTAACCAAATATTCGGAGGTCAAGAAATCTCTTACTTCCTTTTTTGATTTTCCACCCATCAAACCGGTAATCGCAAGTTTTGCGGGACGAACACCAGTCAAAATACCCCAAGACGGAGTAATGCCGGTCAACTTTTTGCCTGCTTCAAAGAATGCTTTTCCGCACGCAATCTGTTCCGAAGAAACTTTGGATCCGATCTTTCCGTCTTCATGATGTGTACATACGGCGCTTCCCTTTTCGGTATGTAGAGCCACCGTTGCGTCAGCTCCTTTTTCCGTAGTCTCTACAACAATTTCTACAGAAAGACCATCAGCTTCTCCAGCCTCTGTTTTGGAAAATTTAACACCTGGAAAAAACAGCATACAGAGTGTTTGTACATAATATTCGTTTATATTGCCTGTGATCTGAATTTTCATTGTCTTATTTTCCTTTTCTCCTTAATACATCGCTGTCCATCACTATGGTGATCGGTCCGTTGGCCACCATGGAAATTTCCATATGCGCGCCGAAAACACCCGTTTCTACAATAGCAATCTCTTTTTTCAAAAGAGATACAAAATATTCATATAACGCATTTGCGCGTTCCGGAGCTTCCGCGCCGAAATAATCCGGTCTGTTTCCGTGTGCATAGTTCGCGCTCAATGTGAAGTTGGATACAACAAGCGCAGAACCGCCGATGTCCTTCACGCTTTTATTCATTTTATCATTTTCGTCTGAAAAAATTCTTAATTTTGAAATTTTGGTAGCTAAAAGCTCCGCATCCAATTCCTCGTCACCCTTTGCAACACCGAGCAAAAGCATAAGCCCCTCTCCAATGTTCCCCGTTAAAACACCATCTGAAACAACACTGGCTGACGATACTCTTTGAATGACTGCACGCATATATTCCTCCGATTATTTGGCATAACCGCGAGTAACATCGTGGACGCCTTTGATAGATTTTAATTTTGAAATGATACTGTTAAAGTGATCGAGATTTTTACAGGAAACACTGATATTGATCAATGATTGAATGCCAAGCTTCTGGCTATTGATCTGAAGAATGGAAACTCTCATTTCCGCAAGAGCCACACTGATATCTGCAAGCATGGAAATTCTATCTTCGGCAACGATCTGCATAAGCGCTTCGTACTGCTGTTCTTTTTGCGTGCCGGAAATCTTTCTCCATTCAACGTTTACCAATCGGTCTTTGTTTTGCTCCGTGTTATTAATAATATGCGGGCAATCGCATTTGTGAATAGAAATTCCATATCCTTTTGTGATAAATCCGACGATATTGTCTCCCGGCAAAGGATTACAACATCTTGCAAATTTAACCTGACAGCCTTCGAGCCCGTCAACAATAACGTCACCAAACTCACCGGAAGGTTTCTTGTCGGAAACGGGAATCTGGGATACGTTTGTAATCGGAGCTGCTTCGGCCGCAGGAGTGATCACCTTTTCGTATTCATCACGAAGTCGATTGAGAATCTTATTGACAGAAAGACCGCCATAACCAATCATATTAAAGAGGTCATCTGCGGACTCCATGCCGACTCTGGAAGCTACAGTGGAAGTAATCGCTTGGAACTGATCATCCGTAAACGTTCCGGGGAATTTTCGCATTTCCGCCAGAATTTCGCTTTTTCCTTCTATAATATTTTCTGCTCGTCTTTCTTTTTTGAAGAATTGACGGATCTTGCCACGCGCTTCACTGGTCTGTACGATCTTGAGCCAGTTTCTGCTCGGGCCCTTAGAGGAGGAAGAAGTCAAAATTTCTACGATTTCACCATTTTCAAGGGTGCGGTCAATCGGTACGATTTTGCCGTTGACCTTAGCGCCAACCATGCGGTTTCCGACTTGCGAATGGATGTGGTAGGCAAAGTCTATGCAATTTGCGTTTTGGGGCAAGGCAACCACATCACCATTCGGTGTAAATACGAAGGTTTCATCCTGGAAAATATCCATCTTGATCGCGCTGATAAATTCGTCGGGATCGGCGGTGCTGGATTCGTTTTCGACAAGTTTTGCGATCCATTCCAGTTTCTTATCAAGACCGGCGTCGCCTTTGTCGCCGGATTTATATTTCCAATGTGCAGCAATACCAAATTCAGCCACATGGTGCATATCCCATGTACGAATCTGAACCTCGAAAGGTACGGCGTCATGTCCGATAACAGTTGTGTGCAAAGAGCGGTACATATTAGGCTTAGGAATAGAGATATAATCCTTGAATCGACCGGGCATGGAATTGAACATATCGTGAATGATACCAAGCACTGTATAGCATTCCAATTCTGTATTTACAATGACACGGATCGCATAGAAATCGTAGATTTCATCAAAGCTTTTGTTCTGACTAAACATCTTACGATATACGCTATATACGGATTTCACGCGGCCTTCCAACGTACAATCGATACCGCTTTCCTTTACCTTTTTCTCGATAGCCGCTTTCGTCTGATCCACAAGAGTTTTATTGATACCAAATTTTCTGTTAATATCATTTTGAACTTCTCTATAGCCAATCGGGTCCAGATAGGACAGAGCCAGATTTTCGATTTCCTGCTTAACTCTCTGAACACCCAAACGGTGTGCCAAAGGCGCGTAAACGTGCATCGTTTCCAATGCAATCATTCTTCTTTTGGCTTCCGGTTGCGCATTAAGCGTTCTCATATTATGCAATCTATCCGCCAATTTAATGAAGATAACACGGATATCTTTGGACATGGCAAGGAGCATTTTACGAAGGTTTTCCATATGCTCGTCTTCCTTGTCATTGAAAGGAAGATGGATCAATTTCGTCAAACCATCCACCATCTCCGCAACCTGTTCACCGAATTCTTTCTTTAGCTTTACAAGATCGACTTTATCAGAGCAATCTTCTACTGTATCATGCAAAAGCGCAGCGCAAATAGAATCCGTATCAAGACCCAAATTCGCAACGATTTTTGCTACCGCAACAGGATGACAAATATAGGCTTCGCCGCTTTTACGGAACTGTCCTTCGTGCAAAGCCCGTGCGATTTCATAAGCCTTCGTTATCTTTTCAACATTATAGTTTTTGCCGCTCACCTCAATTGTTTGCAACAAACTTTCAAATCCGTCTGATGTATTCATAAGCGCTCCTTTCGCTACTCATATCAATTCTGCATAAGCATACGCATGATTGGCGATGCATAAAGATCCTTTTTTTCTTTTGTTTCCAATTGTCGTATACGATATGTACCCACGGAAACCTTCACAACATCCAACAGATCGCATTGTGCAAACGTTTCCAATATAACCAATATCTTTAACCAAGTCATATCAAAAAACACAGATTTCAATTTCATGAGAGTGATCTGCTTTTCCTTTCGAAAGCCTTCTTCTCTCAAAAATTTATAAACCATAGCAAATTCCTGCCTTTTCGGTACGATTCGATGGTCAAAAAATAATTTTCCCTCTTTTAAATTCAAAAAGTCTTTTTCGTGCGCTTCTATATCTCGAAGCGTTTGTTCGGCATAGTCAATATCGCGGATGATCAACTGCACGGTTTTATTCCCGCGAAATTCATTGATGTTGATCGAACATAAAACGTCCACATAAGTACCATGGAAAAAGCCTTCTTCCAAAAGGTTGTGCCCGAAGCATACTGCCGAAATACCCGTTTGTTCTTTTTTTAAATACAAGCGCGTATGTTTTCCCATACTGAGCGGGGCAATCTCTTCGACACAAACATCCTTCAAAACGAATATCGGTTCAGGATTTTTCGCACCGTATGGTTCCAATCTTGCAATATCTTCAACGGTTTCCATCGTTACGTCTTTTTCAGTAATTTCAGCTTCCGCATATGTCTTGACAATACAATCCGGCGAAGAAAGTATCGGATCAGCGTATTCATTCAAAGCTTTCCGAAATGCGTCAAGATTGCCGCGTTCCACCGAAAGTCCTGCCGCCAATTCGTGCCCACCGTATTTGATCAACAAATTTGAGCAAGCACCCAATGCTTCAACGATATTTAACCCTTTAACGCTTCTTGCCGAACCTTTGCCGGGATCCTTATCCGACGGATTTTCCGTGTCAAAAGAAATCAATATCGATGGTTTGCCGAAAAGTTCAGTTATTTTTGAAGCTACAATTCCAATGACACCTTGGTGCCAATGATCGCTGGCAAGGACAATAACGCTTTCGTGCTCCACATCGTGCGATCGCTCTATTTGCTCCAACGCTTCTTCAAAAATGATATTTTCTGTTTGTTGCCGTTCTTTATTTGTCACGCAGAGCTCGTCTGCGATCACAGCGGCATTATGCGGAGAATTGGCCAAAAATAATTGTACTGCTCTTGCTGCGTCACCAATCCTTCCCGCAGCATTGATTCGGGGAGCCAATGTATAACCGATTGTAGAAGCCGTAATCTTTTTCGAATCGTCTATACCAATCGCACGAAGCAATGCCCTGACACCAATGTTCGAGGTGTTAGAAAGCAAATTCAAACCCATATATACCATGATTCGATTTTCATCGTACAATGGCATAACGTCGGCTATAGTTCCAATCGTTACAAGATCAATATAACGTTTGCACATATCCTTGACTGTAAAAATATTATATTCTCCAAAATTGAGAATATCCATTTCCAACGCGCAAAGAAGTTTAAAAACAACACCTACACCGGATAATTCTTTGAATGGATACTCACAATCTGGCCGTCTTGGATTAACGACGGCGGAACATACCGGAAGCTCAGAGCGACATTGGTGATGATCCGTTACCACAATATCCAATCCGATCGTTCCGGCATAAGCAATTTCGTCAATTGCAGTAATACCCGTATCTACAGTGATCACAAGCGTTGTTCCCGTATCTTTAATCGTGTGAAAAGCTCCGATATTTAATCCGTATCCTTCACTCTCTCTTGTCGGGATATAATAATCCACATTAACACCGCGATCTTTCAGATACATATAAAGGATAGATACCGAGGTCACACCGTCAACATCGTAGTCACCGTAAATCGTTATCTTTTCATCTTTTGCCATTGCCGCACGAATGCGTTCCGTCGCTTTTCTCATATCTTTCAACAAATACGGATCGTATAAAAAAGCGTCCGATTTATTGATGAAAGCTTTAGCCGCGTCAACATCCATATAGCCTCTGTTAATCAGAAGCCTTGCGCACAACGGCTTGATTCGGAGGGATTTTGAGAGCAATTTTACAAGTTCCGCCTCTTGAGACTGAACTTGCCATCTGCTTTTATCAAACATTTTGCCCTCCTTTCGCATTATCATATATTATGATCATTTTCAAGAATTTTCTTTCAAGCTTTTAGTCAGGTCTGTATTTTTTCATGATAGCAAGCGCGCATTTGATGCCATCAACTGCCGCGCTTGTAATACCCCCTGCATAACCCGCGCCTTCACCGCAAGGATATAGATTTTCAAAATTATAAGCCAAATATTCATCGTTCCTGGGAATACGAATCGGCGAAGAGGTTCTTGTCTCAACACCCGTCAAAACGGCATCGTTTGCAGCAAACCCCTTCATCTTTTTTTCAAAATTCAAAAATCCAAATCGCAAGGATTCCGTCACGAACGAAGGTAATACCTTGTCCATGCTCGTCATAGTAACGTTGCCATCACGATATGTGGGCAAAACCTTGGACGGAGTCGTATTCTTTGTTTTTTCAAGAAAATCGCCCATCGTTTGACAAGGAGCGGCATAGGAATTGTTTGCAGCATGATAAGCGGACATCTCCAATTTGCGCTGAAAATCAATCGCCAAATCCACACGATCGCCATAATCGGAAGGATTGACAGAAACAGCGACTGCGCTATTTGCGTTTCTTCCGTTTCGCAGGAAATTGCTCATACCATTTGTAACAACGCCACCTTCCTCGCTTGCCGCGGCGACAACTTGTCCACCCGGACACATACAGAAAGTATATACACCTCGATCGCCGTTATGACACGAAAGGTTATATTCACCTTTGGGAAGTTTGGGGTGTCCTGCCGATTTGCCATAGAGGGCAATATCGATATCCTCTTGCAAATGCTCAACGCGAACACCAACGGAAAAAGATTTCGGGACCATACTCACCGAACGAGAAGATAGCATCGAAAATGTGTCTCTTGCGCTATGACCAAGCGCAATAACAAGAAGAGAGCAAGGCAATTCGCCTTTATTGGTTTTGATCGAAACAATTTTCCCGTTAGAAACCGAGATATCCTCCAATTTGGTATTAAAGAAAACTTCTCCGCCCAAACGGACGATTTCTTTTTCTGCGTTTTCAACAACCTTTTTCAGATAGTCAGTGCCGACGTGAGGTTTTGCTTTGTACAAAATTTCATCCGGCGCGCCAAAACGGTGCATTTCCAATAAAACATATCCACACTTGGGATCGTTGATTCTCGTAACTAATTTTCCATCAGAAAATGTTCCTGCGCCTCCGGCACCAAACTGAATATTGGATTCCGGATTCAAAATACCGGATTTGAAAAAACGTTCTACGTCATCCGTCCTTTGCTTAACGGAAGAGCCTCTCTCAATCACGATCGGCTTATAGCCGTATTTCGCAAGCAATAACGCGCAGAACATACCGCACGGACCAAAGCCGACAATAACCGGTTGGCTGATCATTTTTTTTGTGCCGAATTCGACGGAAATATCGTCTTCTTTCATAAGAACGATGCCGTCTTTCAACATTGCGTCTTCATTGGATTTGGGATGTCCGTGAATTTCAACGGATACAGAATAGACAAACAATATGTTTTCTTTTTTTCTTGCATCGATCGAAGTTTTGTAGATTTTCATTTCTCCGATCGAATTTTTAGGAAAGAATTTCAAAAGACGATGCTTTGCCATAGCAAAAGCCTCGTCTTTTGATGCCTCAATTGATAATTTTATGTTTTGTACAATATAAGTCATAGCGTTTTTCACTTTTGTTATTTGGTATTATTTTTCGTTATAACGACCTCAATATATTCCTGAGATTTTTCTGTACAAGAAATATCTGAAGGCAAGTCTATAATCAACGGAAGCTGAACGATCTTTACATCTGTAATTTCGGACAAATTCACAGTAGAAAGATCCGCATATACGTCGATGCCTTTCGAAGGAAGCTGGCTGATTGCAAAAACAGTGCCACGAATCGTATAGTTTACCTTTACGCCGGTATTGTATTCGACCGTATAGCCTTTGGATTCAACCGAAGACACTCTTTTTACATTCACCGTCGATTGATATTTGATTTCCGTTACGTGAACGGAGGACGCATATATCCATATCAAAAACGCACAAACAATTGAAAAAACGGCAATGATCCGATTGATTTTTTTCTGCTTTTTGACCGCAGGGTCATTTTTGCCGGTTGTATCGTAATCGTATGTTTTTTTATCCCATGCGTTTTCAAAGAAATCAAATTTATTCTTTTTCATACCGAGAAAAAGCCCCTTTCTTTTAACGGTTGTTGGAAAGCAAACCCGTCAATTCCTGTTTCAACATATTATAATCGTAATTTCGACGCAACTCACCGTTTACGGCCATAGAAATCGTACCGGTTTCTTCAGAAACGATGATAGAGATCGCGTCGCTATTTTCACTCATACCAAGCGCCGCGCGATGTCGGGTGCCGAGATCTTTCTGGATATCTTGTCTGTCCGTCATTGGAAGAACACAACCTGCTGCGTATACACGATTGTTTCTGATAATCACCGCACCATCGTGAAGAGGCGCTTTGTTGAAGAAAATATTCTTCAGAATAGAAACGCTGATATCTGCGTTTACAATCGTTGTTTTCGGTTTGTCGAGGATGTCACCGAGAGGAGTGCTTCTTTCGATTACAATCAGCGCCCCCGTGTAATCTCTCGAGAGTTCAGTTACGGCTTGACAGATGTTGGAAACCGCTTCCGTATGAGAATATTCTTTGTCCTTTATGGAAACTGTGTGCTTCAGTGTTTTGACAGAATTGCCGCCAATCTGTTCCAACGCAGAGCGAAGCTCGGGCTGGAACACAACCAAAATCGCAACTACTCCGACCTGAACAATATTGGAAATTAAGAAGTTCATTGCATTCATGTCAAAAATTTCACTGAAAAGCAAAAGGATAAATACAAACACAACGCCTATCGCCAATTTACTTGCACGGCGTTCGCGAATGAATTTGACAAAATAAAACATCAGTATTGCCACCAATGCAATATCTATCACATCTATAAATTCAAATCGCTTAAAAATATAAGCTAAAGTGTTCAAAATTTTTTCCAACACAGCTCGCCTCCGTCCAAACTCGCAGAATATTTTTCGATAGATATATTATACTATATATTTTTTTATAAATAAATAGTTTTTCAATATTTTTTATAAGAAATTTCAAAAAATATTTCTCATTTTCTATAATTTATGGTATAATGTTATCATAAGAACAAAATTCAAAAATTTACAATCCGGAGGTAAAAATCCATGGCTCTCCATATTATTCAAACTGCCGCAAAAATATGTGATCGTGTAACGGCTACAAAAGAAAAAAGACCTCTTACGGTTGCGATAGTCCTTGCAGCAGGAAAAAGCACGCGTATGCAAAATGATAATCAAACAAAGCAAATGATGAAAGTCGACGGGATTCCTGTTGTGGTACGTTCTCTTCTCGCATTTGAAGCTTGTCCTTGTGTAGACGAAATCTTCATCGTAGGCTTGAAAGACGAGCTTTCCATCTATTCTGAATACAAAAAAATATACGGAATCTCCAAACTAAAAAAAGCCATTCCAGGCGGAGAATGTCGCGCACAATCCGCAGAAAAAGGTTTTTCATATTTGCCAAAAAATTGTGAATACGTCGCATTTCACGATGCTGCGCGTTGCCTGATCACACCGCAAGACGTAGAACGCGTGATCAGAGGCGGATACCGCTATGGTGCAGCCATTGCGGCAAAAAAAGCGACCGATACGATTAAAATCGGTAATAAAGATAAATTTGTTGAAAGCACACCCGAACGCGCGTCAGTATGGATCGCACAAACACCGCAGGTCTTCAAAAAATCTCTCTATGAAGTTGCATTGGCAAAAGCCGAAAAACTGGATGAAACAGTAACCGATGACGCAATGTTGGCTGAAAATGCCGGTTTCCATGTAAAGCTTATGAATTGCGGAAATGAAAATATCAAAATCACAACCCCCGACGATATCATGTACGCAGAATATATTTTGGACAAAAGAAGCAAGGCACAGAGCAAAATCTGACTTATCGCAAAGAGGATGAAACTATGAGAATTCGAATTGGTCACGGATATGATGTACATAAACTTGTGCCCGAAAGGAAATTAATTATCGGTGGTGTTACAATTCCCCACGAAACCGGCCTCTTGGGACATTCTGACGCGGACGTGCTCTCTCATGCAATTGCAGACGCACTCCTCGGCGCTGCCGGAAAACGTGATATCGGATATTATTTCCCTGACACCGATCCGCAGTTTAAAGGAGTTTCCAGTTTATTTTTGCTATCAAAAGTAATGGAAATTATCCGAGAGGATGGCTATGAAATCGGAAATATTGATTGCACATTGATTGCGCAAGCTCCAAAAATGGCTCCGCATCTTTTCGACATGATTGAGAATATTGCAAAAGCATTGAACATTTCCGCAGAAGATATCAACATAAAGGCGACAACAGAAGAAAAACTCGGATTTACCGGAAGAAAAGAAGGTATTTCTGCGCATGCTGTATGCATAATCGAAAAAAAATAAAACTTTTTATTTAGACAAAAATCGATTTTTTCTTCCATTTTATTACAAAATGTTTCCCTGTAATGTACACAACTTATAATCTTATGCATTCTATAGAATCATTGTTTTTCTATTACAAAGTATTGCATTTTATTTTGAATTATGTTAACATATGCCTGTAAGTTTTTGGAAGGCTTAATATACGACAAAAAATTCAAAAAAGGGAGACAAAAGCATGGAATACAAAATTAAAGTATTGATCGCTGATGAAAGTGAAAAATTCAGAAAGGACGCCAAAGATCATTTGACTCGTTACGGCGTGGAATTCGTTGGAGAAACAAGCGAAGGAACCGATGTGTTTGCCAAAATCAAACAAACTCTTCCGGACATCGTTTTGATCGACGTTTGGCTTCCCAAAGCGGACACGGTCCAAGTGATTAGAAAAACGAATCAGATTTTCGAGAAAAATCTCACTCTCGCACCCGATTTTATCGTTTTTTCTTGTTGCTCAAACCCAAATCTTTTTGAAGAAGCAACTGAAGCAGGCGCGGCTTACTGTATGCAAAAGCCCATCGATTACGGCATTTTATACGAAAGAATGCTCCGCGTCTGTAAAATCAGAAAGAATTCTATTCGTCCTAAAAACGGATTCCATTCCTCGTTTTTACCCGATCGAAACGATCTTGAAGCGCAGGTAACTGGAATTATTCACAAAATTGGCGTTCCTGCCCATATCAAAGGATATCAATATCTCCGTACCGCAATCATTATGACGATTGAAGACGCCGATCTTATCAATGCTGTCACAAAAGTTCTATATCCAACAGTCGCAAAGAAATATCAAACCACGTCATCTCGTGTAGAAAGGGCGATTCGCCACGCGATTGAGGTTGCATGGGACCGAGGTGATCTTGATACGCTGAATGCTTATTTCGGATATACCATTCAGACTGATCGCGGTAAACCAACGAATTCTGAATTTATCGCGATGATTGCAGATAATCTTCGTCTCAGAAATAAAATTTCATAAAAACAACGGTCATTCTTTTTGGTTTACACCAAAGAATGACCGTTTCATTTTTAATTTTCTTTTAGTTTGTATTCTTTATCATAGGGATAAACACTTTGTATTCCACTTTTCATGATGGCTCCTCTGACAAACGGAGTACACAAAAGCGTCCTTTTAGCAAATTTGAGACAAAGCTTGAATCGCAAAATTTTCGTATTTTTATGGTATACTTGATGGATCTCCTCAAAGGACTGTTTTTCCGCAAATGCGTCAGCGAGCATTTTTCCGCTAAATATTGCACTACTGATACCTTCAAAAGAGCTGGCGCTGATAAAACCCGCAGCTTCGCCGAGCAGGAAAACATTATCTTTTCCCGTGCAAAAATCCTCTGACGAACGCGGACTTGAAACAAGACAAGCCTCCGTTTTGACGGCGTCGCCAAAAGAATTACCTAGAAAAGCCTCCAAACGATTTTTTTGTTTTTCAAATGCTTGACGGCATCCCTGTTTTTCAAAAGCGCCTCCAAACACAATATAATCCCCTTTATGTATCGTCCAAGAACAACTATCACTTGTCTTGGAGTCGAAAATGCAGGAATAATAAGGCAATTTCTGCCCTTTATTTTTGAACCATTGTTGAATGGCTACGTATTGCACCCGTACAGGAGAGAAAAACGTTCGTCTCACGAGAGATTTTCCTCCGTCTGCGCCAACAATAGCTTTCGCGCGTATCCATGCCTCTCTGCCGTCTTGTTTAACGCAAACATAGCAAAGATCGACTTCCTTTTTTACATAACAACATCTACCCTTGCAAATGGTAACGTGTGGAGGAACAAGAGAAAGAAGCCATTGATCGAAGGCGTATCTGTTCATATTAAGATAATATCTTTGGTAATATCGGGTCAACTTTTGATCGAGGTCAATTGTTTCCACTGCAAAAATCTGCGGATCATCCAAAATACTTTTCGGGAGAGCCAAATCAAATTTTGCAAGAAGCTTTTGTGCGTCCGGCGCAAGAAGCCCTCCGCACGGCTTCGCAGAATTTTCAGTTTGCCCATCGATCAACAGAATTTTGAGATCGGGGCGTGCCCTCGAGATTTCTTTTACGAAAATGGAGCCTGCCGGTCCTGCGCCTATTACGGCAATATCGTATATGGTTTTATTTTCCTGTTCCATTTTAATCCTCCTATCCATCAGATAATGCTTATATGTCTATTATAATACAAAAATCGCAGAAAATCAATCTGCGATTTTTGTATTTGAAATATTAATAATCAATAACAACCATCTGATGGCAGGTGAACTGATCTACAGTATAACGCAAAATACCGTTTTCATAAGTATACGCGATATCCTTCATCTGAGGAGCAAGGTACACTCTCTTGGGCTGTTTATTCAGCTTCAGAGCAACCTCGGTATTATAAACGGGGATCAGATCTTCGATGATTTCCGCGCGCTGACCGCGTTTTACGGGTGCAGCGTAAAGCAAGTGGTTAACGTAGCGATTTTCGCCCCTCTGTTCCATCAAAGTAGTAACACCCTGGGCAGGGAGGTTTGTGCTCAAGGTCTTCTTTTCGCCAAGCAATTTATTCAGAACGCCGATAACAGTTTCGCGCGCGATCAACGAACCCTGAATTGCATATTCGGTGAAGATGTTGTATGCGATGTATGCACCGTCTTTGCCAACCGTGATAGCGGGTGTCGTGACAGAAATATCATTCGGAGTCTGTGCGTGGCTACAGAAATGCTCTACAGTTCTCTCGAAATAAGGATTTTCTCGGAGACCGATGACCTCACCGGTCGCATTGATTTCCGTACCGTTTTCAAAGATAACGTAAGGAGCTTCCCAAAGGCCGTTCATTTCAAACTTAGGACGGAGGTAACTGGGATTGAATTTTGCCTTACCAACGTATTCTGCTCCGAGATCAAATGCAAAGCTCTTGGTATTTGCATAAAGACCGGATGTGCCGGAAGCAAGAACCTTACCACCGTTTTTGATGAACTCGCGGATCTTTTCTGCAAGAACCTCGTCAACCATGCTATCGTCCGTCATGATGAGAACCTTATAAGGAGAGAAATCGCCATGAACGTCGACAACGTTAAAGAGGTATTTACCTTCAAGAAGGATTCTGGAAGCGCCTGTGCTTCCCTTCCAGGAATGTTTGCCGGGAGGAACTGCACCGGGGTGCATATGGCTAAATACAGATTCCTGACCGAGAACTGCGATATCAGCAACCGCCGTTACGTTATCGCACCAAGCTTCTTTTTCTTCAACCTCCGCGTATGCGGCACCGATCAACTTATAAGTTGCATCTTCCATGAAACCGAGAGGATGCAACTGGTCGCCGATGGAGCATTTTGCGCCGTTGGCTATCGAAAGCGAAGCTTCGTAACGCAGAGCATTCGGATGCTTGAAGCCACCAAATTCGCCCCAGCTACGATGGAATTTACCGGTCATGCCGAGATACTCCATACCAAGCGTTCTTGCGTAAGCTGCAGAAAGCGGGAAATGGTCGTAGCCCCAACCGCCGGTAGGAAGGCTTTCGATCTCAAGGTGAGTATTGCCGTAAGCGAAATCTCTGTTACCGATATAAAGATGTCCTGCGTTATGGAAGATCGGCAAGCCGGGCTTGTACTTGTCCACGGTTTCTCTCATGCGGCGAGTATAATTATTGTAGGTTTCAACGGCGAGATTGTATGCATTCTTGGGATCGTAAGGATCGAGTCCGCGCTCGCGCATGGTCTTCACGCAAGTCTGGCAGTAGCACGGAATGATCGCAACGATATCCGTGAAGATGCCGTCGGCATCATAATTCTGACAAACCTCCGCGATTTGATCGAGAAGATAATCGAGGTAAGGCGAATTGAAGCAGAATCTGTGATATCCGGGAACCTTGAAGGTGGGGGTCCAGGCAATGGTTTCGTCTTCGTTGCGGATGAGCCAATCGGGATGTCTTCTTGCCGTTTTTTCATCAAGTCCCGCGGAAACGTATACGGGGGTCTTTACACCAATCTCGTGAGCGGCCTCGATCTGTGCGCCAAGCAAGTCAAAATCAAGGTTGGGGTGCATTTCATTTGCTTTGGAAGGATGGTACGCCCAGCCGTGATGGCACTTCGAAAAGACGGTAATGGAGTCGACATGACCGGTTTTCAATGCTTGCTGAAACTGTTCTTTGGAAAATTTGCTTCCAATGCCTTCAACGAATTCGCTGGTATGGAAGTCAAGATGAACCTGTCTGAATCTCATGATACATTCTCCTTCAGTATTTTATTATATTGCATTGCAATCGTCACGGAGACGCATCCGCGTCTCCGTAACAAAAAACTCATAGGGATAAAATCGTTTTGCTTGATCAAAGCAGAGATTATCTCTCAACCTCTTCCATGATATAAGCTTCAAGAACGTCGTTTTCCTTGATATCGTTGAATTTTTCGAGACCGATACCGCATTCGTAACCGGATGCAACTTCCTTTACGTCATCCTTGAATCTGCGCAAAGAAGAAATCTTGTCTTCAAAAATGATAACACCGTCACGAACGACACGAATCTGAGACGCACGGGTTACCTTACCATCGGTGATATAGGAACCTGCAATCATACCGACGTTAGGAACATGAATGGTCTGACGAACTTCCGCATGACCGAGAATAACTTCGCGGTATACGGGCTTCAACATACCCTTGATAGCGGCAGTGATTTCTTCGATACATTCGTAAATGATACGATAGGTACGAATATCGACACCCTGAAGTTCCGCAGAGTCGATCGCCATCTTATCGGGACGGACGTTAAAGCCGACGATGATCGCGTTGGATGCTGCGGCGAGCATAACGTCGCCTTCGATAATACCGCCGACACCGGTGTGAATAACGTTAACCTTAACTTCTTCGTTGGTGAGCTTTTCGAGAGAAGCCTTAACCGCTTCCGCAGAACCCTTAACGTCTGCCTTAACGATGATATTGAGGTCCTTAACGCCTTCTGCCATCTGAGCAAAGAGGTCGTCGAGGTTAACCTTAGCGTTTGCTTTGAAAATTTCTTCCTTTTCCTTCTGACGGCGCTGTTCAGCAAGCTCTTTTGCCATGCGTTCGTCTTCAACCGCGTTGATCTCGTCACCTGCGGAAGGAACGGAGTCAAGACCGATGATTTCTACGGGAACGGAAGGACCTGCAACCTTGATGATCTGACCCTTGTCGTTGGTCATTGCGCGGACGTGACCGACGGCAGTACCTACGATAACGGTATCGCCGGTGTGCAAAGTACCGTTCTGAATCAAAACGGTTGCAACGGGACCTCTGCCTCGATCGAGCTTCGCTTCGATAACGATACCCTTCGCGCGGCGGTTGGGGTCTGCCTTGAAATCTTCCACTTCAGCAACGAGCAATACGTTTTCGAGAAGGTCGTCGATACCGTCGCCTCTCAGAGCGGATACGGGTACGCAGATAACGTCACCGCCCCATTCCTCGGGAACGAGGTCGTATTTCGTAAGCTCGGTTTTGATTGCATCGGGATTTGCGGTGGGTTTATCGATCTTGTTGATCGCAACGATGATCGGAATGTTTGCAGCCTTCGCGTGGTTGATCGCTTCTACGGTCTGAGGCATGATACCGTCGTCTGCGGCAACGACGAGGATCGCGATATCCGTGGATTTCGCACCGCGCGCACGCATAGCGGTGAACGCTTCGTGTCCGGGCGTATCAAGGAAGGTGATATACTGACCGTTGCAATCGACGCGGTAAGCACCGATGTGCTGAGTAATACCGCCCGCTTCGCCTGCGGTAACGCGAGTATTTCTGATCGCGTCAAGGAGAGAGGTCTTACCATGGTCAACGTGACCCATAACGCAGACAACGGGAGGACGGGTTTCGAGAGAATCGGAATCTGCAGGTTCTTCGTCGAAGAGCTTCTCTTCGATGGTTACGACAACTTCCTTCGTTGCCTTTGCGCCAAGCTCATCCGCAACGAAGAATGCGGTATCGTAGTCAATGGCTTGGTTAACTGTAGCCATAACGCCCATCATCATCAGGCGTTTGATCACTTCGCTTGCGGTAACCTTCAATTTCTGAGCAAGCTCAGATACGGTAATTTCATCGGGAATGGTGATGGAAAGCTGAGTCTTTTTGATTTCCTGCTTCTTCAGCTTATCGGGAACGTTTTTGCTCTTATCCTTGCTACCCTTTGCGTAAGGATTATTGGTCTGCTGTTTTTTCAGCTTCTGTCTGTCGGGAGCGTTGTTTCTGCGAGCGCTTTCGGGAACGAAGTTTTCAAGTCTTTCGTCGTACTTGGAAAGGTCAACGGAGGTCGTTCTCGTATCGACGATTCTGGTCGTCTTCGGAGCGAGAACCTGCTGTTCCTTCTTCTCCTTAGGCTTCTGAACCTGAGGCTGCGGCTGAGGAATGGGACGGGACGCGGGAGCGGGCTGTGCTGCAGGAGCAGCAGGCTGAGCCGCGTTCTGCGGTCTCTGGGGACGCTGGAAATTATTGTTCTGATAATTATTTCCGCCGTTGTTATGTCCGTTATAACCGTTGTTGGACGCAGTGTTGTTATTGTTATTGAAGGGCTTCTGGAAATTCTGCTGACGGCTCTGTGCATTGTCCTGCGTTCTCTGTCCGTAAGCGGGTTGTCTTCTGTCCGTGTTATTCTCGGTCTTATTGAAAGAAGGAGTTTTCTGGAAGTTATTCGTATTTCTTTCCGAATGTTTCATATCTTCGGATGCTGCCTGCTTCGTTTCGGGATAAGATTTTGCAGGAGCCGTATTTTTTGTGGTATATTCTTTTTTCGGCATTTCTTTCGTATTTTCCTTTGCAGACGTTTCTTTCATAGAAATTTCTTTGATAGGTGTTTCATTGACAGGAGCAACTTCCTTGACGGGAGCCACTTCTTTCACGGGAGCCACTTCTTTTGCAGGAGCCGCTTCTTTTGCAGGAGCCGCTTCCTTGACGGGAGCAACTTCCTTTACAGGCGCAGTTTCCTTAACGGGAGTCGGTTCCTTGACGGAAACCGTTTCCTTTTTGGGCGCCGCTTCCTTTGTAGGAGTTGTTTTAGGTGTCGTCTCTTTGGATGCCGCAGTTTTCGGTTTGGATGTCTTCGGAGCAGTTTCCGTTTTTTTGATAGCTTCTTTCGGAATTTCTGCTTTACCGGAAAGATAGTCAGACATATTGGTTACTTGATTGTCTGTGGTAGTGCGGCTCAAAAATACGGAAAATTCATCCGTATCGATCGTACCGGATGTTTTTTTATCGATACCCATGGTAGCCAGAATATCAATAACATCCTTTGTCTTCATATTAAAATCTTTTGCAAGTGTATTAATTTTTATCTGTTTGGAATTTGTGGCCATATTCTCATTCCTTTCCTCGATTTATATTGCGGCTGATAAGTTCAGAGAGATTTTTATCGGTAATCCCCACGCAAGCGGCAAATGATTTCCCAATTGCTTTTCCAAGAGTATCTTTTGACATATCTGAAAAGTGAACCGGCGTTCTGTAATATGTGCAACAATCGGAAATCTTCTTTTTCGTATTGTCGGAAACGTCTCCTGCGCAAACGACCAGAAAAACTTTGTTCTTTCTGATTTCATCGCAAACACTGTCCGTTCCCGATATCAGTCTGCCCGCTTTTCTGGCAAGTCCGATAGAAAAAAGCAGTTGTTTTAAATTCTTATCTTCGTTCACAAGGAATTCCTCTCGATCTCCATTTCCAGATTTCGGAACAACTCTTCCGGAATTGTACATTCCAGATTCAGCTCCAATCGTTTTCTCGCCTTTTTCAAGCAAACGGCAGACGGACAAATATATGCTCCGCGTCCGGATTTCTTTCCTGTTCTGTCGATTTCAACACCCTTGTCAT
Organism: Eubacteriales bacterium; assembly: GCA_045646925.1. GTDB lineage: Bacteria > Bacillota > Clostridia > Oscillospirales > CAG-272 > QALR01. The sequence goes on from JAZRLQ010000201.1 coordinate 33,579, forward strand.
CGGGAAGTCTCACAATGCGAATCAAATCATTTTTCGCTTTTTTCTCGGAACATCCTATACATTTGCGTTCGGGTACCTTCTTGTTAACCGAATTCTGCAATGCTTATTCCTCCGTCAATCTTCAATCTGATCATCGGTTTTGATGTCGATCTTATATCCGGTAAGTCTTGCTGCAAGTCTTGCATTCTGACCTTCCTTACCGATTGCCAAAGAAAGCTGATCGTCATCAACGATAACACGGCAACTATGTTCACCGGTAACAGTTACACTCTTTACAGTTGCCGGAGAAAGCGCTGCGCTGACATAGTCCTCGGGAATGTCGCTATACTTGATGATATCGATCTTTTCACCGCGAAGTTCATTGATGATGCTGGCAATACGACCGCCGCTCTTACCGATACAAGCGCCAACAGGATCTACGTTCTCATCTCTGCTCTTGACGGCGATTTTTGTTCTGGAGCCTGCTTCTCTGGAAATACCCTTGATAACGACGGTAGCATCCTGAATTTCAGGAATTTCAAGTTCAAACAATCTCTTTACAAGTCCAAAATGCGTTCTGGAAAGCGTAACGATCGGACCCTTGGTTTCGTTCTTAACTTCCATAATGAAGACCTTGATATGATCTCCGGGCTCGAACTGTTCTCCGGGAATCTGTTCGGACTTCATGAGGACAGTCTGGCTTGTGCCCGTGTCAACAACAACGTTTCCGTTTTGAGGATCGACCTTAATAACGGTAGCGGTAACGACTTCTTCTCTCTTGCTGGAGTATTCCTTGATAGCCATATTGCGTTCTGCTTCGCGGATACCCTGAACGATAACCTGTTTTGCGGCAAGAGCGCTGATTCGTCCGAAATTCTTCGTCTTCAATTCTACGTCTGCAAGGTCACCAAGCGCGTATCTTCTGTGGATCTTCTTTGCGTCTTCGAGAGAGATTTCCGTTTCGAAGCATTCAACAACTTCAACAACTCTCTTTACTTGGTATACTTTGATATCCTTCTTTGCTTCGTCCATAACGACCTTGACGTTTTCAAGTCCGTCTTTTTCTCTCTGATAAGCACGAGTCAATGCCGCTTCGATTTTTTCCATCATGTGAGCTTTGGAAATACCTCTTTCTGCTTCGAGAGCGTCCAATGCATTAAAAAATTCGGTATTCATATCTATGATAATCCTTTCGTAAAAATAAAAAGTATGGGCTGATTCACTTGGTCTGAATCAGTTTTCTTTCATATTGATAGCAGAAAAATCAAAAACTGTCTGCACTTTGGAAATTTTGGCCATGGGAATCTTCAAGGATTCCTGCGCGATATCGATCGTAATCGATTCTTCATCATAGGCGCTGAGTGTTCCAGTATAGGATTTCTTTTTATTCTCATCAGGTGCAAACAAACGAACTTCTATTTCACTGCCAATGGAGACGGCAAAATGCTCTTCTTTGCGAAGAACTCTTTCGAGACCGGGAGAGGAAACCTCCAAATAATAAAAATCTTCAATCGGGTCGGCTTCATCAATGATAGGATTGATTGCACGGCTCACTTTTTCACAATCGTCGATATCGATGCCGTCATCGGAATCCAAGGTAATACGAAGATACCATTCCGCACCTTCTTTTACATATTCCACGTCCCAAATACGATAACCGAGCTCCGTAATACAAGGCGCCACAAGAGCTTCTACTCGTTCTGCAATGCTGATACCCTTTGCCATATAAAAACCTCCTTAAAATTTAATAGGGGAATATAAACAAGTGAGAGTGGACTTTCGCCCACTCCCATCCTTGCCGTTATCTTACATTATGGAGTATAACATAAATATATCAGAAAAGCAATACCTAACGAAAAAATATTTTGAAAAATAGCGTTTTTTTCTGAAAAAATCTCTGTTTTTCAAAAAAACACACGGGCTCATCCTTATAATTTTCACAAAAAAACATTTTCATTCATATGATATACTACAACAACACATGAAAGGGTGATAAAGCTTGAAAATCGTCGTTTTGAAATCTCCGAAAATGTTTTCACCGCTACTGAAAAAGTTTTTCCGTATCAAAAAATAGCAGAATTAAAATTTTAGAACTATATTTTAGAACTATGTTTAAATGGAAACTGCCGAGAGCGACTTAACGGTCACTCTCGGCGATTTCTTTTATTCGTGCTTATAGATAATTTCGTCACAAGACAAATTGGCTGCGGTTACATTTCCCGTACATTCAATCGTCTTGGCTTCAATCTTATAACAATCGGTTATATTGTTGCAAGTGATTTTTTGAGCGTTCAATTCGTTAACTTTAATATTTCCCTCAGACTTGACATCTCCGTTAATCGTACTGCATTGTATGCTTTGATGACAAATAACGTCACCGTTTATAGAGCTGTCAGCTATAACGTGTCCATAAACTTCCACCTTGAAATACTGTGTTCTGTTATTGCAATCGTGGGGAAAGGCTATTTCAATCGGAGGCTCATCGGGAGAAAAAGTGGACGAAACCTTTAATACTTTTGTTCCTCTCATTTGAACTACCCTTATGACATCATCATCTTTCATAAAAGAGTGAATGTCCGAATAATCCATAATATTATCCGAAAATAGCGCATCGATAGAAACTCCAAACAACTCCGCAATTTCGGGTAGCAGCGCAATATCCGGTGTATTTGCATTGTTTTCCCATTTTGAAACAGCTTGATAAGAGACTCCTAATTTTTCTGCGACTTGATCTTGAGTTAGATTTTTCTGTTGCCTTAATTGTTTTATGTTATTTCCGATATTCATAATATCCACTCCTTTCTTGTAAGCATATTATAACATTTTTCTATGGTCGTTTCAATAACGCGCATCTCTTGTTTCTCAACCATTGCTTTAGTTTTTATATATTGCCGAAACCCCTATAAAAGTACTCTCGGCGTTTTTTAAACTTATTCTTCGTACATCAAGACTACGGGCGGACAGCAATAATCAACATCCTTCAGATGTAATCCTTTCTCATATGCTTCCCTGACGATAGACATAACAAAATACTTGGTTGCTTCGTGGTATCTGAAAAGCTCGGGAACAGATGTAAGGTGCTTGGGAATAGGCGTTTTCATAGATGAAATAAAGGTGGTAAATTCTTCTCCGATAGCCGCCTTTATTTCTTCGGTCGCGTTTCTAATCACTGCACATACTTCATCATATTCCGCTTTCATTAATACGGGAATATTGACGCTTAATTTATCCTCTGTATGCCCAATTACCCCCAAGCGTTCAAGAGTGGGTATATAGGAAATAAACTCATTGGGGATATCTGATGCTTCAAGCGGAATGTCGTCGTAAATACTCCACAGCAAGGGAATGATATGCTTGAAATACAGTTCATATGCACCGCCATAGCGGTGGGGGCTATCCCACAACGTAGTGTCAAATTCATAGAAACAAATACGCTTGGTTCTTCCGACGGATACCGCTTCCTTAGTGCGATGCCCACCGTGAATACAATATTCAGCGGTTTCGTTATACTCCTTCATATTATATCCGGCGTCAAATACGGTTGCTTGAGCAAACCACCATCCACCGTCCTTACGCTTTGGAAACTTGGGGGCTTCAATCTTGCCCGTTCCAAAATGCTGAAAATCCTGCAAAGCCTTCAAAACGGCATATCTCTCAAGCTTTGTTCTTTCCTCGACGCTCATTTCTTGCACGAAAGACATTTTTGAAATTGCAGAAGACATTCTTTCGATAATTCCCCATATCGTTTCAAAGTGCTTATGAGCAAACTCGAGCTGCGGTTTGAAGTTGACAAGTGCATTTTGCGGTCTTGTAATAATAAAATCAGTATATACCTTGCCACTGTCCATCTGTACCATAAGCTCGCCGTCCACGAGCTTTTTGACGATTGGCTCAATATACGCGGCGGGAATCCCGATCTCCTTGGAGAGATCACTAATCGTAACGGGCGTGTCATAAGCA
>JAZRLQ010000202.1:0-12611 GCA_045646925.1 Eubacteriales bacterium
AGAGTGCAAAGGCAGAAGGGAGCCTGACTGCGACACCTACAAGTGGAGCAGGGACGAAAGTCGGACTTAGTGATCCGGTGGTACCTCGTGGGAGGGCCATCGCTCAACGGATAAAAGCTACCTCGGGGATAACAGGCTGATCTCCCCCAAGAGTCCACATCGACGGGGAGGTTTGGCACCTCGATGTCGGCTCGTCGCATCCTGGGGCTGTAGTAGGTCCCAAGGGTTGGGCTGTTCGCCCATTAAAGCGGCACGCGAGCTGGGTTCAGAACGTCGTGAGACAGTTCGGTCAAGTCGGATCGTAGCCATGTCGTTCTGTGGGCCAAGGAGTTGAATACAAATTTTGTCTTCCTAAGACCGCTTGGCCTCCGACTTCACATCCTGGGGCTTGGAGAAGGTCCCAAGGGTTCGGCTGTCCGCCGATTAAAGTGGTACGCGAGCTGGGTTCAGAACGTCGTGAGACAGTTCGGTCCCTATCTGTCGTGGGCGTAGGATATTTGAGAGGGTCTGTCCTTAGTACGAGAGGACCGGGACGGACGTACCTCTGGTGCACCAGTTGTTCCGCCAGGAGCACAGCTGGGTAGCCATGTACGGTTTAGATAAACGCTGAAAGCATCTAAGCGTGAAACTAGCCTCAAGATTAGATATCCCACCGAAAGGGTAAGGTCACTTGTAGACTACGAGTTTGATAGGTCGGAGGTGTAAGCACAGTAATGTGTTCAGCTGACCGATACTAATAGACCGAGGGCTTGAACTTCTAAAGTTTGAGTTCGCTTTGTTCGAACTTCTCTTATTTGGTTTTTAATGGATATTCTAAAAAGACCGACGATAAATGTCGGTCTTTTCTTTTTCGCGCAGAAATAAAATTAAAGGAGAACTTTATGACTAATATAATTGCCCAGACACTTGGAATTTTTGGTATGCTTGCGGCTATGATCTCTTATCAGTGTAAGAAAAACAAGCATTATTTTATTTGGCAGGGACTTTCGGGAGTATTTTTCTCTGCTCAGTTTATTTTGATCGGTGCATGGGCGGGACTTATTTTTAATGCCTATAATATTGTGCGTGCAATTGCCTATCAGAGCAAAAAGGCAAGATCTCTCATATGCGTTGTCAGCTTGGAAATTCTTGTTGTCATGGCGGGGTCAATTTCTATATTCGTATTCGAAGAGGCTTGGTGGCTCGTTTCGTTTACTTTGATTGCTCAGATTACCGGTACGTTTGCGATGTGGACGAGAGATGGAAAGAAAATTCGTATTTCTCAGATGGCTGTTGTTTCTCCGTTCTGGCTTTTGTACGATCTCTTGATCCCCGTTCCCTCTATCGGAGGTATTCTTTGCGAGGTCTTTAATATGGCATCCGTCGTTATTTCCTTCATCCGTTTCAAAAAGACGGGATTTGATAAAACCTAAAAATCGATTTACTCAACCGATGTTTGCAAATTTTATTGATTTTGCAAGCCTCGGTTGTTTTTATATAGAAAATCCCTCTATTGTATTCAACTGATATAATGAAATCAATAATAAAGCCGTCAGAAAGATTGTTTTTCTGATGGCTTTATGTTATAATCATTATAGATGTAATGAAATGGAGTTATAGTTATGGATCGGGAGCGTTTTTTGGAAATATGTTTGCGTTATCGCGAAAACATCCGCGAGCGTTCGGGCATCGGAACGTTGGGAGAAAAGACGGTCCATGCGGTTTTGAAAGATTATTTTGAACCAAATCCCGAATATCAGGAAATCAAAATCAACGGCTATTTTGCGGATGTTGCCAGAGAAGGAGAGATTTTTGAGGTTCAGACAAAGGCATTGTACCGACTTGCTCCGAAGATTTCCACATTTATTGTGGAAAATCGTGTGACGGTGGTTTATCCGATCTCAATCAGCAAAAAGATTTTTTGGATGGATCCCGAAACGGGCGAATGCCTTTCTCAATGTAAAAGCAGCAAGAAAGGGAAAGAAATTGATGTTCTTCCCGAATTGTATGGACTTCGTGAGTTTCTCTTGCGTGACGGTTTTCGTGTTTGTCTCTTGCTTATGGATGTAAATGAGTATCGGATTCCCGATGGGCAGGGAAAGGATCGAAAAAAACGCGCAACGAAGCTGGACAGATATCCGACTAACTTGATAAATGAGATCTATTTGGAAAAAGCAGAGGATTATCGCCGTTTTTTGCCGGAGAATTTACCGAGTGAATTTTCATCCGCTGATTTTCGCGTCGTTGCGAAATGCGATCTTTATACGGCGCGGGTATCGTTAAACGTACTTTCAAAAATAGGTCTAATCAAGGAAATCGGCAAAAAAGGAAGACAAAAACTTTATGTTATAGCGGATCTTTCATGAAAATTCATAAATTGGTAATCGACTATATTTGACTTGTTTGCAATTTTTGTGTAATATAATATATAGAGTTCCATGATAGAAAGGAATGTGATTTATGAATATTGCGTCTTTTTTGATTCCAAGAAGTATGGTCACCTATTTATACGAAGATTTTTCTCTTCGTCAAGCGCTTGAAAAAATGAAATATCACGGACGTTCGGCAGTTCCGGTTCTCACAAGGGATAATCAATACGTTGGCACGATCAGTGAAGGAGATCTTCTTCATTATTTGACGGATTATATGAAGGATTCGGAAAAAAATCAAAAATCTGTGGATTTTCGCGATTTTGAGTCTGTATTTGTCCGCGATTTTCTTTGCAAAGGGAACAATCCTCCCGTTCGCATCGGAACGACTTATGTTGAGCTTGTGGAACGAGCAATCAATCAGAATTTTATTCCCGTTATTGATGACCGCGATTCTTTTATCGGGATCGTGACCAGAAAATCCGTCATACGACAGTTGTCCGTGGATCTGAAGCAATTTCAGTACGAAAAACTGTTTCAAAATGAAGAGGAAACCAATCGCATTGCTGTAAATTAAACATTTTCTATAAAACAACGGAGGACAATATCATGTGTTTAAGCAGATATGAGTATGAGCAGATGACCGCCGTGACTCGCGACGAACGTATGGCGTGGTTCAGAGAAGCGCGTTTCGGAATTTTTATTCATTACGGGTTGTATTCCGAATTGGGCACGGGCGAGTGGTCGCAGGCAAATCAGAATTATACCGTGGAAGAGTATGAGAAATTTGCGAAAACCTTTGCTCCAAAGGAAGATTGCGCTCGTGAATGGTGTGAACTTGCTAAGAAGGCCGGGGCGAAATACGTTGTTTTGACAACGCGTCACCACGAAGGATTTTCTCTTTGGGATTCGAAGGTCAATCCTTACAATTCCATGAATGCGTGCGGACGAGATATCGTGCGTGAATTTTGCGAGGCTTGTCGCGAATATGATCTGAAGATCGGCCTATACTCTTCGCTGATGGATTGGCATCATCCCGATAGCTGGAAATGCGCGAATGATCCCGAAGCGAGAAAACGTTTTTTGCAATACATTGAGGATCTGAATACCGAGCTTTTGACGAATTACGGCAAGATCGATATTCTTTGGTATGACGTTTCCTGCCCGTTGGAAAGCGCGCGCGAATGGGATTCCGTTAACCGTAACGAGCGACTTCGTAAGCTTCAACCGCATATTATTATCAACAACAGAAGTGCTTTGCCCGAGGACTTCGCAACGCCGGAGCAGGCGATCCGTTCGGAAAAGGATCGCGATTGGGAGGCTTGCATGACGCTTACTCGTCTCGCATGGGGCTATGTGGACGCAGAGCAGGCGAAGCCTTTTGCGATTTCTTCGAAGCAGATCGTAAGAGACCTGCATCTTTGCACCTGTGGAGGTGGAAATTTGCTTCTTAATATTTCGCCCGAGCCCGATGGTAGCGTGTCCGAGGACACGAAGGAACGTCTTTTGCCCGTCGGTGAATGGCTTGAAAAAAACGGCGCGGCAACGTACGGCAAGAAATTCCGTACCGGTCCCGTATATAGTGCCAATACCTTGACCGCAGTTTCGGCAGATTCGGATCTGAAGACATTCTATCTCTGGAACTGGGTATGGCCCAAAAACGGTCAGCTGATGTTCGGAGGCTATATGGATGCGCCGAAAAAGATCTCTTATCTTGTCAGCGGAGAGGAAATCGATTTCACCGTGGACGGACACAGAATTTTTCTGAAAAATCTCCCGAAGGAGATTCCCGATCCCATTCTCGGCGTTACCGTTCTTAAAATGGAATTTGATAAGCCGCCCCGTCAGATCTTCCGTAGCTATTATCCTCAGATGCACGGCGGAAATGATTTTTCCGAAGGGTATCATAAGTGGTGATCCACATACAATAAAAAACACCCCGATGATGATTCATCGGGGTGTTTTGCATTTCAATCAAAATTAAATCGTTTTGGAATCCTTGACAAGAACGTCGTGTGCGCCGCCTTCGATAATGGAGGTTGCGGAAACGAGTGTGAGTTTTGCTTTCTGCTGAAGCTCAGGAATGGAAAGTGCGCCGCAGTTGCACATGGTGGAACGAACCTTGCTGAGAGTAACGCCGAGGTTGTCGTGGAGAGAACCTGCGTAAGGAACGTAGCAGTCTACGCCTTCAACGAAGGAAAGTTTTGCTGCGCCGCCCATGTCGTAACGCTGCCAGTTACGAGCTCTTGCGCTGCCTTCGCCCCAGTATTCTTTCATATAGCTGCCGTTGACCATAACCTTATTTGTGGGGCTTTCGTCAAAACGGGAGAAATAACGACCGAGCATGCAGAAGTCACAGCCCATTGCGAGAGCAAGGGTGATGTGGTAGTCGAGAACGATACCACCGTCGGAGCAGATCGGAACGTAGATACCGGTTTCTTCGAAATATTCGTCACGAGCCTTTGCTACTTCGATAACTGCAGTAGCCTGTCCACGACCGATACCCTTGGTTTCACGGGTGATACAGATGGAGCCGCCGCCGATACCGATCTTGATGAAGTCTGCACCTGCTTCTGCGAGGAAGCGGAAGCCGTCGCGGTCAACGACATTACCTGCACCGATCTTTACGGAATCTCCGTATTTTTCACGGACGAAAGCGATGGTGCGGCTCTGCCATTCGGTGAAGCCTTCACTGGAGTCGATACAGAGAACGTCTGCGCCTGCTTCAACGAGTGCGGGAACGCGCTGTTCATAGTCGCGGGTATTGATACCTGCGCCGACAACATAACGCTTGTGGCTATCGAGGATCTCGAGAGGATTTTCTTTGTGCTGTGCGTAGTCCTTACGGAAAACGAAAGCTACGAGGCAATCGTTTTCGTCGATGATGGGAAGAGAGTTAAGCTTATGTTCCCAGATGATATCGTTGGCTTCTTTCAGAGAGGTTCCTTCGGGAGCGGTGATGAGCTTCTCGAAAGGAGTCATGAAGGTAGAAACCTTTGCGTCCATGGGTGTGCGGCTGAGACGGTAGTCACGGCTGGTAACAACGCCGAGAAGCTTGCCGTTTGCGGTGCCGTCTTCGGTAACTGCAATGGTGGAGTGACCGAGTTTTTCTTTGAGCTCAACAACCTCAGCCAAGGTCTGATCGGGACGAATGTTGGAGTCGGAGCGTACAAAGCCTGCCTTGTAGCCTTTTACACGACGAACCATAGCCGCCTGATTTTCGATCGTCTGAGAGCCGTAAATAAAGGAAACACCGCCTTCTTTTGCGAGTGCAATTGCCATGCGGTCGTCGGAAACGGACTGCATGATCGCAGAAACGAGCGGAATGTTCATGGAAATAGCGGGTTCTTCTCCACGTTTATATTTTACAAGAGGCGTTTTCAAAGAAACGTTTGCAGGAATATGCGTGGAATCGGAATAACCCGGAACAAGCAGATATTCGCTGAATGTATGCGAAGGTTCGCTATAATAAAAAGCCATTTTACTAATCCCCCTTGAAGATTACTTAATAATTTACATAATTATAACATGGATTTTATTCTTTTTCAAGATTATTTCAAAGAATTCTTTGATTTTCAAAAAAATATTTGTAAAAGTTTTTCAAAAAAACCACGTCAAATATATAGATGTTGCCTATGAAAAAATTAGTTGTAAATAATTTGAGAATTCACAGGGAAAAACTTGACAACTTGAAGGCAAAGTTATATAATTTAACTTGCAAATTTATTTTTTATAGGAGGATTCTGCAAATGGCAGTGAAACAGTTTAAGGCAGAAAGCCAGAAGCTTCTTGACCTGATGATAAATTCTATCTATACAAATAAGGAAATTTTTCTCCGCGAATTGATCAGTAACGCATCCGACGCGGTAGACAAGCTCCGTTTCAAAGGACTTACCGATGAAACCGTCGGCGTTTCTTCCGATGATTTCGCGATCACGTTGGTTACTGATAAGGAAGAGCGCACGCTTCGTATTCTCGACAACGGTATCGGTATGACCAAGGAGGAGCTGGAAAACAATCTCGGTACGATTGCGAAAAGCGGCTCTCTCGATTTTAAGACAAACCATTCTTCCGAAGAGATCGATATTATCGGTCAGTTCGGTGTAGGTTTCTATTCTTCCTTCATGGTTGCTTCCAAGGTGACGGTGGTTTCCCGTGCTTTCGGCTCTGATGAAGCGTGGAAATGGGAATCCGAAGGAACAGAAGGATATTCCATTGAGGAAGCAACGAAATCTTCCGTTGGTACCGAAATCACGCTCTATATCAAGGACAATACGGAAAACGATAATTACGACCGTTTCCTCGACGAATACGGTATTCAGTCTCTCGTCAAGAAATACAGCGATTATATCAGATATCCCGTCAAGATGCTGATGACGCACACGCACCCTGTTCCCAAGCCCGACGATGCCGGCGACGATTGGAAGCAGGAATATGAAGAGCATAGCGAGCTTGAGACTCTCAACAGCATGATTCCGATCTGGAAGCGCAAAAAGAGCGAAACGTCTGACGAGGAATACAACGAATTCTATAAAAATAATTTTTACGATTTTGCCGATCCTGCGCGTGTGATCACGGCGAGCGGTGAAGGCGCGGTCAACTATAACGCGATCCTTTTCATTCCCGCTAATACGCCTTACGACTTCTATACCAAGGAATTCAAAAAGGGACTTGCCCTCTATTCCTCCGGCGTCATGATCATGGAAAAGTGCGAGGATCTGCTTCCCGATTACTTTAACTTCGTTCGCGGTGTCGTGGATTCCTCCGACATCAGTCTGAACATCAGCAGAGAGCTTCTGCAGCAGAATCATCAGGTTCGTCTGATGAGAAAGAACATTGAAAAGAAGATCAAAAACGAACTTCTTTCCATGTTGAAGAATGACCGTGAAAAATACGAAGCGTTCTGGAAATCCTTCGGCAGAGTATTGAAGTTTGGTGTATACGGCGATTACGGCGCACACAAAGACGTTCTTTCCGATCTTCTCGTTTTCTATTCTGCAAAGGAAGAAAAGCTCATTACGCTTGACGAATACGTAAGCGCAATGCCCGAAGCGCAGAAATATATTTACTTCGCATCTGCAGAAACCGTGGAACGCGCGGCGAAGCTTCCCAACACGGAAGCCGTTCGGGATCATGGATTTGACGTTCTTCTTTGCACCGAGGACGTGGATGAATTCTGTCTGCAGATCCTTCGCGTATTCAAGGAAAAGAGCTTCAAGAACGTCGGCAGCGGCAATCTTGAACTCGAAACCGAAGCGGAAAAGGAAGCGGCAAAAGCGGCAGCGGAAGAAAATAAGGGCTTGCTCGGCGCTATCAAGGACGCTCTCGGTAATAAAGTAAAAGAAGTCAGAACTTCTTCTGTGCTGAAAGAGCACCCCGTTGCGCTCTCCTCCGACGGTCCCGTATCCATTGAAATGGAAAAGGTGCTGAAAAATATGCCCGGCAACGACGGCGTAAAGAGCGAAAAGATTCTCGAGATCAATGAAAATCATTCCGTATTCGCGGCTTTGAAGCAGACTATGGCAGATGGTGACAGCGAAAAGCTTGCGCTGTACGCAGGTATTCTCTACGAACAGGCAAGACTCATCGAAGGTCTTTCTGTTGAAGATCCGATCGCATATGCAAAAGCGGTTTGTTCCTTGTTGAAATAATCGATTATGGCAATAAAAAATCCCCTGTCTTGAATGACAGGGGATTTTGTTTAACCGTGGAAAAGCTTTTTCGTCTGATACTGCGGCTCGCAGGTGAGGTGGACGCCGAGCTTTTTGAATACCTTTTCGTCCACGCGAGAGAGGAGAACTGTAGAATGCGCTTCCGCGCCGCGAAGCTTGGGAAGCTGCTCGAGCGCAAGCGCCGCTTTTTCATCCGCAACGGATGCAACGGCAAGAGCAAGCAGGATCTCGTCCATATGGAGATGGGGGTTTTGGTTGCCCATATGAGTGGTCTTGAGCTTTTGGATAGGTTCAATGATGGTGGGGGAGAGAAGTCTTGTTTCATCGTCGATTCCTGCGAGATGCTTGAGCGCGTTGAGGAGCATTGCGGAGCAGGGACCGAGAAGCTCGGAGGTCTTTCCCGTAAGGATCGTACCGTCCTTCAATTCAAGTGCAACGGCAGGCGCATCGGTTTGCTCTGCTTTCTGAAGCGCGGGAATCACGCAGGGGCGCATTTCCTTCTGAATACCGAGCTTGTTCATGATCAGCTCGATCTTCTGTACTTCGCTTTTTTCGCCGGTACCTTGTCTGACGGAGCAAAGCGCGGTGTAGTATCGACGGATAATTTCCTGACGGGAGGCTTCGTTGGCAGCTTCGTTGTCGAAAATGCAGTAGCCGATCATATTGACGCCCATATCCGTGGGGCTCTTATAGGGAGATTGTCCGTAAATTTTTTCAAACATGACCTTGAGAACGGGGAAGATCGCGATATCTCTGTTATAATTGACTGCGGACACACCGTATGCTTCAAGATGATAGGGGTCGATCATATTGACGTCGCCCATATCTGCGGTTGCAGCCTCGTAAGCGAGGTTTACGGGATGACTCAAAGCGAGATTCCAGATGGGGAATGTTTCGAATTTCGCATAGCCGGAACGAACGCCTCTTTTATGCTCGTGATAAAGCTGAGAGAGACAGGTTGCCATTTTTCCGCTTCCGGGGCCGGGAGCGGTAATGACGACGAGTTCACGAGTGGTTTCGATATATTCATTTTTGCCGAATCCGTCCTCGCTGATGATGTGAGGAATATCGGAAGGATAATTTTCAATGGGATAGTGGCGGTATACTTTGATGCCCATAGCTTCCAGGCGTTTTTGGAAGAGCTTGGAGGAGTGTTGTTCGCTATAGTGCGTGATAACGACGCTTCCGACGTAAAGACCGATGCGACGGAATTCGTCGATCAGACGGAGCGTGTCCAGATCATAAGTGATACCGAGGTCGCCGCGTTTCTTGTTTTTTTCAATGTCGTTCGCGGAAATGGCGATAACGATCTCTGCGCGATCGCGAAGCTCGTAGAGCATTTTGATCTTGCTGTCGGGAAGAAATCCGGGAAGTACACGGGAGGCATGATAGTCGTCGAAAAGCTTGCCGCCGAATTCAAGATAGAGTTTTCCTCCGAAGGATGAAATTCTGTCAAGAATTTTTTGCGATTGAAGAGAGATATATTTGTCGTTATCAAAACAATTTTTAATCATAAAATCCTGTGCCTTTCCTAAATAAAAACTTGTCCGCTTGGATATTTTCGAAGCAGGGAATGCGTTTACGGACAAAACAACTCCCAAAAACAGACGCGGTCTGTCATTACCGTAATATTATAGCACAAAAATTTTATTTTTGTCCATATTTCCAAACAATTTTCTTTGTAGTTTGCAAAAAATTTTTCTATCTGTCAAACTTGGGGAAAGAAGAAAGGGTTTTTTTCGGCATATTGACAAAATATTGGTTTTGTGGTATAACAGAGAGAGCAAGGGATTTTCAAAATCTCACTGCCATTGATTATCGGAAACGGAGTTGATCACTTGGAATCCAACGAATATTATAAGAAACTTTTGAATATGGCCGTTCTTGCAGGTTCGATCATGATCTCTTCCGGTGCGGAGACGCATCGCGTGGAGGACACCCTGCATCGTATTTTGGCAACGTCGAATTTTGAGCACGCAGACGCGTTCGTGTTTACGACGGGTATGGTCGTGACCTTGTCGGATCCTTCCTGCGAAACGCTTTCCATTTCCCATCGCGTAACGGACACCTCGCGTAATTTCGGGCGCATTGCGGAAGTCAACAGCGTTTCTCGCGATTTTTGCAACGGACTCATTACCTTGGATGAGGCGACCGCCAGATTGCGAACGATCAAAACGAAAAAAAGATACAGTTCTTTTATGCACCATTTGGGATACATTTTCGCTTCCTCGGGATTCGCCGTGATGTTCGGCGGAGAGATTCCCGATGCGATCGCCACGATCTTCTGCGGAATCATTTTGTCGATCGTTATGCTTGATTTCGGACCGAAGATCGGCAGAGGATTTGTGACGACCATTTTAGCGGCGGCGGCCATCACCATGATGGCAACGAGCGTTTCCTATTTTTCATATCGTTTTCTGAATATTTCATTTCAAACGCATTACATGATCATCGGCTCCATGATGCCGCTCGTTCCGGGACTTGCGATGACGACGGCGTTCCGTGATATTTTGCAGGGAGATTATCTCTCTGCCGGTTCGCGTATTCTGGAGGCGTTGATGGTTGCCGTTTGCGTTGCGATCGGTATTGGTACGGGTATGGGATTTTCCGATATGCTTGGTCTTTCCGAAACGCTGACGCTTTCCTTCTATCTTTCCGTTGCCAACGTTCCGGAATTTCTTCTTGCCGCGGCTTCTGCCGGCGTTGCCATATTCGGTATGAGCCTCTTTTTTGATACGCCAAAAAAATGCTTCTTCGCTTGCTTTCTGAACGCTTTTCTTTCTTGGGGCGTGTATTTGATTGCCGATTATGCGGGACTTAACGGTCTTTGGGCGTCCTTCCTCTCTACCTTGGCGGCGGATCTGTTCGCGTATTACAGCGCGCGCATTCTGAAAGCGCCGGTGCTTCTTTTCCTCGTGGCAGGTATATTGCCGATGGTTCCGGGTATCAGTATCTATCAGGGTGTGTATAGCTTTATTTTCGGCGGCAATGCGGCGGAGATTCTTGCTTCTGCGTTTATGACGACGGGCGTTATTGCGCTTGCAGTCTTTTTGATGGATACCGTTCTGGATATGGAAAAGCGCATACGCGCGTATTTATTAAAGAAAAGAGAATTGATCCGTCAGACAAAAAAATAAATTTTGTTCCACCCGGGCAAAGCACGGATGATGTTATTTGAAGAAGGGATGTGATTGTAATGTCTGAAGCATTCGAACTGAAAGAAAAGATCGAGGAATTTCTCGATCAACGTGATTTTTCAAGTCTGAAAAATTATCTTTTGGAGCAAAACCCCGTAGATATTGCAGAGGTATTCGATAATTTGGGCGAGAAGGAATTTTCGCTTTGCTTTCGTTTTTTGGCGAAGGAGCTTGCGACGGAGGTTTTCGTCAATCTGGACAGCGATCGACAGAAGCTTCTGATCAATGGTCTCAGTGACGCGCGATTGAAGGAAATTCTGGAAGAGATCTGTCCCGACGACGCGGCAGATCTTGTCGGAGAAATGCCCGCCGCGGTCGTTTCCCGTATTCTCAAGCATACGGATTCCGAAACGAGAGAAGCGATCAACGCGATCCTTCGTTATCCGAAAAACAGTGCGGGCAGTATTATGACGACGGAATACGTCAGTCTGCGCCGCGATATGACGGTCGCGCAAGCGATCGCAAAAATACGACGTGAGGGTGTAGACAAGGAAACCGTCTATACCTGCTACGTAACAGAAAAAAGAAAGCTTGTCGGCGTTGTTTCCGTTCGTGCGCTTTTGATAGCAAACGACGAAGAAATTCTTGAAAATCTGATGACGACGGAATGTATTTCCGTTCTGACGACGGATGACAGAGAAGAAGCCGTTGAGAAGATCGGCAAATACGGTTTCCTTGCGCTTCCCGTATTGGATACGGAGGAGAGGATCGTCGGTATCGTTACCGTTGACGACGCAATGGACGTCATGGAAACGGAAGCGAGTGAAGATATCGCGCAGATGGCGGCGATTCTTCCGTCGGAAAAGCCTTATTTGAAAACGAGCGCAACGAGACTTTGGTTCTCCCGTGTTCCGTGGCTTTTGCTTTTGATGATCTCGGCGACGTTGACGTCCAAAATTATTTCTTCCTATGAAACCGCGCTTGCCGCTTGCGCTGTTCTGACTGCCTTCATTCCCATGATCATGGGTACCGGCGGTAATGCGGGCGGTCAGGCTTCCGTTACGATTATCCGAGGTCTTTCTTTGGATGAAATTCGATTGAAAGATGCACTTTGGGTTGTTTGGAAGGAGCTACGAGTTTCTCTGCTTTGCGGTATGACGCTTGCGCCCTTCGTCTTTTTGAAAGTGATGTATTTGGATGGCTTGTATGCTGAAGCGGATGGTATTCGCATTGCAATCATTGTTTCCGCAACGCTCTTCTTGGTTGTGGTTGCCGCATTCCACCTCAATATAATGGGCAGGGATATTGCTTATATAAGTAATAATATCGGGAATTATCGCTCTGCCACCATAAAGTTCAATTCTATTTTCTTTGCGCCCCATAGTGACTTTACTAAAATTGCTTGTCTTCTCTAAAATGGTTTTAACATCTTTTATCATATAGGCGTGAAGAAT
>JAZRLQ010000203.1:0-7158 GCA_045646925.1 Eubacteriales bacterium
ATACAAATTTTGTCTTCCTAAGACCGCTTGGCCTCCGACTTCGGCTTCGAATCTCTCTCCGACAACGGTGTCACTGTCGTTCTCGACACCAACCTCACCCCCGAGCTGATTGAAGAAGGTAACGTCCGCGAGGTCATCTCCAAGATCCAGACCATGCGTAAGGATTCCGGCTTCGAGGTTCTCGACAGAATCCGCGTTCACGTCACCGCAAGCAAGGCGCTCTGCGACGTTATGGAAAAGAATGCCGCAGATATTCAGGGTAAGACCCTTTGCGACGCCTTCATCTTCGATTCCACCTGCGCAAGCTCCAAGGAATGGTCCATCGGCGATGAGAAAATGACGCTCGGCGTAGAAAAGGTCTGATCCTTTCCGTCTGTTAAAACGATTTTAATTTGAGCCGTACGGCGAAAGCCGTACGGCTCGTTTTTTGTTTTTTCAAAAAACGAGCGTCTTTTTCTTTCAAAATCTCATCAAAGAATTGCATCTTTTCCCCAAATGTGTTATAATTTTTTTATCATACGTGAAACATTTTCAGTTTTTTTACGACATATTGTATAGAGACACCAAAAAGCAAACAAAGGAAAGGAGCTATTATGGCTTTACTGCAACTCAAGGACATCGGAAAGATCTACGTTTCCGAAAACAACGTCGCCGTTGGTATCCGCGGCGTAAACCTCTCCTTTGACCGCGGCGAGTTCGTCGCGATCACCGGTAAATCCGGTTCGGGCAAATCCACGCTTCTGAACGTCATCAGCGGTATGGACACATACGAGGAGGGTGAGCTCTTCATCGAGGATCAGCCGACCTCTCATTATCTTCAGCCCGAATGGGAGAATTACAGAGAGAAATACATCTCTTTCATTTTTCAGGATTACAACATCATCGACAGCTTGACCGTTCTGCAGAACGTCGAGCTTGCGCTCATGCACATCGAGGACGTGAAGGAAAGAAGAAAACGCGCACTCGATCTCATCGACCGTGTCGGTCTTAGCTCGCATACGGGACACAAGGGCAGTCGCCTCTCGGGCGGTCAGAAGCAACGAACCGTCATCGCCCGCGCACTTGCAAAGGATAGCCCCATCATCCTCGCTGACGAGCCGACGGGCAATCTCGACTCCCGCACCTCCGAGGAGATCATCAGCCTTCTGCGAGAGGTCTCCCGCGACAAGCTTCTTATCGTGGTCACGCACAATTTCGAGCAGGTAGAAGCGCACGCCACGCGCCATATCCGCATTTTCGACGGCGCGGTGGAAGCAGACACCGTTATCTCCGCCCCCGTTCCCACTTCAAAAAACGAGGAAAAGCCCGATCCGAAAACGACAAAAAAAGCCGAGAGAAAAAAGAATCTCAAAAACGGACTGATTCTCGGCAAGACGATCTTCGCGGCAAAGCCGAAGCTCTCGCTCTTCCTCTGCCTTCTGATGATCATAGGCACGCTCGGCGTTTTCCTCATCACGACGCTTTCCGGAGAGGCGGGTGAGCTTTTCTCTCCGAATTATATGTTCAATCATATCGACGGCAGACTGGTCCTCACCACGCAAAACGGAGAGGTCATTTCCGAGGAAGAGCTGAAAGCGCTCGCGGAAAAGCATGGCGCGAAGAGCTATCTGCGCGTAGACTCTCTGCTTGACTCGAGCATCACGTACTTTTCCTATCCGTACGAAGGCTACGACCGTTATCTCTATATGCGCCCCGCTTACAACAAGGACTTCGGCACGCCCGATATCGGCACTTATCCGACGAAGGCGAACGAGATCTTCCTCTATCTCCCCATCTCTTATCAGGACGACTTCGGCAAGGACACTCTGCTCATTGACGAGATCGAGATGAGCAATATGCCCATCAAGGTCACGGGCATCCGTTATTATTACGACAACAATATTTCGCCGATGTGCCTCTTCACCGAGGAAGGATTCCGCACCGCAACGGCGATCGAATACGTTCTCAACCGTTCCTCTGCGAACATGATCCTCTCCATCTCCTCGGATGGATTGACAAAGGAGAGCGGTATCTATGGCATCGCGCCCTCCTTCGATATCCCCGCGGACAAGATCTACGTCAGCGAAAAATACTACGGCACTCTTCTGAAGGAAGGCAAGGAATTCACGTCGGCGCTCTCCTTCCTCGCCAGCTACTATCAGTACGACTATTTCTACGGCGACGAACCGAAAAAGATGACCTTCCAGCGCGATTTCACCAATGAAGACATCGTAATCTTCTCCGTCAACGGCTCGGACGTCATTCCCGTGATGGATAAGGCTCTCGTCGACTCCGAAATTATCGTTGACTCCGACTATACATACTACGACTCTTCTTCCGATATTCTGATCAGCGACGATCTTCTCACGGAGATCGCATGGGAGGTTCTTGACCGTTCCTACACGCAGTCGTCGCTTTTCTTCGAAAACGATAAGCAAGCATACGCGGCTGCCGAAGCGCTCCGCGAAGAAGGCTACATCGCCGTTCCCTCCGACACGGAATACTCGCCGAGCGCAGAGGAAACGATCGAAACCGTTCTCATCGGCGTTGCGGTCGCAGTCGTTTGGTTCGTGGCGATCCTTTTCCTCGCGTTCTTCATCAACCTTTGCTCCGCTCGCGCGCTCGGCGCATTCAAGGGCGATATGGCGATCATGCGCTCCATGGGTATCCCCGTGCATGTCATCCGCATTGCGATGTACACGCGTATGTCTCTCGCACTGATTCCGAGCTTCGTCTGCATGGCAACGGTAGCAATACTCATCTTCACCTCCCCCGCTATGAACGAATTTTTCGTCTACCTCTACGGTTGGCAGTATGCGGCGATCGCGCTCGGCATGATCCTGCTCACCGTTATGATCACGAAAAAGCAGGTACACCGCCTCTTTAACGAAAGCGTGAAAAAATCCCTGAAAGGAGATAGCGCGCAATGATCCGCATTCAGAATCTGCACAAATACTTCAACAAAGGCCGTCCCAACGAGATCCACGTCATCGACGGCATTGATCTCGAGCTTCCCGAGCGCGGCATGACGGCGATCTTCGGCAAGAGCGGTTGCGGTAAAACGACACTGCTCAATGTCATCGGCGGTCTTGACGATTTCGCCTCCGGCGCCGTCACGATCAGTGAGACGGATATCCGCAAAAATACCGACGATCTGCGCAACCGCCACATCGGCTACATCTTCCAGAACTATAATCTCAACAAGGACGAATCCTGCTTCGACAACGTTGCCGCCACGCTTCGCCTCTGCGGCATGACGGATGAGGATGAGATCCATCGTCGCGTGATGGCGGCTCTGCAAAACGTCGGTATGGAAAAATACGCGAAGCGTCTGCCAAGCACGCTTTCCGGCGGTCAGCAGCAGCGCATCGCCATCGCACGCGCCATCGTCAAAAATCCGCGCATCATTCTCGCGGACGAACCGACGGGAAACCTCGACGAAGCGAACACCGTTATGATCATGGATCTTCTGAAGAGCATTTCCGAAAATCATCTCGTTCTGCTCGTTACACACGAAGCGCACCTCGTCGATCATTACTGCGACACCGTCATCGAGTTGTCCGATGGAAAGGTCGTCGGCGTAAGACAAAACGAAAACGCAGGCGGTTACTGCGTCAAGGACAAAAACCACATCTACCTCGGCGAATTGGAAAAGACCTCGACCGCAACCGCGCAGACGGAGATCGAATATTACGGCGACACACCCGCAGAACCGATCCGTTTACGCATCGTAAACAGCGGCGGTAAGCTCTACGTAGAGATCCAAAGCGAAAAGGTTCAGTTGCTCGACGGAGCAAGCGAGGTTCGTCTCCTGGAGGGCGTTTTCGAGGAAAAGAAGTCGGAAAAGATTGGCTCCGCCGCCATCGATATGTCCGCGCTTCCGCCCGTGGAAGCAACGCAGACGGGCAAACTCTTCACCTTCAAATCCTCTCTGAAAAGCGGCTACGCCGTCAACTTCACGAAAAACAAAAAAGGAAAGAAGGTTCTTCGCGCTTGTATGTGTATGTTTGCCGCGATCATCGTACTGATGACGGCGATCTTCGGCACGTCGATCGGCAATATTCTCGAAGCACGCGATTCCTTCAATCACAATATGTTCTATCTTTATACGGCTGACGCGGCAACCTCCGACCGTCTGATGCAAGCGTTGGAAAACGGCGAAGGCGCGATCGACTTTCTTCGTTTGCACGATTACGGCGGAGACAATTGGATCGACTTCCGCATAAGCGGCTTCGAAACCTTCCAGCCGGGATATTATTCCGACAGAATCGAAACGAGAGCTGCCTTCCTTGAACGTGATATGGCAAACGATCTCGATTTGCTTACGGGCACGAAAGCCGATCTAAAGCCCGAGGACGTCCTCATCACGAGCAAGGTCGCGGATGCAATCCTTGAAAAATGCTCCTACGGACACGTCAGCGAATACCGCGATCTCATCGGCATGATCGTCACCACCATGAACACGATCGATGGAAAAAGCCCTCGTATCGCAGGCATTGTGGATTCAGACGAGATCGCCGTCTACTTCGACGAAGTGGTGTTGGCGCGATATACGCTGAATACGGTCAGAGGCAACGACCATATCCCGTATCTCGCTTCCGCTTACGGCTTGGACGTGAAGAAGGGTGAGATCGTCTATACGATCCTCGATTCCTACAATGATCCGGATGCGCCAAAGGTCGGTGAGACGATCAAGCTTCGCGGTGAAGAATTCACCGTCGCAAAGGTGCTTCGCACCTATCGGATCTATCAAGAATATCTGGACGGCAACGGAATCAAAAAGCTGTCTGCTGAGAACTGGTTCGCCGACATTGTGAAAGCGGAAAATCCCGGTATTGACGAAACCTCCGAGGCGTTCTTCCAAAAATACGAGGAAGCACGGGATCTGCGTCTCGGTGATTACTACGATTACTACTACGAGCATCTCGACGCATTCCTCATGGAAAAATATATATACTCGCCCAACGAGGATCTGTGGCTATATTTCGAAAAGGATTGCGTAAACGTCCGCTATCTCTACACCAACGTCGAATATTACTACATTCAATGCTACCGCGAGATCTACGGCAAGACCCCGAGCGTCAAGGAGCTGGAAGCAGTGAAGGGTACGCTTCCTAGTTTCGACATGATGGACTACTACAATCTCTACGGAGAGGAAATATCCTCCGTTCATTTCCGTAGCCTTCCGTATTCCGCTTATCTGGTAAGCGACGAGGACTACGTCATGCTCTCCAAGCGAATCGGCGAAAACGACAACAGAATGTATTACTATACCATCATTCACTCGACCGATCCCGCAATCACGGAGCAGTGGCTGATGAGCGAGTTTTCCCACGTTACAACGGGCACTGAATACCTGAAAGCCATCCAGACACCCGATACGGTGTTCAAAAGCTTGCTCGAAGCAGAGCTTGTTGATATCATCGGCGGACTCGTCACCATCACCGTTCTGCTCGCCGTCATGAGCGTTTGTATGTACTTTATCATGCGCTCCGCGCTCATGAACCGAATCAAAGAGGTCGGTATCTACCGCGCGATCGGCGTTTCCAAAAAGAACCTCGTTTTCAAATTCTTCGCGGAAGCGCTCGTGCTGGCAACGCTCACCGTTCTTCTCGGCTATCTCGCAACGAGCGCGTTCATCTTCGTGTGTATGCAGCTTTCTCCGCTCGTCGCCGAGGTATTCTTCTATCCCTTCTGGCTCTCGCTTGTCGTGCTTGCGATCCTCTACGCGCTGAGTCTCGTATGCGGAACGCTTCCCATACTCTCTCTTCTGCGCAAAACGCCGAGCCAGATCCTCGCGAAATACGACATCTGATCGCCATCTCCGGCGCACCCTTTCGCAAAATCAAAAGCAATCAGGCAGGACGAGAATTTTCTCGTCCTGCTTATTTTTTCGGTGGGAAATCGACCGCTTTCCGTTTCACACCGCTTTGACCGAAGAGTGTCCGTATATTTTTGAAACAAATCCACAAAATTAATTGAAAAAGTCGCATTTTTTTGATAATTTTTTCAATAAACATTTGATTTTCAGAAACAAATGTGTTATAATACCTTATGTATTAAATGGCATCTTCTGCTTTTGTCATGAAGATCATCTTATTGTAAAAGAGGTTATATTATGAAATTAACACTTGTTGCAACCTGTCTTTTCGGACTCGAGCGCCTCTTGGGTGAGGAGATTGATGCGCTCGGTTACAAACGGATACATACGATAGACGGCAGAGTTATCTTCGAGGGCGACGAGTTTGCCATCGCAAGATGCAACCTTTGGCTCCGCACCGCCGAGCATGTGTTTGTTTTGGTCGGAAATTTCCGCGCCACCTCGTTTGAAGAGCTTTTCGAGGGCACGAAAGCGCTCCCCTGGCAAGACTTCATTCCTCAAAACGGCGAATTTCCCGTGAAAGGACATTCCATCAAAAGCGCGCTTTTCAGCATCCCGAACTGCCAGAAGATCATCAAAAAAGCCGTCGCGACCAAGCTTTCCTCTGTTTATAAAACGGATTGGCTGATCGAAAACGGCGCAAAATATCAGATCGAATTTTTCATACTCAAGGACGAAGCAAGCTTGATGATCGACACCTCAGGCGCGCCTCTCCACAAACGCGGCTACCGTCCGCAAAATATGCCCGCGCCTCTGCGCGAAACACTCGCCGCCGCTATGGTCAAAATCTCCAGACCGAGAGAAGACGTTCTGTTGCACGACCCCTTCTGCGGCTCGGCAACCATTCCGATCGAAGCGGCTCTCATCATGACGAACACCGCGCCCGGACTCTTCCGAACCTTCGCCGCCGAGGACTTCTCCTGGATCTCCCGCTCCGTTTGGAAACAAGCAAGAGAAGAAGCGCGCGCCGCCGTCCGCACGGAATGCGCGTTTGAAGCTTACGCCTCCGATATCAACCCCGAAGCGATCGAGGTTGCGAAGGCTTGCGTAAAAAAAGCAGGTGTAGAAAAATACGTCAAGGTATTTCAGGCCGACGCGCTTGATATCACGACGGGCGACCGCCGCGGTACCATCGTTTGCAACCCGCCCTACGGTGAAAGACTCGGAACCATTGACGAAGCCGAGGTTCTCTATCGCAAGGTCGGTAAGCACTTCTCCACGCTCGGCTCGTGGCAGATCTACATTCTGACCTCTCACGACACCTTCGAGAAGCTTTACGGCAGACGCGCCGATAAGGT
>JAZRLQ010000204.1:0-5336 GCA_045646925.1 Eubacteriales bacterium
CATACTTCATCGGTATTTTCGCCATCGTTCTCTCCGGCATTATGCTGAAGAAAACGAAAATGTTCTCCGGCGATCCCGCTCCGTTCGTTATGGAGCTTCCCGCTTACCATATGCCCACACCCAAAAGCGTGCTCTCCTCCATGTGGGAACGCGGCTGGTCCTTCATCAAGAAGGCGGGTACCGTCATTCTTCTCTCTTCCGTAATTCTTTGGTTCCTCCAGAGCTTCGGCGTTGAAAACGGCGCGTTCGGTATGGTGGAGGATCTCAACAACTCCGTTCTCGCCATCGTCGGCGGCGCGATCGCCTGGATGTTCGCTCCTCTCGGATTCGGTGATTGGCAATACGCCGTCTCCATCATCACGGGACTCATCGCAAAGGAAAACGTCGTTGCTACCTTCAGCGTGTTGTTCGGCATCGAAAGCACGGGCGACCTTTCCGCTCTCGCAGGCTACGCCTTCCTCGTCTTCAATCTTCTCTGCGCACCCTGCTTTGCGGCAATGGGCGCAATCAGACGCGAAATGAACAGCGGCAAATGGACGATCTTCGCCATCGGCTATCAGACCGTCTTCGCTTATATCGTTTCCCTTTGCATTTATCAGATCGGCTCCGCCTTCACGGGTAATCTCAACCCCATCGGTCTTGCCGTTTCCATTCTCTTCATCGCTTTCGCGGTCTTCATGCTCGTGAAGCCCTACAAGGAAGCGACCAAGCTCACGAAAAAAATCAAGTAAACGAAAAAAGAGGTGAACACTGTGATCGTACTCAACTTTATCGTACAGAATCTTGCAACCATCCTCATCGCGCTTGCGCTCGTCCTCATATGCGCGCTGATCGTCTCCAAAATGGTCCGCGACAAGAAAAAAGGCAAATCGGGCTGCGGTTGCGGTTGTTCCGGTTGCGCAATGAACGGCGCGTGCCATCCGCAGAGAGCGGCTCGCCCCGAACAAACAAGCAAACTCCACTCTCAAAACAAATAAAGTAATCATCATCGACGGCAAGGACATCGAAATCCTTGCCGTCATTTTCGTTAAATCCGACTTTTCTTTAGCGCGCCTTTAGCAACGCGTGTTATAATATATAGAAACTCATATATCTAACCTCATTTGTCAACCACACCGAAGGGAGAATACGATATGCGCATTTTAATTGCGGAGGACGACGCGAAGCTTCTGAAAAGCCTCGTGCATATTTTTGAACTGAATCATTATATCGTGGACGGCGTCAACAACGGAACCGACGCTTACGATTACGCCGTTATGGGAGAATACGACGGGCTGGTTCTCGATATCATGATGGCCGGAATGGACGGCGTGACCGTTCTCAAAAAGCTGCGGCAGAACACCACGGAAGAAAATTTCGTGGTGTTTTGCTTTTTATCTTGTCTTTCACATATCAGGAATTACGACGATGAAACCAAAGAAGTTTATTTCTGGTCGTTGACATTTATTTCATTCCCAAAAGCATTGACAAAATGCGCAACTTGTTGTATAATATAAATATGCAACAAGTTGTATATCGGAGGTGCTACAATGAAAAATAATCTTTTTGGAGAAAAAGTCAGCTATGAGAATTTTGCTCCCCCTTTTGTTCTGATTGCCTTGATGAGCCGCTTTGTCAATCGCTATCAGTCAGCGGCAAATGCTTTTTTTAAGGAATTAAGCTGGCAACAGATGTTTTTCCTCAATGGTGTAACACTTTTCAAAGAGGCTCCTTCCATAAAGGATATGGCTGATTTTTTGGGTTGCACGCATCAGAATGCCAATAAACTATACGCAAAGCTCTTGCAGGACGACTATATTGTTTCACAGCAGGATGAAAATGATCATCGCAAGCAAAGAATTTACTTGACGGAAAAGGCACTGAACTTTCTTGCCGACAATAAGGTGGGATCATCGGAAAGCGTAAAAGAAATTTTTAGCGTATTATCGGATGATGAAATGGAAATCCTTATTGATGCGATGGCAAAGCTGACAGAATCTTTGGGAGACAAGTGATGATTATTGAAACTGAACGTCTATTCCTAAGGGAAATGAAAGAAAACGATTTCGATGCACTTTATAAAGTGTTGGCTGATGCAGATATTATGCAACACTACCCCTATACTTTTGACGAAAGTCGAGTAAGAAACTGGATACAAAGAAATATAGAACGGTATCGGATATTTGGCTTTGGGCTGTGGGCTGTATGTTTAAAAGAAACCGGAGAAATGATAGGTGACTGTGGTTTGACAATGCAGCTTATAGGCGGTGAGATAAAACCTGAAATCGGATATCATATAAGATCCGATAAGCAAAGAAACGGATACGCCAAAGAGGCGGCAATTGCAGTCAGAGATTGGACGTTTAACAACACACCGTTTCAGATCGTCTATTCTTACATGAAGTACACCAATGAGCCATCCGTAAAAACGGCGATTTCTTATGGCTGCAAACAAGTTGATGAATATCAAGATAATGAAAATGAAATGACGAAGGTGTTTGCAATCTCAAGAGATCAATGGGCTTATTCGAACAGGCAATTATTGGATAAACAAATTTTATGAGGTAAATTGAATGAATAAACGAATAAGACAATACGTTGGATTGCTCTCGGCGATCATTGCATATTATCTGCTGCACGAAGGCACTCATTTGCTCTACGCCTTATCGATTGGCGCATTTAAGCAAATTAACCTTATGGGGCTGGGAATGCAAATTGATATATATGCTGAAAAGATGACACAAACACAACTCGGTGTGTTCTGCCTGTTGGGTTCGGTTACGACCTTGCTGACGGCATATATACTGATTGCATTGATAGAAAAAATAAAGAATATTTCTTCAAAAGCAGTAAAAGCCTGCTTATACTATATTACAATTGCAATGTTATTGATAGATCCGCTTTATTTAAGCGTTCTTTGCGGATTTTTTGGTGGCGGTGATATGAACGGTATCAAGCTGCTTGTGCCGGAAATCGCTGCCCGAATTATATATGGGCTTGTATTGATAGTCAATGCTTGGGTATTTGTAAAGATTGTTCTGCCGAAATACAAGTTAGCGTTTGAAGACTGAGCGCAATGATTTTTGACAAAATGACTATTAAAATCGTGAGGTGAAGTAAATGTTAGATATAAACTCTTGGACGGCCAAATTTTTGAAAACCGTAGACGAAGCGTTTGGAAACCGTGTGTGGTTTGTCGGCTTACAAGGCAGTTATGGGCGTGGCGAAGCAACCGACACGAGCGATATTGACGTTGTCGTGATACTTGACGAGCTGTCTGCCTCGGATATTCAAAAATACAATGCAATGCTTGACGCTCTGCCGCACAGAAAACTGATCTGCGGTTTTCTTTCGGGAAAGGACGAGCTTCTCCATTGGGAGCCTTCCGACCTCTTTCAGTTTTACTATGACACCACACCCATAAAAGGCAGCCTTGATGAATTGCTTGCGGTGATTGATGAATCTGCTGTTAACAGAGCAATTAAAATCGGTGCTTGCAACATCTATCACGGATGCGTTCACAATATGCTGCACGAAAAGAGCGAGATTATTTTGAAAGGATTATATAAATCCGCCTCTTTCGTTGTGCAGGCTATCGCTTTCAAGCAAACGGGCAAATATATAAAACATCAAAGCGAATTGCGAGATGTTGTTTCGGCTGATGAAAGAGTTATCGTCGACACCTTCTTGACCTTAAAAAATGGCGATGCTGTTGAGTTTGGCGCAATGTGCGACACATTGTTCTCTTGGTCTAAAAAGTGGATTTCTAAAGACAATTAAGCAAACCGCTATTTGGCAAAGGAGTGTAATCATATGAATCAGGAAGAATTATATAATCTGATAAAAATGGAGCAACCTAATATTTGTCAGATCGTAGCATATAAAAACGGATATAGAGTATATTCGGGGTGTTGGAATGACTATAAACCCGATGACGCTGTTCATATTATGTCAGCCACGAAAAGCATTATCGCATTGCTGATTGGAATTGCGATAAACAAGGGACATATTAAAAGCAGTGATGATAAAGTGCTTGATTATTTTCCTGATTATAAAGTCAAGCGCGGCGAGAAAACCGTATATGATGTTACAATCAAACACTTGCTCACCATGCGAGCACCGTATAAGTGCAAGGGTGATCCTTGGAGCAAGGTTTGCTCAAGTGACAATTGGACATATTCTTCTCTTGATTTCTTGGGTGGCAGAAAAGGTTTGACCGACGAATTTAACTATCAAACAGTGTGTCTGCATATCCTTTCGGGAATCTTATATCAGGCAACGAATATGAAAACGGTGGATTATGCGAACAAGTATTTGTTCGAGCCGTTGGGTATTGCAGAGCATAAAAACTATTATGCAGAAACGGCAGGGGAACACAAGGCATTTACAATAGGTAAAACACCCAAGGAGAATATTTGGTTTAGTGACCCACACGGTCTTGGCACACCCGGATACGGACTCTGTATGTCGGCAGAGGATATGGCAAAGATCGGACTTTTGTGCCTTGGGAACGGTAGTTATAACGGCAAACAAATTGTATCTTCCGAGTGGATCGCCGAAATGACACGCCCTCGCACCGTCGAAAGCGATCATTTCAGAGGAATGGAGTATGGATATTTGTGGTGGATCATTGACCGTCAACAAAACATTTATGCAGCTATCGGAAACAGTGGCAACGTGATCTATGTGAATCCCGAAAAGGATATTGTAGTCGCAGTAGCATCTTATTTCAAGCCTACCGTGTTTGATAGAGTTGATTTCATTCGAGAATATATCGAACCGCTCATTACAGAGTAACAAAATCCAATTTATGAACGGAAAGCGGATTTGCTTCGATGTCTTCCCTAAAAAAGAGAGCTTCACGGAATTTCAATTCCGCGAAGCTCTCTTCTGTTTTATCTCAAGATACTACTCTGTATTTTCCGCTATTATTTCTTCCCGAGCTCAAGCGTTCTGCGATAAGAAGCGCCGAGCGCTTCGGAGACCGTGTCGGAAAGACCGAGAGCTTCGAATTTCTTCACGCCCTCGATCGTCGAGCCGCCGGGACTGCAAACGCGAACGCGGAGCGTTTCCAGCGTTTCGTCCGAGGAAGCCGCAAGCGTTGCCGCGCCGCGCATGGTCTGCTCGGCGTAAAGTCTCGCCTTTTCGGCGGAAAGACCGAGACGGACACCCGTTTCCTGCATAGCCTCGAGGAACATATACATGAACGCGGGACCGCAACCGGAGATCACGCTCGCCGCATCGATCAGCTTTTCTTCGATATAGTCCGTCTTTCCCGCGAGCGAAAGCGCGGACACGAATGCGCCGAGATCGCTTTCCGAGACCGCTTCGTTTGCGGTATAGAGGATCATTCCCTC
>JAZRLQ010000205.1:0-23732 GCA_045646925.1 Eubacteriales bacterium
CAAGCCGCCTTTATTAAAGACCTCCTGAAGGATAACCTTAGCATTCGGATCTTCTTGATTGATAAAGAGCTCCATATGGAAAAGCTCTGCGCCGGGAAGATTGGTAAGGAACATACCTACCGCAATGGGCAAAAGCAAAAGAGGTTCGAACTGTTTTTTGATGGCCAGATAAACGAGTACGCCGACGATGGCATACATCACAAGCGTTTTAAAAGGAAGCCAAGCATTCTCCGAACCAATCAATTGAGCAATACCCGTACTTTCCCAAAGTTTTGTCAAAGATTGAAGAATATTCATGATATCATCCTTTCGGAAGCTTCAAAAGTTTAAGAGAGCGTTACGAGAACGTCTCCCGCCTGAACGGAAGAGCCCTTAGAAACCGTAACGGAAGTAACGGTGCCGGCATCGGGAGCCATAACCTCGTTTTCCATTTTCATAGCTTCGAGAATGCAGAGAACCGCGCCCTTCTCTACCTTGTCGCCAACCTTTACGTTAACAGCGAGAATATTACCGGGCATAGGAGCGGAAACGGAGCATTTTGCATTAGCTGCGGGAGCTGCAGGCTTTGCCGCAGGAGCGGGAGCTGCTGCAGGAGCAGGCTTTGCTGCGGGAGCTGCTACGGGAGCAGGAGCTGCGCCGCCGGTTACTTCTTCAACGACAACATCGTAAACAACGCCGTTTACGGTTACATTATATCTTTTCATGATAATCTTTTCCTCCAATAATTATATAATTTATTTTCTTTTTTTGAAAGAAACGACACGGAAGCCTTCGGGAGCTGTGCCCGTGTGCGCAGAAATAGCAGCAATGATGGCAGCGACGATAGCAGCCTCATCGGTAACGGGTGCAACAGGAGCAGGCGCCGCCTCTTCCGCTTTTGCAGCGGCAGTCGGTGCGGGCACTTCTGCTTTTTTCGCTTTCGTAGTATTTTTCTTCGTAAAGAACGCACGCATAATCTGCAGAGCGATGAAAATGATACCCAAAACTGCGAAAACAACTGCCATACCGAGCAACAGCGTGGAGCCGCCAAGCGCCAATCTGTCCATAAACGAAGAATCTGCCGTGATCTGAGTTCCTCCGTTAAGAAGCATTGTGTTCATATCAAAACCTCCTTTTTATCAAAGGAGCATTTCGAGCGCCGCACCAATTCTCTGGCGAAGCTCTGCGGAATCGATAATATCGTCAATGTGACCGCTCTTTGCAGCTTCCAGAGGAGAAGCGTAGCGTTCAGCCCATGCTTTTGCGGTTTCTTTGTGTTCGGATTCATTCTTGACTTCGTCAAGGAATGCAACCGCGCTGTCGGGATTCATTGCGGAAATTCTTGCTCTGTCGAGAGCGAGCGCAATGCCGCCGGTGAGGGACTTCGAGCCCATAACGGTATATGCAGTTCCGTAGGAAGCACCGAGTGTTACGGTAACGGTGGGTTTGTTGAAATACGCTCTCTTTGCATATTCGGAAGCAAGTCTCGCGAGAATGCGGGAGAAGCCCTTTTCTTCGAAGTTCTTGCTGTCGCCAATGCCGTTTCCGTCAACGAGAGTAACGACGGGAAGATCTGCGATCGCCGCGGTTTCAAGAGCGAAAATTGCCTTCTTTGCCGCACCAGTGCAGAGGAAGCCGTCCTTGTAGGAGGGATTGTTCGCAATAACGACGACGGGATTTCCGTTTATGGTTGCGAGACCGGTTACCATGCTCTTTGCGTTTTCGCCGCAAAGCTCGGTGAAGGAGCCTGCATCAAAGGTAACGGCAATAATATCGTGAATATCGTATTTTTCGTTTGCGAGGATGCCTTCAATGTCGAGCGCGCGGTTAATATCGTCTGCGCATTCGTCTGCGCCTGCGAAATATTTCACAAGCTCGCGAGCCTTGGTAACAGCAGCGGTGTCATCTTCACATACGATGTCGATCTGAGAAGGATCTGCGCTGATTGCGTCGTCAAGCTTGCCGGAAAGAGCAGCATAAAGCTTACCCGTCTTCTTTGCGCCGACAACGATGTCGAACATTTCCGCAAGAACGGAGGTTGCGCCGCCGCAGATACCGGAAACAACTGCGATTTTGGGAGAAACGGAGGATTCCAAAGCGTTCATGATGCTTGCGTAACCTGCAAGCGCGTCAACGCCCTCAAGAATTTTTGCGCCCGCGCTGTCAAAAACGCCAATAACGGGAGCCGCGGATTTGTTTGCCATTGCAAGAATGTTCACGATCTTCTTCGCGTGCATTTCGCCAAGCGCGCCGTGCAAACGGGAAAAGTCCTGAGAAAATGCGTAAACCAGAGTTCCGTTTACAGCGCCGTAGCCGGTGATAACAGGCTCGAAGCTATCGTCGGTTTCTTTGTCGAGTTCAGTTCTCTTGCGACCGATGTATGCGCCGACTTCAACGAAGGTACCCTCGTCAAAAATCAATGCCATACGGTCTCTTGCGCAAAGGCGACCTTCTTTTGCGAGCGCTTTCTGCTCAGCGGTCTGACCTTTTTTCAGGAGAGTACGAAGCTCGGCTGTTGTTTTGCTTACTGTTTCAGCCATGATGATTTCATCCCTTCTTAATAAGATTTTCTTTTTAACTTCAAAACAGGGGATATAATGGAATATAACAGAAAATCATATCTCCCCTATTTTAATCATTAATTTTATCATATCACAAAAAACATAAAAAGACAATATTTTTCTTCAAAATAATTCCGAAAAATTCAAAAAGCTTCGTTGCGAAGAATCTCTTCTTACGCAACGAAGCTCTCTTTTAATCCTCGTCGAGCCGCGCTTCCATTTCCGCTTCGATATCGGGATCGAAGGAAAGCATGGGCTTGACGTCTTTTTTATATACTTTTCTGTCAATATAGTTTTTCGTAACGCGAACGACCAACGGGAACAGCGAAAGCACGCCGATCAGATTGGGGATCATCATCAAACCGTTGAATGTGTCGGAAAGATCCCACGCAAGACCGCCTTCCATAACCGCGCCGGAAACAATCATCAAAACGAAGACGAACTTGTAAATTTTCACACCGGTCGCGCCGAACAGATATTCCACTGCTTTGGAACCGTATTGCGACCAACCGAGAACCGTCGTGAAGGCGAAGAAAAGCATCGCGATCGCAACGAACCAAGTCCCCGCCACGCCGAATTGCTTACCGAACGCCTGAGAAACGAGCGTATCGCCGTTAATGCCCGCAACGGGTTGTCCCGTCGAAAGATCGATATAACCCGTGGAAAGAACCACGACGGCAGTCATCGTGCAAACGACGAAGGTATCGAAGAATACCTCGAAAATACCCCACATACCCTGCTTAACGGGCTCTTTGACGTTGGAGGAAGAATGGACGAGAACGGAAGAACCAAGACCAGCTTCGTTGGAAAAAACGCCTCTCTTGAAGCCCTGCGTCATCGTTTTCTTGATCAGAATACCAATACCGCCGCCGAGGAACGCCGCAGGCTTGAATGCGAATCGGAAAATCGACGCGATCATAGCACCCACGCTCGAAATATTGAAGCAGAAAATGATCAACGAACCGATAACATACACGACTGCCATAAAAGGCACAACGATCTCCGCAAATCTTGCGATTCTGCGAAGTCCGCCGATAATGATAAGCGCCGCAACGATAAGAAGCGCAATACCGATCAGCAAATGGATCGTATCGATATCTGTGCCGGGAACCGTTCCGAGAGAAATGTTGCTGAAAAACGCCGCGTCCATATTCAGAACGATCTTATTGATCTGCGCCATATTGCCGATACCGAACGAAGCAAGAATAGCAAAGCAAGAAAACAGCACCGCAAGGATCGACGCCGAAACGCCGAGAACCTTTTTGCCGTAGCGCTTGCCCATACCGTCCTTCAGATAGTACATCGGGCCTCCGCACCATTCGCCGTTTTTATTTTTTCTTCGATAATAAATGCCGAGCAGATTTTCCGAGAAATTCGTCATCATTCCGAAGAATGCCGCAACCCACATCCAGAACACCGCGCCGGGACCGCCCGTTACGATCGCGGCGGCAACACCCGCGATATTACCCGTGCCGATCGTCGCAGCCAGAGCCGCGCACAACGCCTGAAATTGAGAGATGGATTTGCGGTCGGAGCTTTTCTTGCTGTTGCTGTCTTTTTTGAAGATGGAAGCAATGGTATGTTTCCACCAGTGACCCAGACGGCAGATCTGGAAACACTTCGTACCACACGTAAGCAGAATGCCCGTACCGATAAGAAGAATCAATCCGGGCAAACCCCAGACCGCGCCGTTGATCGCATCGTTTACCGATGCTACCGTGTCAAGAAACTGTTTCATAGGTTTCCTCCTTGATGATAAATGATTTCGCCATCATAAAATCGGAAACGGAGAGTCTTCCCAAAGAACAATCAAGGGCAGATCGCGAAACACGATCTGCCCAAAAAAACAATTTGCCTGCAATGCAGTGATCTTTGTCCTTTTGCCTGAGAGTTTGGCGTGTTTTCTACGCTTGCACCTTCGGCCCCCAATCGAATGGGTGTCTCCAAAGTTCTGTCAATATTCAGTCCTCATCCTCGCGGACACCTGAGAGCATTACTCCTTCGGCTGTGAACACACACTTTCCTGAATACATCATACAGAAATAATCTTATGATATTGTCCTTTTATTATACCGCAAAATCCGTCTGTTTTCAATAGGATTTACATAAACTCCTCATTTTCGTAACAATAGACGAATTTGCGAACCGTATACATCTTTGCGGTGTATTTTATAAATGCATTTATGTTAAGCCATTGGAAATCTTTGGCTCACCGCTCCATCATTTCCGAAAGAATACCCGCCGTTTTATAAAGGCTTTCCATAAAAGCCGGCACAAGTCTGTCCTCCAGCGTACTGTATCCCAACTCAAAGGTCAGATTTCCCTGATAGCCGATCTCCTTCATCGTCTTCATCAGCGCTTCCCAATTCGCTTCTCCCATAAACGGAGGCAAATGCAGGTCCTTCTTATAATAATTATCGTGAATATGCGTACAAACGATACGTTTTCCCATCGTCTTGATCGCTTCGATATGGCGTTCAGTCGTTTCGGTGGCAAGCTTACCGTGTCCAAAATCCCAACAACAACCGATGCGCGCGTCATTGAAGAGGTCAAGAACGGAAAGCAACTCGGAGATCTCTCCGCAAAAATGCGAACGTTCCTTTGGTGAAACGCGGTGATGATCCTCGAAAGCGTTCTCAAATACGGGTGTAACGCCGAGCTTCAACGTGTCCTCCACATAAGGCGCAAAAATCTCGTAGACCGTTTTCAAAGCAAGCTCCGGGTCAAAAGCCTCTCCCTTCTCCGGATGATATTCATCTCCGTGGAACACCAGATAAGAAGCGCCCATACGCTCCACCGACACAATGCTTCTTTTCAATTGCTCATGAAAAACCTCGAGCGGCTTATGCGCGTAAAAATTGTACGGCGCGTGCACCTGATCGATCTTCATACCCAAAGCATTTGCCGCTTCCGCCGCGGCGTTGACCTCTTTTTCCCATTCATCGTTTGTGAAATCGGGAAAATACGACACCGTCGAAAATCCTGCATCGCGACAGATACGCAAGCATTCCGCAGGCGCTCTGAAAATGTTCGGATCTCTCGTTCTTTTTAAATATTCAGCGTTTAAGGAAAATTCCATCTTGATTCCGCCCCTTCCGAGTGATAAAAATATCGTTATCTTCATTATAACAGTCGCGCTACACTCCGTCAAGAAAAATTGCAGAAGCAATCTGTGCAAACGGTCGTTTTTGCGCTATGGTTCCTTCGGCAATTGACAAACGCCTCCGTTTGAGATATACTGAATACAGAAAAGAAAATCGGGCGCAAACCGAATCCGCCCGCGTTTGTCAATAAAGGAGGACTCAACCCATGCTCAAAGCCGAATTGAAAAAAAGAGCGCTTCCCTCTCTGCGCTCCCGCGAAGAAATGATGGATATTCTGCAAAGCGAAGTTTACGGATATCTGCCGACGGCTGATTATACGATCTCCGTCAGCGAGGAAACGACAGTGGAAAAACGGTATGCCTGCGGCAACGTCACACATTCCTACGTTTATCTGACCATCCGTCTGAAAAACGGAGAGCATTCCTTCCGCGTGGACCGTTTGCTCCATAACGACGGCAAAAAGCGCCCCTTGATTTTGCTGAATAATTTCCACCCCGACGGAACGTCTCCGTATTTTCCAAGCGAGGAGCTTTCGGAATCGGAAGCGGATTATCTCTATGTTTTTTATAAGGACATCACGTCGGATGACGATGATTTTTCTACGGGACTTGCGCCGCTTCTGTTGCCGAACGGGCAGGAAACGGACGAAACCTGCGGAAAGATCGGCATTTGGGCATGGGCTTCCATGCGCGTGATCGACTACGCTCTGACATTACCCGGAACGGATCCGAACAATATTGCCATCGCGGGCCATTCGCGACTTGGAAAAACCGCGCTATTCACCGCCATGCTCGATACCCGTATCCGCTTCGTGCTTTCCAACGCGGCAGGATGCTCGGGCGACGCCCTCGCTCACGGCAATAGCGGCCTCAGCCGAACCAAATGGACGTCCGAACTCGGTGAATTGATCTGCGATATCACGAAAAACTTCCCGTTTTGGTTCTGCAAAAAATATCTCGCGTATGCCGAAAAGAACGTATCCGACACCTTCGATCAGCATTTTCTCCTTGCCGCTATCGCGCCGAGATACGTTATGGTCGGCTCCTGCGATCTTGACGCATGGGCAG
This sequence comes from Eubacteriales bacterium, assembly GCA_045646925.1. Classification (GTDB taxonomy): domain Bacteria; phylum Bacillota; class Clostridia; order Oscillospirales; family CAG-272; genus QALR01. The sequence continues at coordinate 6,712 of JAZRLQ010000205.1, forward strand.
ATCCAAAATCTCAACAGCTTTGCGCGCTTGCCGCAAGTGAGGCATGGGAAAGCATGGGGCTTTCGGGGCTTATCGGATCGGATCGCTATTTACAGCCCGGAGAGGCTCTGACAGACGGACACGTCGGATATTTTCTCCTTCATTCCCTGCATTTTCTCTCGCGTCACTCGTGGAAAAATTTTCTCGAATTCATAGAAAAACAAAAGGACGACACCGATCAAAACAGAAGCGAAAAATCGTAAAAATTCGGGAAGATCTCCGCGCGAGCCACTCCTTTGGGCAGGCACGGTTTTCTTCCCGAATTTGTTATTAATTATAATCGGTATTCAATTCATTCAAATCTGCGTCAGAATTTTTCCAATTTTTTAAATTACTCAATATCGATGCGGATTTATACAGCTCTTATTTGTTTGCTACAGAGGAAACGTAGACCGTTTCAATCGAGATTGGTACGGAAATAGAGCAGTCATTTTCGTTTTTATCTTTGTTTTGCATATAAGTGAAAGAAAATTCACCATCGAATATGCAAACATTATCGTCAAAAATGGCTTTTTCGTATAATTTGATACCCATAAGCGAACCCGTTGTTCCGTCTACGGGAAGATCCTGTTCACCGGACTGCGGTTCACCTACGGCAAGCTTCAACTGCCACTCGTAGGATTCGCCCGCTTCAATCGTCCAAATGTCGGTCAACATTCCGCAAGTAAAGCCGAAGGAAGAAGAATGGAGCTTGTATTCTCCGTGGGAAATATCAAAGCCGATCTCATGATTGTGTGACGGGTCAAACGAATGTCTGCAATACGTAGGCAACCACTGATACAGAGCGTTCTCGGATTCGTTTGTGAGCTTGACGTCAACAAGGAAATATTCGTTGTTTTTGACGTAAAAATCTTTGCTGAGACTTTCGCTCTTGTAGCCGTGAAGCGTAATTACGAGGTTTAGCCCGTGATCGCTTGTCCGGGAAACGCTATAAAGAGCAGATTCCTCATCGCTCGGGGAAATAAAATTTATATCGACGGCAGGTGGATTTTTTGCATCATCACCGGAGTTTGTCGTATCGTTCGGCGTTGCGGGAATGCAGGAAACAAAGCAACTGAGAACGAACGCCAAAAGCAATAGCGATAATAATATTTTTTTCATAAGAACCTCCTTAGAGAACCTCTAAAAATTAGTTCCCAGTATTAAATTTTGTGATTCAATGACGAAAAAATGAAAATCGAGCGGCGAATCACATTCCTGCTTCAAATTTCATGTATTTATGGGGTTGGAAGCCCCAAAATTGCGGACGTTTCCCGCAAAAGGGTACAGTTATCCCGTAGCAGCCTCCTTTCTTTGATGATATGCCCTTCGGATTTTCATACGTTTTCGTATCTTGGAAAGTGATTCCGTCTTCCGCGCCGCCACCTGTCACGCCGCGGCTCCGCTACCCGAAGGGCGGGGCTTTTTTGTCAGATCCATTATAACACAAATCGGCAGAGAAAACAATATCTCTGCCGATTTTTTGAAATCTCCTTATGAGAACCCGCCCAAAAAAGTTCTGTTTTGATGATTACGCATTCGGATTGAATTCGACGAAAGTGATCGTAATTTCAACCTCTTGCGCAGTGTTGATATACTGTTGCACGTTGTTGCCCGTGTATTCGATCGTCGGACGGAGAACCGTCAGCTTGATCGTATCCCCGACGGAATACTTCGTGAGCTGTTGCGACAAAACCTCGAAGGAGGTAATATTCACACCCTGATATTGATACAGAATATCACCGACACGCAGATCGGAGCTTGCCGCGCTTCCGATCGCAGAAATTTCCTTGATCTGAAGCAAGGTGTACTGATACGGCCAGGAGGTGTACTGCTTCGTTTCAACGGTAACGCCGAGTCTTGCTCTGCCCGTAATATAACCGTGATCCTTGAGGTCGTTAATGCACTTCACGACCGTCGTGGAGGGGATCGCGTATCCGATATTATCAACGGAGCTTGCAGAGATCTTCGCATTGACGATGCCGATCAGCTCGCCGTTCAGATTGAACAAACCGCCACCTGAGTTACCACTGTTGACAGCCGCGCTGGTGCGTAAAAGCGTCATGGTCGCGTCACCGATGGTGACGGATTCACCGGGACGGCTGATGATACCGTCCGTAACGGAAAGTCCGAGCCCCTGCGGATTACCGATCGCGAGAACCATATCTCCGTAAGTCATCTGATCGGAATCACCGAACACCGCGTAATCGCAATCGGTTTTTTCGATCTTGATCACGGCAATATCGGAAAGCTCATCGCCGTAAATATATTTCGCTTCGTATTGGGATCCGTCATATAATATAACTGTGATCGCCGTACAGGTCTCATCCGCAACGTGATAGTTGGTTACGATATAACCGTTGGGATCATAGAAAACACCAGAGCCTGCGCCACTGCCGGAAGGCGTCTGTACGTAGATTTCAACGACCGTCTTCAGACATTTGTTTGCCACCTCACGGAAGATCGAAATATACTCGTCCGTGTCGGGCGCAATAACGGAAGCGCCTGGCGCCGTTTCAGCCGGCTTCTGCGTGCCTTGCGACGAGCCTGCCGCGCCGCCGTTTTCAGACGTACTGCCGCTTGTGGATTCGCCCATAGTTTGAGAGGGATCACCGGAATCTCTTCCGACGTCGAAAATCGCGCCAATGCTGATTCCGATAAAAATAAACAAAACCAGACAAAAAGCAATCAACAAAGAGGACGTACCGTTTCTTTGCTTTCTGGGCTTTCCGCCGCGATTTTCCTCCGGATAAGAATAACCGTACTGATCGTAGCGCGTGTCGCGCTTCTGCGCAGGAATGTCCTCTTGCTTGGGGGCGAGATCGGCCGCCGATTGCTCCGCGTTTTCCGATTTTCCGTCTTCGTTCAACTGTTGCGATCCATCGCCGTCGAACAGTTCATTGGGATCTTTTTCGAAATCACTCATAAATGAAATCCTTTCTTTTTGTTTGTCTTTTTGTCTATTGCCGTCATGTTTTCTTTAGTATACAAGATATTTGTTAATAAAACATGAAATTCTCTTAAATCCGTTGTAAATATCTCATATTTTTCTTGAAATTCCCGCTCGTTGGCGTTAAAATAAAAAACAGATATGTCTATCTTTTGCCGTCAAACGGCCTACTATACAATCATTTGATAAAAATCAGAAAGGCGGAAACTGCTTTGAATGAAGATATGCTTTCCATTTTCACAAGAATTCCGACATTGGAGACGAATCGTCTGACCATGCGGAAAATACTCCCCATCGACTGCGCGGATATGTACGACTATTCCCGCAGACCGGAAACCAGCCGCTATTTGCTCTGGTCTCCCCACACAAGCCTCAGATATACGAAAAAATACCTGTCCTACGTACAATCGGCGTACCGGAATGAAACCTTCTACGATTTCGCGCTGATCGACAAAGAAAGCGGCAGAATGATCGGCACCTGCGGCTTCACAAGCTTCGATCTGCAAAACAACTCCGCGGAGATCGGCTACGTGCTTCACCCTGATTTCTGGGGAAAAGGACTCGCAAAAGAAGCCGTCATGCGATTGATGGCGTTCGGCTTCGCCGAGCTTCGTTTGCACCGGATGTCCGCCAGAATCATGACGCAGAACGACGCAAGCAAGAGAGTTGCGGAAAAATGCGGTATGCGCCACGAAGCAACTTTTGCGGAAGCCATGCTGATCAAGGGCAATTATGAAACCATCGATGAATACGCAATCCTTGCAAAAGAATTTTACGGAAAAAAAGTTTGAAAATACTGCGTTGATATTGTAACATATTCTTTTTTTCTTTTCAATATACCGCACAGAAAAAAGCACGGCAATGCCGTGCTTTTTTCCGAAGATAGAGTATGAAAAAGGAGTATAATGAAAAAGGTCGTAAATCAATCGGCATTTTTCTTTGCTTCTTCAATGATCTTCTGCGCGTTGAACATGGGCACTTCTTCGTAATCGGAGAAGTAGAGGGTGTACGTACCTCTGCCCTGCGTGATCGCGCGAAGCTGAATCGCAAAGTCCATCATTTCAGCCATGGGAGCTTCCGCTTCAATGACCTGTTCGCCGTGCTTTTCGGTAGGTGTCATGCCAAGCACTCTGCCGCGGCGTTTATTGATCGCGCCCATGATGTCACCGAGCATTTCGCTGGGCGCGTATACGTTCAATTTACCGATGGGTTCAAGCAAAACGGGATTTGCTCTGGGAAGCGCTTCCTTGTATGCGAGAGAAGCCGCGATCTTGAACGCCATTTCGGAGGAGTCAACGGGATGGTAAGAACCGTCGGAAAGATCCGCTTTCAGATTAACGACGGGATAACCCGCAAGAACACCCTTCTGCATGGATTCAAGCAAGCCCTTTTCTACAGCGGGATAATAGTTCTTGGGAACGGAACCGCCGACAACGGACTGCGTGAATTCGAGACCGGGATTGATACCGGGCGAGAAGGTCATCTTGACGTGACCGTACTGACCGTGACCGCCGGACTGCTTCTTATGCTTGCCTTCCACTTCTACTCTCTTCTTGATGGTTTCGCGATATGCGATCTTGGGAGCAGAAAGAACGACGGAAACGCCGTAACGATTTTTCAGCTTGGAAACAGCAACGTCGAGATGGATATCACCCTGACCGGAAATGAGAAGCTGTTTCGTTTCGGGATTGTTTTCATATTTGAGGGTAAGATCTTCTTCGAGGAGCTTGGTAATGCCCTGCGCGATCTTATCTTCATCGCCCTTCGCCTTGGGAGCGATCGCCATCTGGTAGAAGGATTCGGGATATACGATCTTCTTATAAGGAAGAGGATTTTCCATCTGAGACAGCGTGTCGTTGGTATTGGTATTGTTCAGCTTTGCGGTCATACCGATATCGCCCATGGAGAGCATCTTTACTTCGGTCTGTTTCTTGCCGCAAACGGTATAGATACGGGAAAGCTTTTCTTCCTGACCTGTGGTTACGTTCTTCAGAACGGAATCGGCGTAAAGCTCACCGCCGATGACCTTAAAGAAGGACATCTTTCCGACGAACGGATCGGCAACGGTCTTGAACACGAAGAGGGATGCGGGACCGTGTTCACGAACGGGGCGTTCGATTTCTTCGTCGCCGTCGATAACGATCTCCGCCTTGTGATATACGGGGCTGGGCAAGGTATCAACGATAACGTCGAGAAGCAAACGTACGCCGCAGAGGTTCGTTGCGGAGCCACAGACAACGGGAGCAATATCACCGCGAAGAATACCGTCGTGGAGCGCAGCGACGATCTCTTCCTTGGTAATGCGTTCGCCTTCAAAGAATTTATCCATCAATTCTTCGCTTGTGGAGGCAACTGCTTCGTGGAGCATGCTGAGACATCTTTCGATTCTTTCTTCGTTACCTGCGGGAATCTCGATCGGCTGACCGTCCTTGCCGTGAGCAAAAGCAACGGCTCTCATATCAATAAGGTCGAGAAGACCGACGATGTCGTCGCCTTCAAGAAGCGGAATAACAACGGGACAAATGGAGCTGCCGAATTTATCGTGCATTTCCAAGAATACTTTTCTGAAACGGGTTTCGGGATCGTCACATTTGTTGATAAAGAACGCACGAGGCATCTTATCCTTGCAAACGAGATCCCAAGCGATTTCCGTACCGACTTCAACGCCCGCTTTACCGTCAACGACGATCAGCGCGCTACCTGCAACGCGAAGAGCCTGAAGCGCTTCACCCTGGAAGTCAAGGTATCCGGGAGTATCGATAATATTGATCTTTGCGCCATTGTGCATAATGGGAGCGATCGAAGAGGAAAGCGTAAAGCCTCTCTTGATCTCTTCTGCGTCATAGTCGCAAACGGTATTGCCTTCAGAGGGCTTACCGAGTCTGTCGGTTTCTTTTTTGACATAAAGCATAGCTTCTGCAAGCGAAGTTTTACCGCTTGCGCCGTGTCCAAGCAAGCATACGTTGCGAATATCTCTGGAGTGAATCTTTTCCATTATATAAATCCGTTCCTTTCGGTAAATCTTAGTTCGCGCTTGAATTTTCCGTCTCCGCCGACGATGTGTATAGAGGCTCGCTCGGACGGTATGATCCGAAAAATCGAAGGAAGTTTTCAATTTTCTGAAAACCCGACTGTTATTATTATATCGCAGGATTTCTCGATATGCAAGACATTTTTTTGTTTTTATTGCCTTATAAATATAGAATTTGCCCTCTTTGTTTCGTGCATAATGAACAACAGAAATCATTGTTTTTAAATTTTTTTGAAACGAAAAAAGGTTTGCAAAAAAAGATATTGACATCGAAAAACGAATATGATAGAATAATATTGTTGTGTGATATTTTTGCACAACCGAAAAGGACGAAGAAAACGCTCCTGCAAATTATGATAGAAAGGTTTGGTATCACAATGGAAATCACTAAAGAAAGCATCATTGGCGATATTCTTGATTTTGACCCCACAACGGCAATCTACTTCCTCGAAATCGGTATGCACTGCCTCGGCTGCCCCGCTTCCCGTATGGAAAGCCTCGAAGAAGCTTGCATCGTTCACGGCACCGACGTTGACGAGCTCGTTGCAAAGCTCAACGCTCACTTCGCTAAATAAGTAAAGCACCAATGAAGCCCCTTCGCGCCCTTGGACGTGAAGGGGCGTCTGTTCATAAAAGATATCCAAACGTAAATTCCAAAGAAAAGGATGCTTTCGCCCGCGCGAAAGTCACGGTCATATATATGAATAAAACAAAAATCGATGCACGTCTTCTCGCAGTCGCAGAGCTCGTTTCCGACGGGGCTTATCTTGCCGATGTCGGCACAGATCACGCATATTTGCCCATTTTTCTTGCTGAGCAAGGAAAAATATCGGGTGCCGTCGCCTCCGACATCCACAAGGGTCCTCTGGAAAGCGCCGAAAAAAATATTAAAGAAGCCGGATTTTCCGATAAGATCTGCACCGTTCTTACCGACGGCCTGCAGGGACTCGAGCCTTATCCCGTGACGGACGTCGTCATTGCGGGCATGGGCGGTCTCATGATCAAGGGAATTCTCGAAAAAGCGGTCGCATTCAAGGAAAGATCCGTCAAATTCATTCTCCAGCCGATGCAGCACATTCCCGACCTCCGCCGATATCTCGGTGAAAACGGCTTCGCCATTCAGAGAGAAGCGCAAGCGACGGCAGAAGGCAAATTTTATCAGATCATCCTCTGCGTCTACGACGGCGTAGTCAGACAAGAAAACGAGCTTGCGCTTTTGCTCGGTTCGTATAACATTCTTCACAAAAAAGAAAACGCGGAGAATTTCCGCCGTCTCTGCGACAGACAGCTTGACGTTCTGCGCGAAAAGATCAAAGGTCTCGAAAAAGGCGGTCACTCCACGGAAAAGGAACGCGCGTTGTATCGCGCGATCGAGCAAGAATTGCTCGATTTATAAGAAAGGATCGGCATATGGCTACAATTTCTGAAATTTATCGACATCTGAACACCGTTCTTCCCTCCTCGCTCTCCTGTGATTGGGACAACGACGGTCTTATGGTCTGCGCGGCGCCCGATACCGAGGTCAAAAAGATCCTGCTTGCGCTTGACGTCACGCCTGCCGTCGCGGAATATGCAAAGCAGATCGGCGCGCAGCTCATCATTTCTCACCATCCGCTGATCTTTTCGGGTATCAAACGCATGGACGGACACGATGGAACCTCCCGCAAGGTCATTTCCCTGCTCCAAAACAATATCGCCGTCATGAGCTTCCATACGCGTCTGGATGCGGCAGACGGCGGCGTCAACGATATTCTGGCAAGCCTCTTCCGTCTCTCCGACGTTGAAAAATTCGGCGTTGAGGGAGATACCGCCGCGAGAATCGGCACGCTTCCGCAGCCAATGACGTTCGAGGATTTCTGCCGCTTGGTCAAGGACACGCTCGGCGCGCCCTGCGTTTGCGGCGCAAAGGGAAATGAAACCGTTTCCCGTCTGGCACTTCTCGGCGGATCGGGCAAGGACTATATCCGCGAAGCACAGAAAATGGGCGCGGATACCTATCTCACGGGCGAGGTCAATTACAATTATCTCCTCGAAGCCGCAGAAAACGGTCTTTCCATCGTCACGGCGGGACACTACCACACGGAAGCGCCTTCCCTTGCTTTTTTTGAAAAAACGCTCACGGAAGCCTTCGGCGCGTTTGAATTCGCGCATTTTACCAATGACTGTGAATTTTTCTATTGCTGAATACAAAAAGCCACTGAATCGATCGATTCAGTGGCTTTTTGTTCGTCGGGACGTGGACGATCCCAAATTTTCTTATGAAAAATATTGTTTAACGTCAATCCTCTTGAATAGCTTGGATTGAAATAGCAAATAGGAGAACACCGTTCCCGAGCAATTTAAAATAATATCATCAATATCCGTGACGCCTCGCAAAGTAACAAATTGAAGAATTTCAACCGCGAAGCTTATCAACAACACATAAAGCGCGCAAAAATACCAAGACTTCACCTTTTTCTTCAACAACGTACAGAAAAAGAATCCGAGCGGCATAAATAAAACGAAATTTCCGCCAACGTTTTTGATTACCGTGCCCAAATTAATGGAACCTTCATTCAATCTCGATACGTAGTTCGTCAAAGTATGAAACGGAATCACGTTGCACGTTTGAAAATGCGCTTCGGAGAAAACGCCAAACGTTTCGTTATCCATGACGCTTCTATGATTGCCATAGAAAAACAACACGGCAATCAACATCAGACAATAAACCGCCATATATGGAACTAAAGCTTACATATATGACGATACCCCGACAGATCTTAAAATCTGTCGGGGTTCATTATTTGTTTGCCGCGTAGCAAATCTGCGCCATATGAAAAAATAATTTTTAATTTCTCCGCTAATTATGCACGCCCTTTTGCAAGTCTTTTTATTTACTCCTCGAACATCGGCGTGGAAAGATATCTCTCCCCCGTATCGGGAAGAAGAACGATGATATTTTTCCCTTTATTTTCCTCACGCTTTGCAATTTCCGTCGCGGCATACAAAGCTGCGCCCGAGGAAATGCCAACGAGCAAGCCTTCCTTGCGCGCAAGCAAGCGAGAAGCGGCGTACGCCTGCTCCGTTGTCACACAAACGAGCTCGTCGTAAATTTCCGTATTCAAAATTTCGGGAACGAACCCCGCTCCAATTCCCTGCAAACCATGTTTGCCCGCCTTTCCGCCCGAAAGAACGGGCGAATCCTTCGGCTCGACGGCAACGACCTTCACATTCGGATTTTTCGACTTCAGATATTCGCCGACACCCGTAATCGTACCGCCCGTTCCGACACCGGCAACGAATATATCGACCTTTCCGTCGGTATCTGCCCAGATTTCAGGACCCGTCGTTTTTCTGTGCGCTTCGGGATTTGCAGGGTTTGTAAACTGTCCGACGACGAAAGCGTTCGGGAGCGTGGAAGCAAGTTCCTCCGCTTTTGCGATCGCGCCCGCCATCCCCAATGCGCCGTCAGTCAGTATCAATTCCGCGCCGTATGCGCGCATAAGCATTTGTCTTTCCTTTGACATCGTTTCGGGCATGGTGATGATCAGACGATACCCCTTGGAAGCGGCGATCGCGGCAAGTCCGATGCCCGTATTTCCCGACGTCGGCTCGATCATGACGGCATCGGCGGTCAGTCTGCCCGATTTTTCCGCTTGCTCGATCATTTCTCTTGCCACGCGATCCTTTGCGGAACCGGCAGGATTCATCGACTCCAGCTTTCCCATCAAATTGGCAACGGCGCCGTATTCGTTTTTATAATTGTCAAGAAAAACAAGAGGTGTCTTTCCGATCAGTTCATAAACAGAAGAATAAACGTTCATTTCAGTTTCCTTTCCACACGTACTATATTTATTTGTGATTATATCGCAAGCAAGGTGTTTTTGTCAATTATTTTCCCGTATGTTATAAAAAATATCCCTTGTCAAATGGGACAAACTGTGGTATGCTATATACAATATCAAAAACGGAGGCTTTTATGACACCCAGCGAAAAAGAACTCTTTCTTGCTCAAAAAGATAAAGAAAACAGCAAGCCCTTTGCGTTATTTGCTCTCTTTTTAAGTGTCTCCCTTCTCGCCGCAGTTCCCTTTGCGCTAAGATACACCGGAGAATACGACGACTTCTGGAAGAACTTTCTCCGCATTCTGACTTCGCCGTCAAAATTGGTAACGGACTACTTTAATCTGGGATGTCTGGCAAGCACACTGTTCAACGCAGGCCTTTGCGGACTCGCTTGCAATCTGATGATCCTCGTCAGCAAAACCAGAGCCAACGCAAAAACCTTCGCGGCGTATATTCTCGTCATCGCGCACTGTTTTTACGGACTGAATTTTCTGAATATGTGGCCTCCCTTCATCGGCGTTCTGATCTACTGTCTGATCAGAAAAACGCCCATCCGTAAAAACCTGCACATCACCATGTTCTCGACGTCTCTCGCTCCGTTTATCAGCGACCTTTTGTTCCGCTACACCGTCGGTCAGTTCGCGCTCGGTACGATCCAGCTCAGCTGGCTCGGCGTGATCTTTGCAATCGTTTTCGGTACATTGACCGGCTTTATCGTCCCCGCTCTGCTCCCCGGTATCGCGACCATCCAGCGAGGCTATAATATGTATCAAGCGGGACTTGCCGTCGGCATTTTCGGTATTTGCGCGCACGCGCTTCTGTACCGAACATTCGGATTTTCCTCTCCGGACGTCGTCGTTCGTGACAATCCCGTATACGATTCCTTCAACAATTCCTATATCGTATTCATGGACGTCTTTTTCCTCTTTATCTTCCTCACCGCCATTATGCTCGGCTTTTTCATGAACGGAAAGACCTTCCACGGCTATAGCCGACTGCTCAAATGCACGGGTTACGGACTTGATTTCTCTTCCAAATTCGGAATGCCCGTTTGTTTTATCAACTTCGGCTTTTACGGACTTTGCGCGCTCGCCTATCTGAACGTCATCTTTCTGGCACCCGAGCTTCTTCGTATGCTTGTCCCCTCGATCCGACTTCCGATCGGAGCAGGCTTCACGGGTCCCACCGTCGGAGCGCTTTTCGCGGCGCTGACGTTTGCCGCCGACGGACAGCATCCGAGAAACGTCGCGCCCATCGTGCTTGGTTACGTTTCGTTGTCGGTTCTCGTTTGTATCGTCTATACATTTCTCGGAGAAACGCTCCCGTGGATGCTTTCCACACAGGTGTACATCAACGGCATCGCCTTCGCTACGGGTCTTTGCCCCATCGCAGGCCGATACGGGTGGAAAAAAGGCTTCTTTGCTGGCTTGATCCACGCGATCATATGCTCGTCCACGGCAAGTATGCACGGCGGCTTCGTTCTTTACAACGGAGGCTTCACCTCCGGTCTGACCGCTCTGATCATGATTCCCGTTCTGGATTCCTATCATATCTTCCCGAGATACGGCGAAGACGTTTAAAATGCTCTTGTTCAAAAACTTATGCGCCTCGAATGGAAGCATTCGGGGCGCATAAGTTTTTATTTTTGGGGAATGTATATGCATGAATGAATATGCAAAACATTCATATTCGTTGAAAATATTTGGAATAAATCTGAATTTTTTCTATTGAATATTCATTTTGTTTATGATATACTGAATATACACTATGTTGAAAATGAAAATATGCATTCTTCATACGAATCACAATCGTATTTTTATTCTTCGTTACAAAATCCATCAATCCATTTTCTGCGAAAGGAACTCTCATGAGAGCAGATAAATTTCTTTTTGAAAAAGGACTTGCAAAAAGTCGCAGTCACGCGGCGGCTTTGATCAAAGGCGGCGTTTGCGTAGGCAACAAACGCATCGAAAAAGCTTCTCAAGACCTCGACCCGAATACCCCCGTCAGTGAGATCAAAATTGAAAATCCGTCAAAATACGTCAGCCGAGGCGGCATCAAGCTGGAGGCTGCAATTTTTTCGTTCAAACCCGAGATCGAAGGAAAGATCGCTCTGGACCTCGGCGCTTCCACAGGCGGTTTTACTGACTGTCTTTTGCAAAACGGAGCGGCGCGCGTATACGCCGTGGACGTCGGTCACGGTCAGCTCGATCCATCCTTGCAACAAGATCCCCGCGTCATTTCCATGGAAGGAACCAACGCGCGCAGTTTAACGCCCGAAGCGACGGGCGAGATCTGCGATATTGCCGTTTCGGACCTCTCGTTCATTTCCCAAGCGCTGATCTATCCCGCGGTGCGCGCCAATATTAAGGACGGCGGCATTTTTATCAGTCTGATCAAACCGCAATTCGAAGCAGGCAAGGAGCATATCGGCAAAGGTGGTCTCGTTCGCGACCGTAATATCCACGTAAAGATCATAGAATCCTTGTTTGAAAAAGCCGCCCACGAAGGACTTTTCCCCGAAGCTCTAATTCCCTCTCCGATCGAAGGCGGAGACGGAAACCGTGAATATCTGGCTCTTTTCCGAATCGGAGAAGAAAAGCATATTGCGCCGTCCGACATCAAAAAAATCGTATTTTCCTGAAAACATCTCGATATAAGCAGCAAATCCATTGTTGTACCGAAAGGAGTGTCATTTTGTGATACTGAGAAAAATTGCTATCTTCCCAAATTCCGAATACGATCCGGAATATTCATATACCAAACAAGCCGTTCGCGTTCTTTCGGCGAGCGGTATTCTCTCCGTTATTTCTTCGGCGGCAAAACCGTTTTTTGCGGATGATTTTTCGTCGGTACAATTTTTTGACGAATCGGACGACATGATGGAGGCGGCCGATGCGATCCTCGTTCTCGGTGGAGACGGAACCATGCTGGATTACAGTGTACGCGCCGCCGAAAAAAACAAGCCATCCATCGGGATCAACCTCGGTCATCTCGGCTTTCTGATGGCGCTTGAGCGCACAGAGATCGACAAGCTCTCTTTGCTTGCGGAAGGAAACTTCACTGTGGAATCCCGTATGCTTTTGGATGCAACGATCCTTCTTGACGGCAAGGTGCTTCATTCTCAAAGAATACTGAACGACATCGTGATCGCGAGCGGCGTTCGTTCCAAGATTGCGGAATTTTCTTTGCTCTGCGCGCCGGAAAGCCATCTGGATTATCGCGCAGACGGAATCATCGTCGCCACTCCGACCGGATCGACCGCATATTCCTTCTCTGCGGGCGGCCCCGTCATCGATCCGACCGCGTCCATCGTCTCCGTCATGCCGGTCTGCCCGCATTCTCTGCTCAGCCGCGCAATCTTGCTTTCTCCTGAAACCGCGCTTTCCATATCGGGAAGAACGCGAGATCACGTGACAGACATTCACGTCACCATGGACGGAAAAAATTCCCGTCTGATCCCCAAGGACGCGGAAATACATATAAAAAAATCCGAATATACCGCCAAGATCATTAAAATCGGCGCAAACCGCTTTTACGATATTTTGGAAACGAAACTTAACAAAAAATAAATCGGCAAAGGAACAACAAACTGCATGAAAAATTCCCGTCACACACGTATTCTTGAAATTATCAGTGATCACGTGATAGAAACACAAGACGATCTGATCGAAAAACTGAAGGAAAGCGGATATCCCGTTACACAAGCCACCGTTTCCAGAGATATCAAGCAGCTCGGACTGATCAAAACGGCAACAAAAGACGGCGGCTATAAGTACACCGCCACCAAAACCGAAAGCTCCAGCAATGAAAACAAATTGAAAAATATCATGCGCGAAACCATCGTCAACGCGCAGGACGCGCAAAATCTCATCGTCGTAAAAACCTTTCCCGGCATGGCAAACGCAGCGGCGGCGGCATTGGACGCGCTCGCAGAGGAGGCCGTCCTCGGCAGCATCGCGGGAGACGATACCATTTTCATCGTCGTCCGCAACAATGAAGACGCTGCGGAATTCACGAACTATATCAGAGAGATCATCGGATCTTAATAGCCAAAGGAGTGTTTTGACTTGCTCAAGGAATTATGTATCCATAACGTCGCCATCATTAAGGATGAATGCGTATGTCCCGGAAACGCGCTTACCGTTCTCACCGGCGAAACCGGCGCGGGTAAATCCATCATCATTGACTCCGTCGGATTGATCATCGGAACGCGCGCCTCGAAGGAATTGATCCGCGGCGGAGAAAAGAAAGCCATGGTGTCAGCATTGTTCGAGGACATCTCCGATGAAGCCGCCGCTTTTGCGGAAGAGCTTGGCATCGATACCGATGGCAGAACCTTACTGTTTCAACGCGATATCACGGACAAGGGCGGATCAACAGCCCGCATCAACGGCAGAGCGGTCCCCTTATCCATCATGAAAGACATCACCTCCAAATTGATCCATATCCACGGTCAGCATACCGGTCAATCTCTTCTGAACGAAGAATCTCACATCGTCTTTTTGGACGCGTTTGCGGATTGCGAAGCCGAAAAAGAAGAATACTCGAAACTTTACCATCAAATGCTCGCCGTCAAAAAACGAATTTCCGAAATCTCCTTTGACGAACAAGAAAAGGCGCGCACGGTCGAGCTTCTGAAATATCAGCTCAAGGACATCGACTCCGTGAATCCGCGCGAGGGCGAAGAGGAGGAATTGAAAAGAAAGCGCGAAAAGGTCCAGAACGCCGAAAAAATCGGCAAACACGCAAAACTGATCTATCGCGCGCTCTATCAGAACGATAAAGGTGTCTGCGCCTGCGATCTGATCGAAAAGGCAGAAGAATCTCTCGGTGCGCTTGAAGGCATTCTGAATGAAGCAACCACCTTCGCGGAAATGCTCACGGATTTCCGCTATCGTTTGGAAGATATTGCCGAAACCGTCCGCAAGGAATGCGATATGGGCATCAAAAACCCCTCCGAGATTTTGGACAAAATCGAAGAACGCCTCGATAATCTGCAAAGATTACGCAAAAAATACGGCGGCACCGTCGACGAGATCAAGAAATACCGTAGCCGTATTGCCGCGAAGCTGCACGATCTTGAACAATCGGGTGAACTAACCGAGGATCTGGAGAATGAGCTTTCCGATTTGAAAAAACAACTGAAGCTGATTGCGGCAAAGATCACGAAAAAACGCCGCTTGGCTGCAGAATATCTGCAGGAAAAAATTACAAACGAGCTTATCTTTCTGGATATGGAAAAGGTACGCTTCCGCATCGAAGTCACAAGTCTCCGTGATTTTTCCTCAAACGGTGTGGATAAAGTTGCGTTTACCGTTTCCGCCAATCCGGGCGAACCTCTGCAACCGCTGTCAAAAGTCGCATCCGGCGGTGCGCTTTCCCGTATGATGCTGGCGTTGCGTTGCGCCTTCGCGGACAAGGAGCATACGCAGACCTTGATTTTTGACGAGATCGACACCGGTATTTCCGGCAAAACGTCGCACAAGATCGGCATCAAGCTTCACGAGGTCGCGCAGAAGGGCACGCAGGTCATCTGCGTTACCCACTCTCCTCAGATCGCCGCCATTGCGGATGAGCATCTCTTCGTATCCAAAACGGAAATAGACGGAAGAACCGAGTCCTCCATAAGAACGCTCAGTAATGAGGAGCATATCGAGGAGGTCGCAAGAATCATCGGCGGCGCCAAAATCACAGAACAGACTCTCGCCGCAGCAAAGGAGCTTTGTCTCAACGAATCCATTTGATTTTTCCGCGCAAGCAGCGAAAACCAAATATATCCTCTTGACAAAGCCTATGCGCCATGATATAATACAACGGTAATGAAAAGCAATGACGGAACAAGTACGAAGCAAGGCGCGCCATTCAGAGAATCGTCGGTTGGTGAAAGACGGTATGGACCTTTTTCGGAAATACATTCCCGAGCCGCGCTTCCGAAAGATTCCGTAGGTTGCGACGGGTACGCCCGTTAAAGCGTTGAAGTTTGTATACAAACTTCCCGAGGCTTATTTTGCGAAAAATAAGCAAACTGAGGTGGTAACACGAATTTTTCGTCCTCTGCATTTTTGCAGAGGACTTTTATTTTTTATCTTTGAAAGGAATATGAAAAATGGGAATTTATGAAGAATTGCAAGCGCGCGGTCTGATCGCGCAGGTCACGGACGAAGAACAGATCCGCGACGTCATCAATAACGGAAAGGCAACCTTTTACATCGGATTCGACTGCACCGCAGACAGCTTGACCGCAGGTCACTTTATGGCGCTCACTCTGATGAAGCGTTTGCAGATGGCAGGCAACAAGCCGATCGCGCTCATCGGCGGCGGCACCACCATGATCGGTGACCCCTCCGGCAGAACCGATATGAGAAAGATGCTCACCAAAGAAGACATCGATCACAACGCGGAATGCTTCAAGCGCCAGATGGAAAAATTCATCGAATTCGGCGAAGGCAAAGCAATGATGGTCAACAACGCAGATTGGCTTTTGAACCTCAACTACGTTGAATTGCTCCGCGAAGTCGGCGCCTGCTTCTCCGTCAACAATATGCTCCGCGCAGAATGCTACAAGCAGAGAATGGAAAAGGGCCTCTCCTTCCTCGAATTCAACTACATGATCATGCAGTCCTACGACTTCTACTATATGTTCAAGAAATACGGCTGTAATATGGAATTCGGCGGCGATGACCAGTGGTCCAATATGCTTGGCGGTACGGAATTGATCCGTAAAAAACTTGGTAAGGACGCACACGCGATGACCATCACTCTTCTCACAGACTCCAACGGTAAGAAGATGGGTAAAACTGCAGGTAACGCTGTATGGCTCGATCCCAATAAGACTTCTCCGTTTGAATTTTATCAGTACTGGCGTAACGTAGGAGATGCCGACGTTATGAAGTGCATCAAGATGCTTACGTTCCTCAGCCTCGATGAAATTGCGGCAATGGAAGCGTGGGATGACAGCCGTATCAATGAAAAGAAAGAAGTTCTTGCTTATGAATTGACTGCTCTCGTTCATGGTAAGGAAGAAGCTGATAAAGCAAAAGAAACTTCCCGTAATCTTTTCTCCGGTGGCGGTAACAGTGCAGATATGCCTACAACGGAAATCGAAGCTTCCGCTTTGACCGACGGTAAGATCGGTATTCTTGATTTGATGGTTGCAGGTAAGCTTGCTCCCTCCAGAAGCGAAGCTAAGCGTCTT
>JAZRLQ010000206.1:0-16063 GCA_045646925.1 Eubacteriales bacterium
GGGCGACCTCGTTCTCATCGGCGCGCGACCCGGTATGGGTAAGACGAGTTTTGCGATGAACGTTGCGACGAATATCGCGAAAAGAAGTCGGAGGCCAAGCGGTCTTAGGAAGACAAAATTTGTATTCACCTCCTTGGCTCACAGAACGACATGGCTACGATCCGACTTGGGCGACCTCGTTCTCATCGGCGCGCGACCCGGTATGGGTAAGACGAGTTTTGCGATGAACGTTGCGACGAATATCGCGAAAAGCTCGCAGAAAAACGTCTGCGTATTCTCTCTCGAAATGTCTGCGGAGCAGCTTGCTTCGCGTATGCTTTCCAGCGAAGCGCTTGTTGACAGCTACGCGATCCGCTCGGGCAATCTCTCAACGGATCAGTACAAAAAGCTTGCGGACGCTGCTGCCGATCTTTCCGAAAGCAATATCCTCATCGACGATACCACGGGTATCACCGTCACCCGTATGAAAGCGAAGCTCCGCCGTGTGAAAAATCTCGGTCTCGTCGTCGTCGACTACCTCCAGCTCATGCAGGGCGAACGCAACGGCGACAACCGCGTTCTCGAGGTCGGCGATATTTCCCGAGGTCTGAAGATCCTCGCAAAGGAGCTGAAGATCCCCGTGATCTGTTGCGCGCAGCTTTCCCGTGGTCCCGAAAGCCGTACGGACAAGCGTCCTATGCTTTCCGACCTTCGTGACTCGGGTGCGATCGAGCAGGACGCGGATATCGTACTGTTCCTTTACCGTGACGAATATTACAAAGCGCCCGGCGACGGCGAGCAGAGCATTGCGGAATGCATAGTGGCGAAAAACCGTCACGGCTCCACCGGCACGGTCAAGCTCGGCTGGATCGGTCAGTTCACGAAATTCATCACGCAGGATCTGGATCATGAAGAAGAATAACACGAAAATTTTGCTCGAAAAGATCACTCTTTTCAATCAGAAGCAAAATTTTTACCGTAACAATGAAAAAACGCTCGTCGGCTTTTCGGGAGGCGCAGATTCCGTCACGCTTCTCCACGCGCTCTACACCTTGCTCGGCAAGGAAAGGCTCGTCGCTCTGCATAT
This sequence comes from Eubacteriales bacterium, assembly GCA_045646925.1. Lineage (GTDB taxonomy): Bacteria > Bacillota > Clostridia > Oscillospirales > CAG-272 > QALR01. The sequence goes on from JAZRLQ010000206.1 coordinate 1,067, forward strand.
CAACCATATGCTCAGAGGAAAAGAAGCCGACGGAGACGAAGAATTTTGTCGGGATTTCTGTCAAGCGAGAGAAATCCCGTTTCTTTCCCGAAAAATCGACGTCAAAGCCATCTGCGGCGAAAGCGGCTTCGAGGAAGCCGCGCGAAACGTCCGCTACGAAGCCTTTGAGGAAGCCGCCGAAGCCATGCAATGCACGACGGTCTCTCTCGCGCATACGGCAAGCGACAATCTCGAAACGATGATCTTCAATCTCTGCCGCGGCGCAGGCGCATCGGGTCTTTCGGGCATTCCGGCGCAGAGACCGCTCGGCAAATGCACCGTCGTCCGTCCGCTTCTCGACGTCACAAGAGAAGAGATCCTCGCCTATACGGAGGAAAACAAGCTTCCCTTCCGCACGGATTCCACTAATACGGACACGGCGTACACGCGCAATTTCATCCGCGCGGAGATCGTTCCGCTGATGAAAAGGATCAATCCCTCCGTCGAGGAAAACGCGCGCTTTGCCGCCTCCGCAGTTTCGGAGCTGCAGAGCTACGCCGAAACGTCCGCCGAGGAGTTTCTGCAGACTCATGCTACGAACGGCGTTTCCGCAAGCGAATTGCAAACGCTTCCGTCTGCCGTCCGCTATCCCGTTTTGGAATCGCTGTACCGCAAAAATGGCGGTGAAACGCTCTCCCGCTCACAAGCGATCGCGATCGACCGCTTGATCACGCAGAAAAAAACCGGTGCCTCCGTTTCCCTCTCGGGAAATCTCATCGCGAAATTGGATGGGGAAAACCTCTCGTTTTTCCACAACGATGTGGAAAACGAATCGAAAATGTGCAAAACAATGCTTTCCTTCGGGAAAAACCCGCTCAGCGCAAACGCCTTTCTCTATATCGGCGAAAAGCCGGACGGCGATTTCCGCTTCTGCGCCTCCGTCAAGATCAATAAAAACTCCCTCTCAACGCTTTTCGCAAGACCGCGCGAAAACGGAGAAGCCTACCGCTTCGGCGGCATGACGCGAAAACTCAAAAAGCTCCTCTGCGGCCGCAGCATCGCAGAAAAAAACCGCCCCGTCATCTGTGACGAAAGCGGTGTGATCTGGCTACCCGGATTTCCCGTTGCCGACGGGAAAAGCGGAGAGATCTCGATTTATTACGTTGAAAAATAAATGACTTCTCATAAGGACATTTACCTAACGCACGGTAGGGCGTTCTGCGAACGCCCTCAGGAGACCGCAGGTCTCCCCTACGGACAAAAATTGCTCCGCAGGAAACAAATATTAACGCCGACAGAAAATCTGCCGGCGTTTGTTTTTCTGTTCGATAAATTGGAATTTAGCTACCTGAATTTTATTTGCATTTCTCGGAGTAATCCGGCAAACCGTAGCCTCGTATGGTATAGTCGTTTTTTCGGATGTAGCGATATCTGACGGCATCATTATTGTTGCCCTCGATAACCTTGATATAATTTCCCGAAGTTCCCACCACTATACCCACATGATCCGACCAGCCTGTGCAGTCGCCGATAGCGATATCTTTCTGAGCATAATATATCACATCTCCGGGCAGGGGAACATGAGTCTCATCCTCCTGCCAGCATCCTATGCTCTCAAACAGAGCGATTTGACGCTGACAACCGCACTCCGGAGGAATGATGTCTTCAAGATCGTTTTGGAGCGCCACGACGGTGACAAACGTGGCGCACCAGCTATCTTCATATGTAACACGATAGGCTACGGGAAGCACCTCCTGAGCGTTGTAAAGATCAATGATCTGATGATGCTCAGGCGAACCCTTGACAGTGCCAAGCCAAGCTTCTGCTGTACTGATCAGCTGCTGACGCAGAGCCATCTCGCTTTCCGAAACCTCCCGTGCGTAGCCGTAGTCGCGACTTTGGGGAGATGTTTGGTTCAAGAAAAATACGGCCAACACAAGTATAAGCATAGCCGCACCGACCGCGACCCATACAGTTATTTTCTTTTTGATTGAGTTTTCCATAGTTTTTTGTATCATAGCAATATCCTTTGTGTCGTAGCAATAGAAATCGAAATGCATATCACTCGCCGCAGGCGAATAAAACTGCGAGACTTCCTTATGGGAAGTCTCGCAAAGCAAGCCTTTTTATTTTTACAGATCATATCCTTGCTTGGTCAGCATTTCCCTTGCCGTATCCACGGAATCCACTCCGGTGAGATTCTTAACGGGCGCGAACTCCTTTTCGCGCAGGATCTCGTAGGCGAGGCAATCGGGCATACGCTCCACGAGATCGGTCGCAAGCGTTTCGTATTTGAAACCGTTTTCCTTGTCGGGTCTACGGTATTCCCCGTCGTAATACGGGATCTTTTTACGCGCTCTGTGCACGGGAAGCGGAGAGGAAAGCGCCTTCTCCATCTCGCAGACCTTGAACAAATAATTGAGAATGACACCGTGATCCGATCCTTCGACGGAGACGGTGTTTTCTTTTTTCAATCGGTCAAGCTCGTAATATTCGATCACAGACGGACGGCCGCCGTTTCGGCAGATGAGTCCGATGCGCTCGTCGGGATCGGCTTTTTTGACGACCTTCGCGCCGCAGCAAGCGCCCGACGAAAGCGTCGCGCCGACAAAACGAGGATCGACCGTTTTTTGCAGCACGTTATCGATGGAAACGACGTTCAGCCATTCGACACCGCGCGTTCTGATTTCATCCAAATATCCGCACGAGGCAAGCGCGGAAAACCATCCGCCGTTGCCGTCGGGAGAAAGCACGAGCGACGACGGTGAGCTACGGTAGAGCTTCCCTTCAAGATCCGTCGACGGCGCCATGTTCTGCTCGAAGAAATATACCTCCGATGGCTCGTAGCCGAAAAACGATTTCTCTTTCAGAAAATCCTCTATTTCGGTTCGGTTATACACGCTCGTCATGATATAGATCGGGAACCATGCGCCCGCTCTTTTTGCCACCTCCGTCAGATAACGGAAATGCAATGAAAAAATGGATATCTCACGCGTGATACCGATATTGAACATCCCCTTCGGGTGCGGATATCCGAGTCTCGTTCCCTGGCCGCCGCAAAGAAGCACCGCGCCGATCCTCCCCGCCCCGATCGCAGAGAGTCCGATCGCCTCCAGCTCGTTCTTTTCCCATTCCGCGCGTTCGGCGGAAAAGATCGGCATGGGCGCAAGATCATCGTACGTCTTCTCCTCGCAAAGTCTCGCGCGCTCGAATATTCCGAAATCCACGGCAAGAATCTCACCGAAAAAGCGTTGTTTCTCCGCTTCGGTCAGACCGCCGAGATCGGAAAGCAAATGCGTCTGATTTACAGACGTCAATAATTTTCTGAGATCCGCCTCGTCATACTTCATCATAAGAATTCACCTTTCTTATCAGTTATGTAAGGTTGTCGGGGGTTCTGTATTATAAAATGCCGTTAGTTTTTTCTGTCAAGCAAATATTTCGCAAGCGCCGTCAAAATTTCGCTACGTTCATACTGCCCGATGGCTTCGATCGCAAGCGCCGTTTTTTCCGAAGCGTAGCGGAAGGCCTCTTCAATGCTCATTTCGGACAGAAACGTCGTTTTTTCCATCTTTTCGTCGGCGTGAACGCGTTTGCCCAAGGTCACGTCGTCGCTCGTCGCGTCCAGAATGTCGTCGATGACCTGAAAGGCGAGCCCGACGTTTTCCGCGTATCGCGCGGCTCTCTGCATACGCTCGTCATCCTCGGAGGCGATGCCTGCCGCAAAGCAACCAAGCTTTGCCGAAGCGATGATCAGCGCGCCCGTCTTTTTCGCGTGCATTTTCAGAAGGAGAGGGAAATCCACGTGATTTGTCTCTCCCCACAGATCGATCTGCTGGCCGCCCATCATACCGATGGCGCCCGCGTTTTTCAGAAGCATAGCGGTCGCGGAGAGCGCGATCTTCGGTTCCACAAGATGATTTTCCGCCGCAAGCTCGTAGCCCTTCGTAATGAGCGCGTCGCCTGCCAGAAGCGCGATATCCTCACCAAAAACGATGTGATTGGTCGGCTTTCCGCGTCGGAGATCGTCGTTATCCATACACGGCATATCGTCGTGAATGAGAGAGGATGCGTGTACGCATTCGATCGCGCAGGCAAACGGGAGCGCCGCCTGCACGTCACCGCCGAACATATGGCAGAATTCCAGCACGAGAAACGGACGGATCCGCTTTCCTCCGGAAAGCGCGCTGTAGCGCATGGACTCGTACAAAAGATCGAGATCCTCGTCGGGTGTCTGCAAATATCCGGCAAGCGCCGCGTCGACGAGCGCCGCGTTTTCCGCAAGTCTTGTCTTCAAAAGGTCCTTCACTCTGCTCCACCCTCCGTTTTGATAAAATCAACCTCAACGAGCGTGCCGTCCTCGCCCTTCTGCAGAATCTTCACCTTCTGCTCGGCATCGTCGAGCGCCTTCGTACAATATTTGATCAGCTTGACGCCCTCTTCGTAAAGCGAAAGAGATTCGTCCAGCATGGCGTCGCCGCTCTCCATCGCTTTCACGATCTCCTCAAGGCGCGCAAGCGAGGATTCAAACGTTTTCTTCTTTCTTTCCGCCATCTTGAGCTTCCTCCTGTCTTTTATCGGATTCAATATTTTTAACGAGCGCAGATACCTTTCCGTCCGTCAGTGAAAAGGAAATTTCGTCGCCCCGTTCAAGCTGGGCAACGCTTTTGATCAGAACGCCCTGCCGATCAAAAACGGCGCTGTATCCGCGCGCCACGACGGCGAGAGGATTGAGAGCCTCCAGCTTCGCCGTTTTATACTGAAATTCCGCGCGCTTTGCCGCGAGGATCCGTTCCATTTTCGTGTGCAGAGCGCGTTCCTCCATCATGAGCGCCATGCGCTTATCGTCAATGACCGCCATCGGATCGGTAAGCGTACGCGAAGAGGAAAGAAGCGCCAGACGGTCTCTGCTTCTCGAAAGACGACGAAAGATCGCAAGTCCGAGTCTTTCCTGTGTCTGCTTCAGAAAAGCGAGCAGCTCCTCTCTGTCGGGAACGGCAAGCTCCGCCGCCGCAGAGGGTGTCGGCGCGCGCAGATCCGCCGCAAAGTCGCAGAGCGTGAAATCCGTTTCGTGACCGACCGCCGAAATGACGGGGATCTCCGATGCCGCAACGGCTCTGACGAGATTTTCATCGTTGAACGCCCAAAGATCCTCGATGGAGCCGCCGCCGCGGCCGACGATCAGAACGTCCACCGTCTTTTTTGCGTTGAAATAACGAATGCCTCGCATAATGCTCGCAGGCGCATCCGCGCCCTGCACGAGCGCGGGATACAGAATGATCTCTGCCGACGGAAACCTTCTGCCCGCGATATGCAGCATATCTCGTATCGCAGCGCCCGTCGGAGAGGTCACGATGCCGATCCTTTTCGGCATTCGCGGCAAGGGCTTCTTTCTGTCTGCGGAAAACAGTCCCTGCGCCTCCAGCTTCGCGCGGAGCTGCTCGTACGCCATGTAGAGCGCGCCGATCCCGTCGGGCTCCATCGCGTCAACGTAGATCTGATACTGTCCCTCGCGCGGAAATACGCTGACTCTGCCGCCGACGATCACACGCATTCCGTTTTCGGGCATGAATTTCAGCTTCGAAGCGTTTCCGCGGAACATAACGGCTCTGACCGAGCCGCCCGCATCCTTGAGAGAAAAGTAGAAATGCCCCGTTTTATAGTGATTGGTAAAATTGGAGATCTCGCCCTTGATATAAATATTCCGCAGGATCTCGTCGTATTCAAAAAGCATTTTGAGATACTCGTTCAGCTCCGAGACTGTAATGACCCTTTTCTGCATAAGCCCTCCCTTCCGATAGCAATATCTTTCGATAGAAATTTACAGATTGATTTTCGAAAAGCCTCTCACGGCGAGAGGCTTTTGCAATTGACCGTATTCCAAGCTCACTTTCCGATTTCGCGGATGTGCTTTTCGAGTCCGAGATAAGCCGTGCCGACGGCATTGTCCGAGGAAAGCGCCGTATCGGCAAACAACACGTTCGGAAGCGATCTTGCGAGCATTTTTTTGATGATCTCGTTTCTCATAACGCCGCCCGCGTAAATGATCGGCAGATCGGGATACGTCTCTCTCGCCGCCTGCGACATCGCAAGGATCGTCTTTCCGACGAATTCGATAGCGAATCTCGCGACGTCCTCGTGAGACGCGCCGTCCTTCAGCATTTTCGCCGCAGTATTCTCCGCGCCGGAAATATTGCAATCCGTTCCGCGCACGCAGATCTTCGCGGGGATCTTCTTCGCACGGCTCTGCGCGGCGAGCTTTTCAAGCTCGCCTCCGCACGGGAAGCCGAGTCCGAGCATAACGCCGACTCTATCGACGAGCTGACCCGCGGAGATATCCTTCGTGCAACCGATGATATCTGCGGAAAAGCCGATATCGTCGTTGGGCTTCGCGAGCAGAAGCTCCGTCGTTCCGCCCGAGGCGTGAAAGGCGAGGAAAGGCGCTTTTCCGACCGCTTCGTTTCCGCAGGTCTTCACCGCCGCCATCAGATGTCCCGCCTGATGAGAAAAGCGGTAGAGCGGCACGTCAAGCGTCGCCGCAACGCTTTCCGCCACTGCCTGTCCCGCGAGGAAGCAGGGCATATACGATCCCTCCACGTCACGGGGATACGCGCTGTACGCAACGGCGTCGATCTTTCCCATCGGTCTGATGGCGTTCATCATTTCGGGAAGATTCACCGTATGCAAAAAAAGCGCGTTGCTTTGTCTAAGCCCGCACTCTCCTTTGCCGACGGAAAGAATTTTTCTGCTTTGGCGGAATCCGTCCTCTCCTGCCAATGCAACAGACGTGGTATAGTTACTTGTATCAATACCGAGGATTCTCATTTCTGCGAATCTCCCAGACTTCTTGCAACAGAGTTCAGTACGCCGTTGATGAAAGCAGGCGCTTCGTCGGTGTCGTATCTCTTCGCAAGCTCGACCGCCTCGTTCAAAGCAACGGGCTTCGGAACGTCGGTAAACATAAGCTCATACGTGCAGAGACGAAGAACAGAAAGCGACATACGGGAAATTCTTTCCAATTTCCAACCCTTCGCGTGCTCCTCGATCTTCCCGTCAATTTCAGCCAAATGCTCCTGCGTGCCGCAGAAAAGCGAAGCGGCAAAATCATTCGCGGGAATTTCTCCTTCCGCACAAATCAATGCAAAATGCATAGAGGGATCAGACTCCTTATTGAAACAAAAGCTGTAAAGCGCTTTCAATGCACATTCTCTTGCTGCGCGGCGTGTAATCGATGCCATAATGATGACCATTCCTTTCAGATATTATTCTCATATATTATAACTCTTTTTTCAAAAAAAGTCAATACAAAGAGAAAAGAGAACGGATTTCTTCCCATTTTCTCCGATTTTACCCTAAATTTTTCGAGATGGGGAGCGTTTTTCGTATAAATCTGCTCGTTTGAAGACAAATAAGATCCGCGATACCAACGGCACCGCGGATCTCTTTCATATTACTGATTGTTTTCAACGTATTTTGCAACGTCACCGACGGTAACGAAGGTCGTTACCACGTCGTCGGGAACGACAACGTCGTATTCCTCTTCGATCGTCATCAGCATTTCCACAACGTCGAGGGAGTCTGCGCCGAGATCGTCAACGATGTTGGTATTTTCGTCGATCGTGTCCACGTCGACCTTCAACTGCTTTGCGAGAATTTCCTTGATTACTTCGAGAATATCCATAATCGTAAGTCCACCTTTCTGAAAACATGACGGGAGCCGTCACATATTTGTTAACACAATTATATACGAGAACCGTCCCTTTTTCAAGTATCTGCCCGAAATATTTCCCGATACGGATTTTTTCGTAAAACTGAACCGAACCATTGAATCGGATGTTATCAATAAATATCGTTTTCCGATTCCTTTCTTGCACAAATGTACTCTTTTAAGTACTGCGCCATCTTCTCGCTTCCCTCAAAAACGATCTGCGCGCTTCTGCCGTTGAAGTCGAAAAGAATGGCGTACGAGGTTTTGGGCATGAGCGACTGACAGTAGTTATAGCGGATCGGGGGCTTTCCGTAAATATCGATAAACGCCCTTTTTTCTTCCTTCGTTTTCGGCGTTCTTTCGATGCCGATCATGGTCGAAAGCGAAAGACAGCACACCGTCTGCACGCGCTTTCCCGTGGTTTTCGTGATCACGAAATCCTCCTGCGTGACCATATAACGAAACGTCGACAGATGATATCGGTTCAAAAGCTCAAAGCTGAAAATATAAAGTCCGACCGCGAGCAGCTGATAAAACAAACGGTATCTGATATCCAGCACAGAAGCGCCGATCAAGCCCAAGCAAGCGATCGCAACGAGAATGATGGAAACTCTCTTTCCCTTTTTTCCTTTTGGCGGAATGTATTCCATAAATATAGCCCTGCCTTTTCTGAGTTTTTCAAAATTTTAATACGTGGAAACGTGGCAAAAAACGAATCTGCCGCATAGAATAGGAATGCACAAGCGAATTTTATTGACTAAGGAGATATACACAATGGAAATCAATCAAGATACCATCAACCAATTTCTTTCTCTGAGTGACGACGAGCTGAAAAAAGCGTTTCAAAGCATTGCCGCCGCGCTCGGCATGAACGAGCGGTTCGCCGCCGCCAACACCCAGCGCTTCAAGCGTATGCTCGCCACCAGCAAGCCGAAGGATATCGAGCGTCTGCTCTCCTCCATGGATCCCGCCCGCGCGCGCGAGATCATGAATACCGTCAACAAAACGAAATAGCTCCGATCGGAAAGGATATTCGCGTATGAACGAAGATTTCAGTCAAAAATTGAATCAGGTTCTGTCCAACCCCGCCATGATGGCGCAGATCAAGGCGCTTGCGGATACCATGACGGAATCGGAAGCGCAAGCGGAAAAACGGGAGCCGTCGGGCGAGCAGGAGCCTGCGAAAGTCGAAAGCGCAGCGGACGTCGGGCAGATCAGAGAAAAAATATCCGTCCCCGCCTTTTTCGCGCCGTCCCCGTCGTTTGAGAAAAACATGAACAACACCTGCGCGCTGCTCAACGCGCTCAAGCCCTTTCTGGACGACAGACGTTGCGCCAAGATCGATAAAATGCTCTCCATGATCAAGTTTGCGCAAATGGCGGGACAGCTCGGAAATTTCTTTTGAAATCTCTTTCCGATAACCGAAAACAAACGAAAGGAAATCTTTTATGTATAGCCGAAGTTACGGGTCCATCGAGACCGAAAGAACAAACGATGGCATTTCGATTCCGGCAAACTATAACGGAAGTCTGTATTCTTCCGCGCCTGTGACGAAGGAGTCGCCGAAAAAATCGGAACCTCCTCCGCAAAAGGAGGAGGCTCCCGAACCGATATCCGAATCCGCGCCCGTTTTGCAAACGGGCGGCGGTCCGATCGGCAGTCTTCTTGAAAAATTTACGGCGGAGGACATTATTCTGTTCGTGCTCGTCTTTTCGCTTCTGAAGGAAGAAGCGGGCGAGCCCTCCACGATCCTCGCCGTCATTCTGGCGCTTCTGCTCCTTTGACAGCGCCTCTCACGCGCCGGTCTCGTTCGTACCAAGCAGTATTTCGACCGTATTCCCCGCGCTTTTGATTCCGCGCAGAAAGGCTCTGTCGTTTTTCAAAGCCTCGATATAGGCAAAATCGAGCACGCAAAGAGAAACGGACGCCACTTGATGATACATATACAAAACGGACGCGATACAGAAAACGGCGGTTGCCGTATAGATCGCCAGAACGGATTGGCAGGGCGAAAAGCCGTTATAGAGCAATTTGTGGTGCAAATGCTGCTTGTCTGCGCGGAAAGGATTCCTTCCGTTCAAAATCCGTCGGCAAAACGCAAGCGCAGTATCCATCAGCGGAAGCGCGAAGATGAGCGCGGGAACGACGATCGAAAAAAGCGCCTGCGATTTGAACAGACCGAACACGGAGATACAAGCCATCACGTATCCAATCAGCATGGAGCCCGCGTCTCCCATAAAGATCGTCGCGCCGTTGATATTGTACGGCAGAAAGCCGAGCGAAGCGCCGCAGATCGCGGCAGACGCGACCGCGCAGACGGGATTGCCCATGACGATCGCCGTCACGAAAAGAGCAAACGATTCCAGCGCGCATACGCCGCCCGCGAGCCCGTCAAGTCCGTCGATCAGATTGACGGCGTTGACGACCAGAACGATCCAGAACACCGTAACGGGAAACGAAAAGCCGCCGAGCTGAAGAGAAAGTCCCCACACGGTCGTGTATTCGATCCCGCCGCCGAAATACGCAGTAAACGCCGCGACGGCGATCTGCGCCAAAAATTTGTATCCCGGACGGATATCGTACATATCGTCCAGAAGTCCGATCAGACATATCCCCGTACCGCCGATCAGCATAACGAGGATCTCGATCGGAATCATCCCCATCGTCAGAAAAGAAAATAGCAAAGCTGACACCGAAAATCCGACGAGGATGGAAAGTCCCCCGAAATAAGGGACGGGGGCTCTGTGCATTTTGCGTTTTCCGTCCGGAATATCCAGACAGCCGAAACGCAAAGCAAGCTTTCTTGCGAGCGGTGTCAAAATGAACGCAAGTAAAAATGAAAATAATATCGCCGCGAACGCAAAAAACAATCCCGTTTGAAAAACAGTATTGTATTTGTTCATACCGATAAAATTCCTTTGATCCTATGATTATCAGGGTTTTGCGAGGAATCCGATCTTGCGATATACCTTGGAGAGTGTTTTACGAGCGATGTAAGAAGCCTGATCGGCATTTTCACGCATAAGAGTTTCGAGATAAGCCTTGTCTGCCATCAATCTCTTGAATTCCGCCTGCATGGGAGCAAGTCCGTCCGCACAAGCTTCGCCGACGGCAAGCTTGAAGTCGCCGTAGCCGCGTCCTTCGAATTCTCTTTCGATCTCCTCGAAGCTCTTGCCCGTGAAGCAGGAGTAGATGGACATCAGATTGTTGATGCCGTCCTTTCCGTCGGCGTATTTGACGACGGTGTCGCTGTCCGTGACCGCGCGCTTGAATTTACGGATGATATCGTCCTTCGAATCGAGCATGAGTACGCAGGCGTTCGGGTTTTCGTCGGATTTGCTCATCTTCTTCGTGGGATCTGCGAGAGAGCAGATCTTCGCGCCCGTTTTGGGCATATAGCATTCCGGTACGACGAAGGTATTGCCGTATACCTGATTGAAGCGCTCCGCGATGTCGCGCGTCAGCTCCAAATGCTGCTTCTGGTCAATGCCGACGGGAACGAGGTCCGCCTGATACAGAAGAATGTCCGCCGCCATCAGCGCAGGATACGTGAAAAGTCCCGCATTGATATTTTGCGCGTTTTTCGCGCTTTTATCCTTAAATTGCGTCATACGGGAAAGCTCGCCAAACATGGTATAGCAATCGAGCACCCAGCCGAGCTGCGCGTGAGCGGGAACGTGACTCTGCACGAAGATGAGGCTCTTTTCGGGATCGATGCCGCTCGCGAGATAGATCGCCACGGTTTCCATCGTTCTGCGGCGAAGCTCCGCGGGAGTCTGGCGCACGGTGATCGCGTGCATATCCACGACGCAGTAGAGGAAATTGTATTCGTCGCACTTTTCATTCTGGAGAGACGCCCAGTTGCGAATCGCTCCGAGGTAATTACCGATGGTCAGATTGCCGCTGGGCTGAACACCGGAAAAGATCGTTTTTTTCGTATTCGAAAATTCCATTTATGTAATCCTTCTTTCTTCACTTGTCATTCATCCGGAAGCAGTGTTTCCGACAAAACATCCCGAAAACACGTTCCAAATTCAGTCCTTACAGAGAGATTATATCACATCTTTTCCGCCCTTGCAAGTGGAACGCAAAAAAAACATCGTTTTCGACAGAAAAAAGCATAGCCTCCGCCCCGAATTTTCCGATCCGGAGAGTTTTTACGAAAAATCGTCGGAATATTGGAAATCCGTTTCATATTTGTAAAAAAAGGACTCTTTTTCCGCGCATTCCCTGCGCCGAAAGCCGCGAATACCAAAAATTTGCGATGGCTTTTTCGCGGCGATCAGCGTATAATGGGAATTGGGAGATGAATATGAATTTCGGACGGTGATGAATTTTGGAATTGAATCTGATTCGTGAGGATAAACTCAAGGTCCTCTTAACCCCCTTTGATATGATGAAATACGAGTTGACCTGCGAAAAGCTTGATTATGACAACACGGAAACGCGCAAAGCGATCTGGAGCATTCTCGACCACGCAAAGCAGGAAACGGGCTTCGACGCGGCAATCGGAAAAATACGCATTGAAGTATATCCGGAAAAAAGCGGCGGGTGCGCCATTTACATAACCAAGCTCAGAAGCAGCGATCTCCCCTCTCATGAGCCAATGAATGAAACAGCACCAAAAACCGCGCCGCCCGTCGGAAAAACGGCGGCGGTCTATCAGTTCAGAGAAGCCGATTCTCTGATCCGCGTATGCCGTTTTCTCGCGCACCGCGGCTACGAAGACGAAAGCTGCGCCTTTTTCGAATCCCTCGATAAAGGCGATATCCGCTACTTTCTGCAGATCAAGGAAACGCCGACGGCGTCTCTCAAAAAGTCAAAATATCTGCGGGAAAATCTGTTTATCGAGGAATTCGGGGAACGGATCGAATCGGACGAAAGCGTTTTTTATCTGCGTGAGCGGACCTCTCCGATCTGCAGGGAAAACGCCGTGCAGACGCTTGCGGATCTCGCCTGAACGCGAACCGCTCGCAGAGAGCGCCCCGATATCGATTTTTGCGCGAAAAATCTGAAATATATTAAAAAATACAATTGCAAGATAACGCCGTTTGTGGTACAATGGTCACAAGCGGCGTTATTCCGCTTTCATTAACAAGCTTTACGGAGAAAAACGAAATGAAGACCAAAACACTTGAAGAAATCAAAAGCGAATGCGAGCAGTGCCAAAAATGCGAGCTTTGCAAAACGAGAACCAACGTCGTTTTCGGCACGGGTAACGAAAACGCGCGCCTGATGTTCATCGGAGAAGCCCCCGGACAGAAGGAGGACGAGTCCGGTATCCCCTTCGTCGGCGCGGCAGGCAAGCTTTTGAATAAATATCTCGACGCCGTCGGCATTCCCCGCGAGGACGTCTATATCGCGAACATCCTCAAATGCCGTCCCCCGAAAAACAGAGACCCCCTTCCCGCAGAGGAGGATATGTGCATTGGCTATCTGCGCGATCAAGTACTCGCCATTCGTCCCAAGGTCATCGTCTGTCTCGGCAGAATTTCCGCCATGCGAATCATCAAGCCCGATTTCAAGATCACGGCGGAGCACGGCAAATGGTTCGACAAAAACGGCTACGACGTATGCGCCGTTTACCATCCCGCCGCACTTCTGCGCGATCCTCGCAAAAAGGACGAAATGCTCGCCGATATGATCGCGATCAAGGAACGCATCGACCGCGAGGAAGCGTGAGCCATGAGCGTTGACTTCTCCTCACTGATCTCCACCTGCACGTCGCTCTTTCTGCTGATCGCGCTCGGATTCGTCCTTCGGAAAACGGGAATCACCGACGAGAACTTTTCGAAAAAGCTCTCCACCCTCGTTGCGAAAGCGGGAATGCCGTTTCTCATGATCTATTCCATCACGGGACTCGAATTCTCCTCGGAAAAACTCCGCAACGGCGTCTGGATCCTCGTTTTCGGCTCTCTTGCGCATTTTCTGATGGCAGTTTTTGCGAAGCTGATCTTCTGCCGCGCAAAAAACGTCGACGAAAAGAAGATTTACGAATTCGGCTGTATCTTTTCCAATTGCGCGTTCATCGGCTATCCGATCTTAAACGCGCTTTTCGGTCCGATCGGTCTGTTTTACGGCGCGTTCTACGTCGTCACCTATAACCTCGGCTGCTGGAGCTACGGCGCCATGCTGATGGCGAAGGGCAAGGCGGGATACCGCGTTTCGTTCAAAACGATGTTCCTCAACGTCGGCATCATATCCTGCGTATCCGGCTTTTTACTTTACGCGCTGCAGGTCCCGATCCCCGATTTTCTGCGGACGACCGCCATGCACATGGGCAATCTCTGCACCCCGCTCTCTCTGATCGTCACGGGCTCTCTGCTCGCAACGATCCCGCTTCGGAAAATGTTTTCGAATTACAAGCTCTATCTCTTCTGCGCGGTCAAGCTCGTCGCGCTTCCGCTTCTGTTCGCGCTCGCCATTCATCTTTGCGGCGCGTACCGACTGATCGGCGACATCGATCTGACCGTATTTCTCGCGGTCATGGTCTCGCTCCCGCCCGCCGCGCTCACGTCGCTCTTCGCCAATATGTACGACGTGAAGCCGCCCTTTGCGGCTCAGCTCGTCAGCCTCGGCACGCTTCTGTCCCCGTTGACGACGCTTCTCGTTATCAAAATGACACAGATCGTCTGTCTGATCTGAAAAAATAATCATTCCGCTTCTATTGCAAAAAATTCATCTACCAAAGGAGACCCAATATGGAAAAACTCATCGGAAACGCTATCGTCGGCCAGTCCGGCGGTCCGACAGCCGCTATCAACGCCACTCTTTCCGGCGTGATCAAAGGCGCGCTCGGCTCGGATGCCATCGGCAAGATCTACGGCGCGCAAAACGGCATCGAAGGCGTTCTCGCCCGTCGTCTGATCGATCTCTCCGACATGACGGAGGATCAGCTTTCTCTTCTCGAAACGACGCCTGCCGCGGCGCTCGGCTCCTGCCGCAAAAAGCTCCCCGCAGACTTCGAAGGCAAAAACCGCAAGATCTTCGAGGACATCATCGAGGTTTTCAAGGAATACGACATCCGTTACTTCTTCTACATCGGCGGCAACGACTCCATGGATACCGTCGCGAAGCTCTCCCGCTTCACCAAAGAGATCGGCTACGATATGCGCGTCATGGGCGTACCGAAGACCATTGACAACGATCTCGCGGGAACGGACCACACGCCCGGCTACGGCTCTGCCGCAAAATATATTGCAACCACCATGCAGGAGATCCTCCGCGATACCGCCGTTTATACCGTCAAGGCTGTCACCATCGTTGAGATCATGGGCAGAGATGCCGGTTGGCTGACCGCGGCAAGTCGG
>JAZRLQ010000207.1:0-8668 GCA_045646925.1 Eubacteriales bacterium
CGGACATACGTCCCTTTTCCAGATTGATAACGGGATACGTTGCATCGGGAGTAAATACGTAAGGCGGGAGCTTTTCCTTCGCGCGATAATATGCAAGATCGGAGGAACCGCATTCCTCGTCCGTTCCGACGATCAGACGAACGTTGCTCGAAAGATCGTATCCGCATTCCTTAAGCGCTCTCATTGCAAAAAGAACGGCGATCGCGGGACCTTTATCGTCGGAGGTACCTCTGCCGTAAAGCTTACCGCCGCTGAGCGTCAAAGTATAGGGAGGGTATTTCCATCCCGTTCCTTCGGGAACGACGTCCAGATGGCAAAGCACCCCGAGCTTATTTTCCTTCGTGGGATCCATGTCGATCGTTCCTACGTAATTTTCGTGATTGGTAACGCTGAAACCGAAGTTCTTCGCCATATCCAACATTTTTGCAAGCGCGCGCGCATTTTCCTTACCGTAAGGCATATCTCCTTCAGGAGCGGCCTTGACGCTGGGAATAGAAACGAGAGAAGACAGACAATTGATCATTTCATTTGCATGATCATCTATATACTTATTGATTTTCGAAGGCATCATTTGAACATCATTCCTTTCAATCATTTACAAATTTTATTCAGCTTCGTCGCGAAGGAGCGCCATTGCTTCACGGATCTCCTGATAGGAAAAACCGTAACGCATAAGCGCGGATATCGCTTTATTTTTTTCTTCGGTATACTCAAAAATACCGATACCGCCCATCGAGCGGATACGGCCGGCGCAGATCTCTGAAAAATCGATCTCCGTCAGCTCCAATGCTTCACGGATCACATCTTCGGGAAAGCCCTTCGCAAACATTTCCCTCCTTATGCGATTTTTTCCGTAATGCTTATGACGAGCTAGATTTTCCGCAAACAGAAAAGCATCGTCACGTTCCCGTATATAACCCTTTTCCTTCAAATATTCCACGGCTTGCTCTGCGATCTCATCGGGATATCCCTTCATTTTCAATTTATGAGACAAAGTGCGAGCCGTATTACGTGCATAACCAAGCAAGTTGATTCCCTTCTTGACCGCGGAATGCAGCTTCATACAGCGAAGGATCTCTTCACACAGATCTCTTTCGATCGGAAGCGGCGACCGCAGAGTCAAAGGCAATCCGATATCCGCAAACATCGCAGCGGAAATCGTCCCCTTGATCTGCTGTACGTCTTTTCCGTTAGAGATCTCCATGGAGATCTCTGCTTCCTCGCCATTCCCGACCGCAAGGATGCGATATACGGAAATTTTCATTTTCAATCGTCGTTTTCGATATCGAGCAGACGGATATCGAATTCATCTCCGTCTTCATCACCGTCGCCGTCATCCTCGTCAAGAGAATATGCGTCGTCTGCGGTAAGATCGATATCTTTGCCACGAAGCTTGATCTTTTCTTCCAATTCCTTCATCAAAGCTTCGTTTTCAGCAATCGCCTTCTTGGTATTTTCCTTACCCTGAGCAACCTTTTCGCCGTTGTAGGAGAACCAGGAACCGCTCTTCTGAATGATACCGAGCTCGATCGCAACGTCAATGATCTCTCCCGCTTTGGAGATTCCCTTACCGTAAATGATATCGAATTCAGCAACACGGAAAGGAGGAGCGACCTTATTTTTTACTACTTTACATTTTACACGGTTACCGAATACTTCGTCACCCTGCTTCAGATTTTCAACCTTACGAACGTCGATACGAACGGAAGCATAGAATTTCAGTGCGCGACCGCCGGTCGTGGTTTCGGGGTTGCCATACATAACGCCAACCTTTTCACGAAGCTGGTTGATAAAAATAACAACACAGTTCGTTTTGGAAATGGAGCCGGAAAGCTTACGGAGCGCCTGGCTCATCAGTCTCGCCTGAAGACCTACGTGGCTGGAGCCCATATCACCGTCGATTTCCTGCTGAGGTACCAGCGCCGCAACGGAGTCAACAACGACAACGTCGATCGCGCCGGAACGAACGAGAGCATCCGTGATCTCAAGCGCCTGCTCACCACTATCGGGCTGAGATACGATCAGATTATCAATATTTACGCCAAGCGCTTTTGCATAAACGGGATCGAGCGCGTGTTCCGCGTCGATAAAAGCCGCTTCACCGCCGAGCTTCTGAACCTCTGCAGCGATATGGAGCGCGACGGTCGTTTTACCGGAGGATTCCGGTCCGAAGATCTCAACGATTCTTCCCTTCGGAACACCTCCAATACCGAGAGCGAGGTCAAGTGTGAGAGAGCCTGTAGGAACTGCTTCTACGTTCATGTGTGCGTTTTCGCCGAGTTTCATGACCGTGCCCTTACCGAAATCCTTCTCAATCTGAGAGAGCGCGGTTGCGAGTGCCTTCTTTCTGTCTTCCGCAGAAACGGGAGACACAACGGCATTCTTCTTTTTCTTTTCTGCCATACTAATGATGATCCTTTCTTTTCAGAGCATATACACATCCATTTCCGTTGTTTTCGACAACGGAAATGGCATTATTTCAATTAAATTTCGTCTTCGTCTGCGATGGGAAATGCAATATCCTGCGCCGCCATCGCTTCGCTCTTTTCAATGGAAGCTTCAATCTCCGCCGCTTCCTCTTCATCAGATTTCGTTGCCGCAAAGCTGATGATACGGTTATTATCGGACAGACGCATAACGATAACGCCCGTGGTGTTATTGCCCTCGTAAACGGGAATTCCGTTTACGGGAGTACGGATGATCGTACCGTCGTCCGTAATGATCATGATATCGTCGTTTTCTCCGACGGTAGCGATTCCGGCGAGCGCACCCGTCTTATCCGTCAGCTTCTGACAGATAACGCCCGAAGTACCTCTGTTGTGAGCCGTATAGGAATCGAAGCGGTTTCTCTTACCGAAGCCCTTTTCGGTCAACGTGATCAGATATTTTGCTTCGTCCGCGATCGCAACGCCGACAACGTAGTCATCGTCACGCATTTTGATACCGCGTACGCCTCTCGCCGCACGACCCATAACGCGAGCGTCGGTTTCCTGGAAACGAACCGCCTTGCCGTCGTGCGTCGCGATGACGATATCATTATCACCGGTTGTATGTTTAACGAAAACAAGCTCGTCACCTTCGTCGAGATTGATGGCGATCTTGCCGCCCTTTCTCTGATATTCGAAGTCCTTGATATTGGCTCTCTTGACGATACCTTTCTTCGTGACCATGACGAAATATTCGTTTTCTTCAAATCCCGCAACGGAGATGATAGAAGTGACCTTCTCGCCTTCCTGCATATCAATGACGTTGACGATATTGGTTCCCTTTGCCGTTCTGGAGGCTTCGGGGATCATATACGCCTTTTTCATATAAACACGGCCCTTGTCAGTAAAGAGAAGCAAATAGCTGTGAGAGTTTACGATAATAACGTCCTTTACGTAGTCCTCTTCCTTCGTTGCCATACCAATGATTCCCTTACCGCCGCGTTTCTGCGCCGTGTAGGTAGCCGCGGGAGCGCGCTTGATATAACCTGCGCCGGACATGGTGATCACGCATTCATGACGGTCGATCAGATCCTCGTCGATAATATTGTCGATCGCATCCACGAGCTGCGTACGTCTGACGTCGGAGAATTTTTCCTTTATCTCAAGAAGCTCTTTTTCAATAATTTCCTTCAGTTTGGATTCATCCGCGAGAATGGATTCCAGCTCGTCGATCAAAGCGAGCTTGGCAGCCAATTCTTCCTCAATCTTCATTCTTTCGAGACCGGCAAGGCTACCGAGCGTCATATCAACGATCGCCTGCGCCTGAATCTGAGAAAGTCCGAAGCGTTCCACGAGAGCATCCCTTGCATCCTGCTTGGAAGCGCTCTTTCTGATGGTATCGATGATCGCATCGATCGAATCCAGCGCCAGCTTCAAGCCTTCGAGAATGTGAACGCGTGCGCGCGTTTTTTCAAGGTCAAATACGGTTCTGCGTCGGATCACTTCTTCCTGATGAGCAATATAATTGCGGAGGATCTCACGAAGACCGAGTACTCTCGGTTCGCCGTTTACGAGCGCGATCATGTTGACCGCGCAGGTATCCTGAAGCTGCGTATATTTGTAAAGCTGATTCAGAATGACCTGACCATTCGCATCACGCTTATACTCGATCACAATCTTCATGCCCGCCTTACCGGATTCATCGCGAAGCGCCGTGATACCTTCCACGCGCTTATCCTTTACAAGATCTGCGATCGATTCAACGAGCAAGCTCTTGTTGACCTGATAAGGAATTTCCGTAATGATGATACGGCGTTTCTTTTCATCAATATCCGCCTTCGCGCGAACAATGATTCTTCCCTTACCCGTCTGATACGCCTGATAAATTCCCGTTGTACCGCAGATCATTGCGCTCGTGGGGAAGTCGGGCCCCTTGATAAACGTCATCAGATCGGGAACCGTCGCATCAGGGTGTTTCATGAAATAGATCGTACCGTCGATCACTTCACCGAGGTTGTGCGGAGGAATATTCGTTGCCATACCTACCGCAATACCGACGGAGCCGTTGACGAGAAGATTCGGGAATCTGGAAGGCAATACCTGCGGCTCCTGTTTGCTGTTATCAAAGTTCGGAGAGAAATCCACAACGTTTTTCTCAATATCCGTCATCATTTCGTTTGCGAGCTTGGAGAGTCTCGCCTCTGTATAACGGTAAGCAGCCGCGCCGTCACCGTCCACGTTACCGAAGTTACCGTGACCGTCGACCAACGTATATCTCATATTAAAGGGCTGCGCAAGACGAACCATCGCGTCGTATACGGAAGCATCTCCGTGAGGATGGTAACGTCCGAGTACGTTACCGACCGTTGTTGCGGATTTGCAGAACGGTCTGTCGTACGTCAGTTTTTCCTGATACATCGAATACAAGATTCTGCGATGTACAGGCTTGAGACCGTCGCGTACGTCGGGAAGCGCGCGGGATACGATAACGCTCATCGCATACTCGATGAACGATTTCTGAACACGCTTGCCCATCTCGACGTCAACGATCTTCTGATTTTCATAAGCTAAATCTTTGTTTTCCATTTATTTTAACCTTTCTTCTCTTTTCTTTTTATTAAGAAAAGTTCGGTAAAAGAAACGAACTTTCGGCGGTATATCCTTCGATCGCCCGATCTTTAAATATCAAGATCTACCGCGTATTTCGCGTTTTCTTCTATAAATTTACGTCTGGGCTCTACTTTATCGCCCATCAGAACGGAGAAGATCTCGTCACAAGCCATCGCATCCTCGATGCCTACGCGCAAAAGCGTTCTCGTTTCGGGATCCATGGTCGTTTCCCAAAGTTGCTCGGGGTCCATTTCACCAAGACCTTTGTAACGCTCTGCCTGCGCACCGTTTCCGAGCTCGTTGATATAAATATCTCTTTCCTCGTCGGAAAATGCGTAGCGGATCTGTTTGCCCTTATGAACCTTGAAAAGCGGGGGCTTCGCAAGATAGATATGTCCTTCTTCGATCAATTTTCTCATGTGACGGAAGAAGAAGGTCAGAAGCAATATCTGAATATGTGAACCGTCAACATCGGCATCGGCCATAATAATGATCTTACCGTAACGAAGCTTTGCGAGATCGAAATCTTCACCGATACCACAACCGAGAGCCTGAATGATCGGGATCAGCTGCGTATTGGAATAAACCTTGTCGAGACGGCTTTTTTCAACGTTCAGAACCTTACCTCTCATGGGAAGGATCGCTTGGAACTGGCTGTCTCGTCCATCCTTTGCGGAACCGCCTGCGGAATTACCCTCGACCAGATAGAGCTCGGTGAACTCGGTGCGCTTTTCGTGACAATCGGCAAGCTTACCGGGAAGACCCGCGCCCTCCAGAGGGCTCTTTCTTCTTGCATTTTCTCTCGCTTTTCTTGCAGCTTCTCTTGCGCGGGAAGCCGCGATCGCTTTATCTATGATGATCTTCGCAACGGAAGGATTTTCTTCAAAAAATTCATTGAGCTTGTTGGTTACGAGATTGCTGACAAAGCCTCTGATATCAGAGTTACCAAGCTTGCCCTTCGTCTGTCCCTCGAACTGCGGCTCCTGCAATTTCACGGAAATAACGGCGCAAATGCCTTCACGCACATCATCGCCGGACAAAGCGTTATCATTGTCCTTCAAGAAGTTCTTCTTTCTTGCGTAATTGTTGATCACACGGGTGATCGCAGTTTTGAAGCCCTCCTCGTGCGTACCGCCCTCTGGCGTTACGATATTATTGGCAAAGGACATCATCGTTTCATTGTAGCCGTCGTTATACTGAATGGCGATCTCCACGGATTTGTCATCCGTCTCCGTTGCCATATAGATCACGTTGTGCAGAACTTCGCCGTGCTTGATCGCATTCAAATGCTCAACGAAGCTGCGGACACCGCCTTCGTAGCAAAGCTCGTTGACGATCAGATCTGCGCCTCTCGCGTCAGTCACGGTGATCTTGATTCCCGCATTCAGAAACGCCTGCTCGCGCATACGGTTCAGAATGGTATTGTAATCGAATACCGTCGTTTCCGTAAAGATCTCCGCATCGGGCATGAATCTTACGTAAAGACCATGTCTGTCTCCGCAGGAACCAACGTGCGCAAAAGGACGGGCAACTCTACCCCTCTCGAAGCGTTCCGTGTACATTTCGCCCGCGTGACAGTTTTCTATTTCCGTCCAGACGGAAAGAGCGTTAACGACGGACGCGCCTACGCCGTGCAGACCGCCCGAAAATTTATAACCGCCGGCGCCGAATTTACCTCCGGCATGAAGAACGGTAAATACGACCTCAGCCGTCGGTATTCCGAGCTTCTTGTTGATACCGCCCGGAATGCCTCGACCGTTATCCTGAACGGAAACGCTTCCGTCCGGGTGGAACGTCACGTCTACCTGATTGCAGACGCCCGCCATCGCTTCGTCGATGGAGTTGTCCACGATTTCATATACGAGATGATGGAGTCCTCTTTGAGAAGTCGAACCGATATACATACCGGGGCGCTTTCTGACAGCCTCCAAGCCCTCAAGGACTTGGATCTGACTGTCTTCATAGACTCTTTTCTCGGTGTTTTGATTTTCCGACATAAAATTTATATCTTCCTTTCTGAAAACTCCGGAGATCCGGAATTTTCCGATTGATAAAAGCTGATTTTACAGATATTGGCGTTTTTCGGCTTCGCATCCCCGTTATTTCAAGGGATCGTCCGCTCTTTGACAGAGCGTTTTTACGGAAAGCTGCGAAAAATACACCTTATTTTCAGGGATGCGAGTTCCCTCGGATGTCAGAATGAACGCTTTTGGAAGTTCAAAGGAAACGTTCACGGTCTCCCCTCTTTTTTCGCATCCCGAAAGATATTGCTTTGTGATTTTGGATATCGTAGCGGTGTCCGTATCGAAAATACCGACGATATCCGTGATTTTGATATTTTTATTATTTCCCGCGTGAAGATACATAAATATGAATACTGCTTTCTTCCGAGAAAGCACCCTTTCCTACGGAATGTTAACCTTCGTAAATATCGTAGGTCTCAAGCATATGCTTGCCGATGTTGTAAAGCAGATTGTTCATCTGCTTCAGAAGATCGATCGGGAGCTTTTCGAGCTTGCGAACGATCTCACCCTGATATTCGAACGAATAACGAACGGTCTTTACAGGCACGTTGACTTCGAAGTTGAACGTACCCTGATAACCGATGTCGATCAATCCCTGGATCAAAGCGTCGTAGTTTACGCTGTCGTACAGAGAGAAATACGGAATCGTGTGCATATCAATACGATGGTGTCTGTGGGATTTTTCAAAATAACCCGCGTTATCGTGAACGTGAAGCGCCTTGAGCTTATCGCCGAGAGCAATCATGGAGCTATACTGCTCGCAATCCTTTTTCCAGAAAAGATTTGCGTGGCCGACGTCCCAGCAAGCGCCAAACATAGGATGGTCGATCGCATCGATCAAAGCGCGCAGATCCTGACCGTTCCACAAATAGTAATCCTGCTCGTAGGTACCGATATTTTCAAGCAGAACGCCAACGCCGGTCTCCTCCATGCAGGGAATCAGCTGACGATAAAAGCTTGCGTTTTTCTCGATAAATTCTTCTCGGGAAGCACCCTTGATCTCGCAGGAATGGATAACAACGTAAGGGATGCCCGCGATTTTACAAAAATCAAGTGCGCGCTTGAAGATCTCAACGTCCGTACCGTCTCCGTTTTCAAAGGGATTGATGATCGGCGCGTGAGACTGCGGCGCGGTCATGCCAAGCTCTGCGAGATTTTTGCGAAGTCTTTCGGCGTGCTCAACGTAATCACCGTTCAGATAATCCGCCTTGATATCATAGTCAACGCAAGTAAATCCGCTTTCACGAACGAGTTCCAGAATAGTTCTTTGGTCTTTATCCGTATCAAAATAATGATGCAAAGCAATAGGAGCAATAGACAATTTCATATTCGCACGATTCCTTTCTTACATATAAGTATACGTTCCGTTTTTGACGTAAATTTTTTTTGCATTGGAAATTTCCTTAAAATCATTCTCATCACAAGTGGTGATAATGACTTGTCTGCCGTAAAGCTCGGAGAGAATGTAATTTTTTCGTTCTCTGTCCAATTCAGACAAAACATCGTCCAGCAGAAACACGGGATATTCTCCGCTTTCCTGCTTCGATATCTCACCCTCCGCAAGCTTCATGGCAAGTGCGATGCTTCGCTAAGTCGGATCGTAGCCAT
>JAZRLQ010000208.1:0-13050 GCA_045646925.1 Eubacteriales bacterium
GGCATATTCATGCTCATCAGCATTGCGGGCCAGATGATGGAGTGGAAACGAACGATCTCTTTACCAACGAAATGGACGTCTGCAGGCCAATATTTCGCATAATCCTCATCGTCGTAACGATCGTTGAGGAAGCCGAGCGCAGTCGTGTAGTTGAAGAGCGCATCGATCCATACGTAAACGACGTGCTTGTCGTCGAAATCAACGGGAACACCCCATTTGAAGCTGGTTCTGGATACGCAGAGGTCCTCCAGACCGGGCTCGATGAAGTTGTGGATCATTTCGTTCACGCGGGAACGGGGGAGAAGGAAATCCGTATTTTCGAGAAGATCGCGGATACGGTCAGCGTATTTGGAAAGACGGAAGAAATATGCTTCTTCCTCCGCATCGATAACAGGTCTGCCGCAGTCGGGACAGCAACCGTCCTTGAGCTGGCTTTCCGTCCAGAAGCTTTCGCAGGGCGTGCAGTATTTGCCCTTGTAGGTGCTCTTATAGATATCGCCGTTTTCGTACATTTTTTTGAAAATGCGCTGAATTGCGGCAACGTGATAATCGTCGGTGGTACGGATGAAGCGGTCGTAGCTGACGTTCATGAGCTTCCAGAGATCCTTTACGCCCTTTTCGCCTTCGACGATATTATCGACGAACTGCTGGGGGGTAACGCCTGCTTCGCTTGCTTTGTTTTCGATCTTCTGACCGTGCTCGTCCGTTCCCGTCAGGAACATGACGTCATATCCCTGAAGGCGTTTGTAACGCGCCATCGTGTCGGTTGCAACGGTGCAATAGGTGTGTCCGATATGGAGCTTGTCGCTCGGATAATAAATCGGAGTCGTGATATAAAATTTGTTGTTCATTTGGATTTTTATCCTTTCATTGACGCTTTTGCGAATGGGCAAAAGCGGTATTTTCATTTCAGATCAGTTAAAAACCGATACGCCGGCGCAATATACGTCGCGGATATTCATCTCTTTATCGCAAAGAACGATATCGGCGCGCTTGCCGACCGTGAGAGATCCTGCGGTTTCGTAAATGCCGACCATTTCCGCAGGCGCCTTCGTCGCGCAAATCAAGGCTTCCTCAAAGGAGATTCCCGCGAATTTCGAGAGATTTTTGACGGCGGTCATCATATCAAGAGCGCTTCCGACGATCGTATCCTCGGCGGTTGCCGCCTTGCCGTCCTTGAGTGTGAACTTGATCCCGTTCATTTCGTAGTCGCCGTTGGGAAGACCTGCGGGAGGGATCGAGTCGGTAATGAGAACGAATTTATCGTTAAACGCGGTCTTCGCGTGATAGGACATATGGATGACGGCGGGAGATACGTGGATGCCGTCGCAGATCAGCTCCGCGTAAGCGTCGGTCGTGAGCGCCGCGCCCGCAACGCCGGGCTCTCTGTGTCCGATGGGCGTCATCGCGTTGAAGGTATGGGTAAACGCGTTCGCGCCGTCGGCGATCGCCTTCACACAGGTCGCATAGTCCGCGTTGGAGTGTCCGATCGCAACGGAACCGCCGCAAGCGCCGAACTTCTTCATAAATGCGGAGATCAAGCCGTCCGTGTCCTCCTCGGGCGCAACGGTCAGATGGGGGCGCGCGGGAAGGATCGCTTCGCAAAGATCAAAAATTTCGGGAATATCGAGAGGACGGATGTCGGGGATGGAATGACATCCCGGTTTTTTCTTGCTGATATAGGGTCCTTCGACGTGGATGCCCGCGAAATCACAGACGGGCTCTGCCTTTTTGATGCTTTCGATCGAGGTCTTCAGCTTTTCCACGGGAGCCGTCATGATCGTGGGAAATACCGTCGTTACACCGGACTCTGCGTAAGAGCGGGAAAGCGCGGAGAGCTTTTCGGGATCCGCGTCCATGATATCGACGCCGCATCTGCCGTGCGTGTGCACGTCGATGAGACCGGGGAGAAGATATCCGCCCTCGGCATCGATCACGGTGTCGGGGTTGGAAATTTCTTCGGTAAGGATCCCGTTTTCAAAACAGAGCGCACCGTATTCAAATCGGCGTTTTTCGGTATTGAAAATATAAGCGTTTTCAATTCTGACTGTCATAATAAAACTCCTTTCATTTTCTCATAACGACGTTATAAATATCGCTTTTGCCGACGCCTCTGTCCTTAGCCGCGGCTTTGATGGCATCGCTTTTGCTCATGCCGCCGTCCACGTAATATTGAACGTGCTGTGCCTCGTCCATATTCGCCCAGAAGGCGTTGGCTTTTTGTTCCTCCTTGGAGGCGCCCTCCATGATCAGAACGTATTCGCCACGCGGCTGATTCTCTTCGTAATAAGCGATCGCTCCGTCGATCGTCATACGCAGGATCTCCTCGTTGAGCTTCGTCAGCTCGCGGCAGAGGGAGATTCTGCGGTTGCCGAAGGCTTTTCTGAGATCGGCAAGTGTGGTACGCAATTTATGGGGCGCTTCGTAAAAGATGATCGTTTTCGTTTCGTTTTTCAAAGCCTCAAGCGCTTCTCTTCTCTCGTTGTTCGCGGTAGAGAGGAAGCCCTCGAAGACGAATTTCCCCGTAAAGAGTCCCGAAACGGCAAGCGCGCAAACGGCGGCGCAGGGTCCGGGCACGACGGAAACGGGAACGCCCTTTTCCGCGCAGATGCGAACGATATCCTCGCCGGGATCGCTGATCGCAGGCATACCCGCATCCGTAATGAGCGCGCAAGCCTCGCCCGCTTCGATACGAGCGACGATCATTTCGCCGCGCTCGCGCTTATTATGCTCAAAATAGCTCATCATCGGCTTTTTGATTCCGAAATAAGAGAGCAATTTTCCGGAATTGCGCGTATCCTCGGCGGCAATGAAGTCCACCTCATTCAGCACCTTCAGTGCGCGCTCGGAAATATCGGAAAGATTGCCGATGGGCGTGCCGACGAGATACAGCGTTCCCTTCTGCGTGATATTCTTCTGCGTATCGGGAGTATACGTTTTTTCAAAGTCTTTGATATAACTCATGGAAAGCTCCGTTTTCATAAATATATTTCATATCGTCCGTATAATTGGCGTTCGTCTGCGGCTTCCCGCTCTGATAAATGATCAGCGGCTTCGTGACGAAGATACCGGGCGCGCCGTTTTTCTTCGCCTCCAGCAGAACGAGGCAGGGGACGTGATTTTCCGTAGGGTAAACGAGCGTCATGCGCTTGGGCTCCAGACCGTGGAGCTTGCAGGCGCACAAAAGCTCCGCAAGTCTGTCGGGTCGGTAAACGGCGTAGAACAAGCCCCCGTATTTCAAAAGACGGGAAGCGGCGTCTGCGAAATCGTCGATGCCGCCGTTCAATTCGTGGCGCGAAGCGCTGTCCGCGTCGTTTTTACCGAGCTTGCCGCTAACGGCGGTCATATACGGCGGATTGGAGAATACGACGCCGAACGCGCCGTTCATCGTGACGTCCTTCTCTCGGATATCGCGGCAGATAACGTCAATTTTTTCCGAAAAGCCGTTATTTTCGACGTTCATTACGGCAAGCTTCGCGATGTTTTCCTGAATTTCGATCGCGGTGATGTGAGAGAAATTTCCTCTCGCCGCCGCAAGCAGAGAGATCACACCGCTTCCCGCGCCGAATTCGCAGGCGCGTTCCTTCGTTTGTCTACGCATGTAAGCGGAGAGCAAATAGGCATCCGTTCCGTACGCGAGTGAGCCCTCGTTCTGATGCAGCGTAATATTTTCGTTGATAACCTCGGGCATTATGCTTCTCCGTCCTTTTCTCGGTTTTGGCGGAAGATCTCAAAGGCGAGGATGGAAGCCGCGGATGCCGCAGACAACGCCGCGCCGAATCTTCTTCCGTAATCCAGACAGACCACGCCGTCGCATTCCGCAAGGACCGCGCGGGTGATGCCTCTCTTTTCGCCGCCGACGACGAGCAGTACGGGCGTTTTCACTTCTCTGTCGTAGATCGAAACGGCATCGTCGGTCTTATCCGCCGCGAGGACGGTATAGCCCTTTTCCTTGAAAATTCGAACGGTTTCGACAGTATCGCCCTCGGCGATCTCAAAAAGCTCGGACGCGCCCGCAGAAGCGCGGCAAACGACGCCCGCCGCAGAAAACCAATTTCGCGGACCGACGAGAATTCCGTCCACGCCCGCCGCATAGAGCGAACGTAGGCAATAGCCGAAGTTATAAGGATCCTCAATGCCCTCCAGCATGACGTAAAAGCCGTCTTCCTTGATCTGCATATCGCAGACCGCAGGCACGGTGCGCTCCGTACAAACGGCAACGATGCCGCCGTGCGTATTGCCGATGGTCATTTCGTTGATCTTTTCACCGTCAACGAAGTCAATGGCAAATCCATGCTCCTTTGCCTTTGCGCGCAGGAAAGAAAGCTCTCTCGCCTTGCTCTTTGACTTATCCTTATCGAAAAGCACCCTTTCGATCTTTCTGTCGTTCATGCCGTCTTCGCTCGCGCGCAGGATCGCGCGAATGGAGAACATTCCCTCCATCATGGAGGAATCCACAAATTTTTCGGCCTCTTTTTGCATATTTACGGGTCCTTTCTGAAATCAAAATCTATATGATCGTCCGCAGAAACGGAGATTGCATTATCTCCGTTCCCGCGCGGTAAGTGGTGTAAAATGATTATTCCGTCAGATATAGTCTGTAAAGCAGCATGGCAAGCTCTTCTCTTGTGATCTCGTTTTTCGGACGAAGCGTTCCGTCGGGATAGCCGATCAATATCTCGAGATCCACGAGCTTCTTCACGCTGTCCTCAAAATAGATCCCCACATCCGAAAAATCGGAAAAGCCTCCGCTTTTTCCGGCGGACGCGCTCGTTTTGCAAAGCGGAGCAAAGATCTCTGCCGCCTCTTCACGCGTGACGGCGTGGGAAGCGCGGTACGTATAATCGCTGAAAAGCTTGATATATCCGCCGGACAACGCCGCTCGGATATATTTCACACGCTCGGACGGAAGCTGGGCTTCGTCGGCAAAGCCGAGCGGCGTATCCGCGTATTCGTCGGCGTCCAGCTCGAGATAGCAAACGAGTATCTTCGCCAGCTCGTCCCGCGCCACCTTGTTTTTCGGGAAGAAATACGCTTGTCCGTCGAGCGTTTCAACGTCCATCCATTTCTGCTTTACCGCCCATTCGATCGCTTCCTTTGCGTAGCTTTCTTCAATATCGCACGGCGCGACGTATTTCTCGGCAGACACAAAAGCGCCTGTGATCACCGCGTAGGCGGCAGTAAACAGAACGATCAGCGCGCATACGGAAATACCGGCGACAAGGGAAACTTTTTTTGTTTTCATGATTCAACATCCTTTCGCATATAAATGGTATTTTTACTATACCATATCGTCTGCGAAAAAAAGCACGAAACAAAGCAAGCCATTTTATAACATTATTTCTTTTTCTGACGCATTTTGTTGTTTCTTGCGATCGCGCTTCTGCGGGAAAGCGAATATCGGTTGAACACGTCAAAAAACAAACCGTTTATTTTCTTCATTTTTTTGCGTTCAAGCGTCGTTTTCGGCGCAAAACGGGCAAGATGAGCAAGCGCCTCACTCACCGTATAGAGCCCGCTCTGGAACGGATACGCGCATTTGTGATCCTTATCCGTCAGAACCGCCATCGGCTCGACCGAAAATTCGAACGGACACGATAACGTATCCAGAAGCTCCTTCAGAAGCGCCGCTCTTTCACTCGCAAGGAACAGAGGGCTCTTGATCTGAACCTCCTTTTTCTTCGTATATTCTGCGGGAGGTATGACCGTCCACATTTCCTTGTCTGTGTTATGAAACGTTCCGGGCAAGGAGCAGACCTCGAGAACGAATATCTTTTTACCAAAAATCAGAACGCACGGAATCTCACGATACAAGGTTCCTGCGGGTGAGCGCTTCGGAAACCATCTGGAGTACAGAAACAATTTTCCGCCGAAATAAAGGTAGATCAAAGCCGTCATGCTCTTCATATCCAGACGCTTGGAAGACAGCAGCAGCTTTTTCGTTTTGCGTCTATCGATTACGAGAATCCATTTTGCAAGAAGTATCCAAACAAAAATAAAAGCCAAACACATGAGTATCGGCACCAAAAATCCCATGTCAACGCACCTTTCCTATCAAAAACAAAAATGATTCAGATACATTATACCATAGATTGCGGAAAACGCAACCCCCGCCAACCGAAAATATTGCAAAATCCTGCCGTCATCGCATATTTTATTGACAGAAAAACCGCGCACTCCTTACGATTCGGAAAATTCATTCTATTGACAAAAACTCGGTTTTCGGGTTATAATATATATATATACGGAAACGGAAAGCGAGGTAATCCGATATGCATGAAAACAACGCAAGACTTGTTCGTATCGAGCTTTGCAACTATAAAAACGTCACTCGCGGGATTCTGGAAATGCCGTGCGCTGTGAATCGGGATTTTTCCTGCGACCGCGCGGAGATCCTCGGCATTTACGGACAGAACGGATCGGGAAAAACCGCCGTTATCG
The DNA here is from genome assembly GCA_045646925.1 of Eubacteriales bacterium. GTDB lineage: Bacteria > Bacillota > Clostridia > Oscillospirales > CAG-272 > QALR01. The sequence goes on from JAZRLQ010000208.1 coordinate 6,442, forward strand.
AGGCGCTTTCTCTCGCGAAGGATCTGATGTCCGCAGACCCGCTCCCCTTCGGCGCGGCGGATGGCATTGCGCAGACCGCAGAGGCATCCTCCTGCGCGCTTACGTTTTTCATCGGGGATGAAAACGAGGGAATCCTTGCGGAATACGCCTTCACCGTCACCCGATCCCAAGACGCCGCAAGAGGCGTTCATATCAGCGAGGAAAAGCTCTCGTATCGCCCCGTCACGCAGGGAAAATCGTCTTCTCTCAAGCTTCTTTTGCATTACGAAGCAAACGGCAAGGGCAAATTTCTCTCGCCGAAATACCGCTATAGCGCCATCGCGAAAACGGAGGACGATGCCGTCGAGCTTGCCGTTTCAAGAAAGCTTTCCATACGAAACGCCACTTCCTTTCTTTTTTCGGAGGACGCGCGGCCGTTCTTGCTGCGCGCGCTGACGGATTCCGCCGACGATATGGCGCTGAAAACGATTCTGGAAACGCTTCCCCGCTATGCGCGACTCGGCTTTTTCGTCGTCGACTCCAACCATTCGGGCACCATTTCGCTCGGAGCGGTCATGCCGCTCGCTCTTCAGATCGACGGCGATGACCACACGCCCGATCACACCTTTCTCTCGCTCACAGAGCCGTCCGTTCAACCCGTTTCGACGTACGCGTTCATCAAACGCTCCGTCGCCTCCATCAACCACGTGCTCGGCGTTCTGATCCCCGGAATGTCCCTTTTCATCAAGGAATACGGCGGTCAGACCACGGAAGACGGAAGAGACGGTATGCGATTCGAGCTGCTCTCCGTCAGAGGAGAAACGAAAATTCCATTGAAATGCGAATCAGAGGGCATCAAAAAGCTCATCTCCGTGCTAAGCATTCTCATCGCCATGTATAACCATCCGTCCGTTCTCGTCGCGGTGGACGAATTCGACGCGGGCGTTTACGAATATCTTCTCGGCGAGATCCTCGGTATTCTGGAGGAAAACGGCAGAGGTCAGCTTCTCTTCACCTCCCACAACCTTCGTCCGCTGGAAATGATCGATCGAAAGGACATCATTTTCACAACGACCAATCCCAATAACCGCTACATCCGACTTTCCGGCGCAAAAGGCAATCTGCGCGATCAATATATCCGAAGCATTCACGTCGGCGGTCAGAAGGAGGAGCTGTACGGATATTCCAATCCGCTTGAGATCGCGCGCGCGTTTCGTCTTGCCGGAAAAGAAGGCAGGACGAACAAAGAAGGGATGTGATCCTCTATGACGGCGAACACAAAAAAGATCATTCTTTTTCTCGTTGAGGGCTCCACGGACAGCACCTCTCTCGGTCTTGTCATGTCACACATTCTGGAAAACGACGACGTTCGTTTTTACGTTCTCGGCGGCGATATGTGCTATCGTTATCACATCACCGACGACAACGCCGCCCGATCCGTCATGCGCTTCGTGAGCGGATTTCTCCAGCGGTACCGACTCAAAAAATCCGATATTCTGAAGATCGTTCACATCATCGACACCGACGGCGCGTTCATTCCGCCCGAACGGGTGATCTACGGCGGAAAGGAGCACGCGCGATATAAGGAGACCTGCATTGAAACGCTCTCCGTCGATTCGTTGCGTTCGCGCAACGAAATGAAGACCGAAGCCGCGAAAGCGCTCTCCAAGCTCTCGCAGGTCGAAAAGATCCCATACGCCTTCTATTATTTCTCGCGCAACATCGAGCACGTTCTCCACGACCGCGCTGACTCTCTCTCGGGCAGAGAAAAGCGAGTCTATTCGGAATCGTTCGAAAACACGTACGCCGACCACCCCGAAGAATTCATCAACTTCATCCGATCGAGAGAGGTCGCCGTCAGAGGCGGTTATTCGAAAACGTGGGAATATATCTTCCGCGGCACGAATTCTCTCAAACGCGGAAGCAATTTCGGGCTCTTCTTCGATTGGAATCCGAAAATTTCCGAGGAAGAACCGTCTTAACATCGTTCAACAAAAACAGGGAGCTCTCCGCAAACGGAGCGCTCCCTGTTTTCTGTTTCGTTATTCGAAAATGATTTCGAAAGAGGCTTTTCCATTGGGTTTACAATCGAAATTGATATAGTGAGAATCTCTGATCTGCTCAACGCTATAATTTTCAAAGGGCTCACCGTCGATCAGAAGCTTTTTGCATACTTTTCCGCTCGGCATGAGAATATGCGCGGAAATCTTTTTCGCGGGAGAATATATATCGTAACGCATTCCCTCTTCGGTCAGGATATATCTCACGTCGACCAAGGTCTGCGAAACCTCGTAACCCGTCAGATAGCGAAGCTCCTTATAGTGCGTAACGGGGAATTTGGGTGCAAAAAGGATCTCATCGTATCGGACGCCCATATCGTGAATTCCCGCCAAGCCTTCGTCAACGGCGCTGATAAACGCCGCCGCGCCCCAAGCGCTCGGACCGCCGTGCGGCTGCGGCGACGAATCGGGATAATAGAGGAAATAAACGTCGCCGTCGCGCTCCGCAAGCTTCATGAAGCGGCAGACGATATCCCAGCCGTAAGCCTCGTAGCCGTGATCAAAGGCAGCCCTCGCAAGCTCGCCCGCCGTAAAGGGCGAGATCGCGCCGTTGATGTACTTTCCCTTTTTGAAGCTTGCAAATTGCTCGTACGGCGGATCGATCGTAAACCATTCGGCAAACAGAGACGTCGTTTCCCTGCGTTTTGCGTATTCGTCAATAATGCTTCCCGATTGCGCGTGATCCGTCAGTCCACGATTGACGTCGTACGTATTGGAAAGTGAAAGTCGTTCGCTTTCTTTATCATCCACCCCGTCGTGATTCAAATGCAGCTGATGGATAAAAAACTTCCCGTTCCAGAGGTATTTGAAAACGTTTTCACGAAGCGTCTTTGCTCGCGCTTCCCATTCCTCTGCGGCCGTTTCATTTCCGAGTCTTCTGTTCATCCACGCAAGCTGGCGCATTGCCTGATATACGCCGGAGTTGTCGCCGTGCATGACCGACATCTTCGTGTCCGCTTCGACTCTTCTGTTGGTCATAGAATCATGCCAAGGCGTAAAATCCCACGTGTCTATCGTAAAAGCGCGCTTGACAAGCCCGCGTTCTGCGTCCCAACGCTTCGGATCGGATGTCACGTAACGGATTCCCTTTTCGAGCTTCGGCAGAACCCGCTTCAGCCACGCATCGTCTCCCGTCGTTTTGTAAAGATAAACGGCGCCCTCCACAACGAGATATTCAATATCTGCCTCCAGCTCCAATCGTAGAAGATAAACGTTGTCCTCCGGATACATAACGCGGCAATCCTCGCGGCAAAAGGACCAATGCTCGTCATCCATCTGTTTGATCAATTCGTAATACTGTCCGTCTTCTCTTTGCGTATCGATAATAAAATTCAAAAAGGAGCCGAGATCGTATTCCCAATGGCGCATCGCCTTCATGATGTGAACGTGATCGCGGATCCAGTTTTTATCCGTCATCAGAATTTTCCCGTCGATAAAAACGAGTGATCTGTCCGCATAGATATTGGTCCTCATTTTTTGCAAAAACAAGCCAAGCGCGGGATCCGTCGCGGTCAGCACGGATGGAAAACCAAGCTCTCTGTTGTTGTACGTTCCGCAGGTCCTTCCGTCAGCGTACATGGACGGCAGTTTATGTTGGAATTCGATCATTTTCAAATTGCTCCTTATTTTTCAAGATATAAGGATTATACCAAAAACAAAGGAAAAAGTAAAGTTATATTTTCCCTCTTTCCAAAATTGAATTTGAACAAACTGAAAATTCGTAATCTTATTTATATAAAACGGTTGACAAATTATATAAGCGGATGTATAATAAAAGCGTAATCTAAAACGAAAAAGGATGTCGAAAACCAATGAAAAACGTCTATTCCATCGTGCTTTCCGCGGACGTCGTGGAAAAAATCGATCAACTCGCATATGAAAACGGCACCAACCGCTCCAATATGATCAATCAGATCCTCGCAGAATACGTTTCCTACACCACTCCCGAAAAGCGCTTCCGCGAAATTTTTCTCCGCATGGAAAGCTTGCTTGCGGCAAGCGCCTTCAAGGCGCAGGAGCCGTCGGACACCATGCTGTCTCTTCGCTCCGCGCTCGCATACAAATACAATCCGACGGTAAAATATAACGTGGAGCTTTATCGCGGAACCGGCGCTGAGATCGGCGAGCTTCGCGTTTCGCTCCGTACGCAGAACGCAGGGCTGATCCTCTATATGACGGAATTTTACCGTCTCTGGAGCGCGATCGAAATGAAATACCGCGGTCATATTCCCTTTGCCATTTCGGACGGAAAATATTCCCGCAAATTGATCCTGCAAAACTGCTCGGGCGCAAGAGAGATCGATCTCGGAGAAGTCATCGCCGCATATGTCAAGGCTTTTGACAAGGCGTTGAAGGTCTTCTTCGCTCATATCCAATATCCCGAAAAAAGCGCGATCGAAGCCGAAGTCATTTATCGCGACTATCTCGCAAAAAATCCCATTCTGGCATAAAAACGAAAGAAAGTGAGAGAAGCTATGAATTTACAGAAATACACGCAAAAAAGCATGGAAGCCCTGCAGGACGCAAGAACGCTGATGGCATCGTACGGCAACAGTCAGATCACACAAGAGCATCTCTTTCTTGCTCTGATGAACAAAGAAGAAGGGATCACCGCTGATCTCGTCAAAAAAGCGGGCGCTTCCCCGGAAATATTGAAATCCGAATTGCAAACGGCAGTATCGGCGCTTCCGGGTATGCGCGGCGGCTCTGTGGAATCCGACAAGATCTATATCGACAGAACGCTGGAGAGCGCGCTTGCGGAAGCGGAAGCCATCGCCTCCTCCATGAAGGACGAATATATTTCCGTTGAGCATATCCTGCTCGGCATTATGGAAAAGCCGAGCGAAAGCATGAAAAAGATCCTCCGGAAATGCGGACTTGACCGTCACGCGCTGGAAAAAGCCGTCAAGGATATCCGCGGAAATCAAAGAGTCACAAACGACAATCCCGAGGAGACGTACGACGTGCTGAACAAATACGGACAAGACCTCACCGCGCTCGCACGCGCGCAGAAGCTCGATCCCGTCATCGGCAGAGACGAGGAGATCCGACACGCCATCCGTATTCTTTCGAGAAAAACAAAAAACAATCCTTGTCTGATCGGCGAACCCGGTGTCGGAAAGACGGCGATCGCAGAAGGCCTTGCGCTCCGCATCGTCAGAGGAGACGTTCCCGAAAATCTGAAGGATCGCACGCTCTTCTCTCTCGACATGGGCTCACTCGTCGCGGGCGCGAAATTCCGCGGCGAATTCGAAGAAAGACTCAAAGCCGTTCTCTCCGAGATCAAGGCAAGCGAGGGAAAGATCATTCTCTTCATCGACGAATTGCACACCATCGTCGGCGCGGGCAAGACCGACGGCGCCATGGACGCGGGCAATCTTCTGAAGCCCATGCTGGCAAGAGGCGAGCTTCACTGTATCGGCGCGACCACGCTGAACGAATACCGCAAATATATCGAAAAGGATCCCGCTCTGGAAAGAAGATTCCAGCCCGTTCTCATCGAGCAACCGACCGTGGAGGACACGATCTCCATTTTGCGAGGACTCAAGGAACGCTACGAGGTCTACCACGGTGTAAAGATCCAGGACGGCGCGTTGATCGCGGCGGCAACGCTTTCCGACCGTTATATTTCCGACAGATTTCTCCCCGACAAAGCGATCGATCTCGTCGACGAGGCTTGCGCGCTGATCAAAACGGAAATGAACTCCATGCCCACCGAAATGGACGAGATCTCCCACAAGATCATGCAGCTCGAGATCGAGGAAGCCGCGCTCGGAAAGGAAAAGGACAAGCTTTCCGCCAGTCATCTCGAGGAGATCCGCGCAGAGCTTGCCGCGCTGCGAGAAGATTTCTCCGCAATGAAAGCCAAATTGGATAACGAAAAGCAATCCATCGGCAAGGTTCAGAAGATCCGCGAGGAAATTGAAAAAACGGGCGCTGAGATCGAAAAGGCGCAAGCCGATTACGATCTCGCGAAAGCGGCGGAGCTGAAATACGGCAAATTGCCCGAGCTGCAAAAGCAGCTTGCCGAAGAAGAAAAACGCGCGGAGGAAGCGCAAAACACGCTTCTGCGCGACCGCGTCAGCGAAGAAGAGATCGCGAAGACGGTTTCTCGCTGGACGGGCATTCCCATCGCAAAGCTGATGGAGGGCGAGCGCGAGAAGCTTCTCCATCTCGACGATATCCTGCACGAGCGCGTGATCGGACAAGACGAAGCCGTCACGAAGGTCTGCGACGCGATCCTTCGCTCCCGCGCGGGCATCCGCGATCCGCGCCGTCCTATCGGCTCCTTCCTCTTCCTCGGACCGACGGGCGTCGGCAAGACCGAGCTTGCGAAGGCGCTCGCGGAATCGCTCTTCGATGACGAGCATAACATGATCCGCATCGATATGAGCGAATATATGGAAAAGTATTCCGTATCCCGTCTGATCGGCGCGCCTCCCGGCTACGTCGGCTACGACGAGGGCGGTCAGCTCACGGAAGCGGTACGCCGCAAGCCCTACGCCGTCGTTCTCTTCGACGAAGTGGAAAAAGCGCACCCCGACGTATTCAACGTGCTTTTGCAGGTTCT
>JAZRLQ010000209.1:0-2365 GCA_045646925.1 Eubacteriales bacterium
AGGGTGCGCCGACGGGACTTAACCTCCCCCACTTGGGGATTTTTCCCCACCGTGTGCGGTTGCGCACGAATTCGGCTACATCGCAGGGGGCAATCAGACCAACATCTCCGGCACGAGCGCCTCGAAGCCGCCGTAATCACCGTCGGAGAAATCGACCGCGACGAGCGCGCGTCTTGGCTCCCAGCCCTTCCCCGTTTGCAGAAGGACGGCGTCCGGCACGGCGGCGAGCAGAACGCCCTCCCCCGAGACCGTTCTGTCGGGGATCACACGCAGCTTCCCCGCGTCCGCGAGAGACAGAGAGGCGGCGCCGTTTTTCATGGCGATGAGCAACCGTTTCGGCACGAGAAGCCTTGCCGCCCTGCCCTTCAGAAAGATCACGGGCGTTCCCGAGACGGGCTCCTCGAGCAGATTTCCGCTATCCACAAGCGCCGTCATCTCACGGTCGTTGCCATCGAACCGCACGCGAACGCCGCAGGTACGGAGCGCTCGTTTCCTTCGAAAGAGCTTCCCTATCCCCCACGTCAGAAGCGCGGAGGCAAGCGCCAGCGCCGCGAATTTCCACACGGGCAGATCGCCGTACACGGTCGCGATCGTGCCGTCCAGCTCGATATACGAAGCGCCGTTCCCAAGCTTCAGAAACGCGGAGGTCATGATCCCGCCGATGAGCATACTCACACCGAAGGTCAACGCCACCCCCGACGCGAAGGTGCGCAAGCTCCCGTAGCCGAACGCCATAAGGCACATCAGACAAAGCACCGCTATCGCAAGCGCGGTCTTTTTCACGGACGATATCTCCAGCATAAGCTCGATCACGCCGTAGAGCGCGCCGAGCGAAGCGCCGAGAAGCACCCTCCACGTCACCATGCGGAAATGCATGAGCCGCCCCACGATATAGAGCGACAAAAAGTCCATCGTGAAATTGATGATGAACAGAACGTCCGCGTAAATCTCCTCTTCCATCGCGATCCCCCCGATCTTATCTCGCGGCAAAGCCTGTCATGACACCATTATACACCCCACCTCACGCAAAAAACGTCGAAAATGGGTGGTGATATCGTTTTTTTCGCGCGAAATAGGGGCAGAAAGCCTTCCCCTTGGGTAGCGAAGCGGCGCGAGGGGAGTGAATAACGACCTAAATGGTCGTTAGAGCCCGAGCGTGACCGAGCCGCAGCGAGACAGGTGGCAACCGTCAGGTTGACGGATGAGGTGTTACCTCGGATTTCTACAGAATCCCGTCGACAAAATTGCAAAGCGGATTCGTCATGTATTCACGGGACGCCCGGGAGGTCGTCCCCTACAAATGCGTAACCAATCTTACGCGCGAAATCCCGTCTGCGCGCTCTCGTGGCTCATTTATTTTTCCGCGGGGGCAAAAAATTTCTCTCACAAACTTGATTTCGTGATTATAATATGGTATACTACTATTTAATGAAACTTTACAGGAGGACTAAATTGATTCGTTTTTTAGCAAAGATGTTGATTCCCGACTACAAGAACACCGCCTCTCCCAAGGTCAGAAACGCTTACGGCTCTCTGTGCGGCACGATGGGGATCATTCTGAACGTCATTCTCTTCGGCATTAAATTCTTCGCGGGGCTGCTCAGCGGCGCGATCTCCGTTATGGCGGACGCGTTCAACAACCTCACCGACGCAGGCTCTTCCGTCATCACGCTCATCGGCTTCCGTATGTCCGAGCAAAAGCCCGACAAGGACCACCCCTTCGGTCACGGCAGAATCGAATACATCTCCGGACTGATCGTCTCCATGATCATCATTCTCGTCGGCTTCGAGCTTGGAAAATCTTCCGTGGAAAAGATCATCTCCCCCGAAGCGCCCGTTTTCAGCGCGCTCACGATCGCCATCCTCGTTTGCTCCATCTTCATCAAGGCGTACATCGCGCTCTATAACTTCCGTATCGGCAAGGAGATCTCCTCCTCCGCCATGAAAGCGACCGCAAACGACAGCCTTTCCGACTGCGTTGCGACGACCGCCGTTCTCGCGTGTCTGCTCATCTCGCGCTTCACGGACGTCAATATCGACGCTTACTGCGGTATTCTCGTTTCCGCATTCATTCTCTTTTCGGGTATCCGCTCCACGAAGGAGACGATGGATCCGCTTCTCGGCACTCCGCCCGAAAAGGAAAGGATCGACGAAATTTCGAGCATCGTTTACGCGCACGAGGGCGTTGAAGGCATTCACGATCTGATCATCCACGATTACGGCCCCGGCCGCATGATGATCTCTCTGCACGCGGAGGTTCCCGCGGACGCGAACCTCATCGAAACGCACGACATGATCGACAATATCGAGAAGGATCTGCGCGAAAAGCTCGGTTGTGACGCCGTCATCCACATGGACAAGTCGG